>DAOUBX010000246.1:0-16789 GCA_034432445.1 Anaerolineales bacterium
GGCCGCTCACCTGCACCTCGCCTGCGGCCCACCAGTCGCTTCGCTCCTTAAGGCTTCGTCGGCGCAGGCGCAGGTGTCGTGCTGTCAGACGCGGTGAACACTTGCACCTGCGATGCAAGTGCAGGTGTTCCATTCACCGGGCTGAGCAGTTACGCTAGACGTAACTATTCAGGTGCCGGGCACTTGCGACCGGTTTCCAGCTTGAGCCGGCTCTGCAGACGCCCTGGCCAGCGCAGCCTTAGGTGCCCGGCACCTAGGGCTGAATAGTTGCGGCTAGACGACCTTTCCTTTGCCTCAGTGCCAGAATGCGGGCCTCTCTCCGTTGAGCCGCAGCAAAACGTGATGCGTTCGCCCTCTCTGGCAAGACGTCAAGGTCATCTAGTATTGGAGATAGAAAATTGGCAACAATTCGCGCAGGCAACAAGCCGGTCCTTGTGGTCGTCGATGTTCAGGCCGGAGTCATGCGAACTGTCTGGGATGCTCCTCGGATCATCCACAACATCCGCATGGTCGTCCAAAAAGCGCGCAGTCAAGGGATACCGGTCATTTGGGTGCAGCACTCAGACAACGAGTTGGTTTTTGGCAGCCCTGATTGGCAACTGGTGCCAGAATTGTCGCCGGCAGAAGGTGAAATGCAGATCCACAAGCGCTTCAACTCATCCTTCGAACAGACACCTCTGGAAGAAACGTTAGCTCGGTTTGGCGCTACGCACATCATATTGGCTGGCGCTGCCACAAACTGGTGTGTTCGCGCCACGGCCTATGGCGCTCTGGATCGGGGCTACGATCTCACCCTCATCAAGGATGCTCATACGACTGAGACGGTGGAGTTGGATGACGGAACGAAGATCGCGGCATCTGACCTCGTTCGTGAGCTGAACATTGCCATGGATTGGCTCAGTTATCCTGGCCGGATGAACGGTACGGCACTCGCCGCAGAGATCGATTTCACGGCGTAGGTGAGGCACAACGGATCTTGGTCCTCCGGTCGCACCCAGACCCTCTCATGACGAAAAAGCCTGCCACAACTGTTTATCCACTCTCTGCCCTTAGAGCGCTAACGCTGCACACGCAGCGCCTCACCGCGCCTCTGGGCGCTGCCCCCACCCCCACGCCCGATGCCATGGTCGACCTGGTGACCGCGTTGGGCTACGTGCAGATCGACACGCTGCAGGTGGTCAACCGCGCCCACTACCTCACGTTCTGGGCGCGGCTGGGCGCGTACGACATCGCCGACTGCAACCGCTTGATGTACGCCGCCGACGGTCGCATGCTCTACGAGGGCTGGGGCCACGCCGCCAGCATCATCCCCCTGGCGCACTACCGCTACCACCGCTGGCGCACCGATGCGCGCTACAGCTACAACCCCGTCTTTCATGAGTGGTTGAGCCAAGAGGGCAACCAAGAGCTCGTCGAGCAGGTGCTGGCCCGCGTGCGCGCCGACGGCGCGCTGCGCGTGGGCGATCTAGAGTACGACGGCCCACAGCGCGGCCCCTGGTACGACTGGAAGCCGCCCAAGATCGCGCTGGAGGCGCTGTTCGCCTGGGGCGACCTGATGGTGGCGGAGCGCGTCAACTTCCAGCGCGTGTACGACGTCAAAGAGCGGGTGCTGCCGGCCTGGGTGGATACCGCACCTGTTTCGGCCGCAGCCGGACGGCGCTTCTGCCTGGAGCAGGCGGCGCTGGCGCTGGGCGTGTGCGAACGGCGGCACCTGACCTTTTACGCCTACATGCGCGCCACGCCGGCCAAAGCCGAGGTCGAGGCCCTGGTCAAGGACGGCACGCTGGTCGAGATTCGTGGCGAGTCGACGCAGGGCGTCAAGCCGTGGCTGGTGCACCGCGACAACCTGGCACTGCTGCAACGCGCGGCCGACGGGGAGATTCAGGCCGAGCGCACCACCTTCCTGGCGCCCTTCGACTCCTTGTTCTGGGCGCCGGACCGCGATCAGAAGCTGTGGGGCTTCGAGCAGGTGCTGGAATGCTACAAGCCCGCTGCGCAGCGCGTCTACGGCTACTTCAGCTTGCCCATCCTGCACCGGGATTGCCTGGTGGGGCGCTTCGATCCCAAGCTGGACCGCAAGGCGGGCGTCTTGACTCTCAATGCGCTGTACCTGGAGCCGAGCGTCGAGCCAGATGACGAGTTGGTGACCGGCGTCGCCGCCGCCATGCGCGACTTCCTCGCCTGGCACGGCGCGAGCAACTTGGTCATCGCCAGAAGCGAGCCGGCGGCCTTCGGCGCAAAGCTGCTGCGCGCCCTGTAGAGGTGCGGCTGCTGCGTCCTGCCGACCGCTGCAGCAACCCCGGCAGCGCGCCGTCCATACAGTTGCGCGTCTACCTGTTGCGCGCTATAATTGCCTCGTTCGTCCCACAACAACCTCGCCCGTTTGCCGTTGTACGCCGACAACTGAGCGCCAGCCCCGCTGGCCAGGAGCGTTGCCATGTTCCAACACCTCCTGATCCCCCTGGATGGTTCCCCGCGCGCCGAGGAAGCCTTGCCCTATGCCAAGGCCCTGGCGGAGCGCTTCGGCAGTCACATCACTCTGTTACATGTCGTCGGGCCCATCACCTGGGAGGCGGAGATGCGCGCTGAGCTGCCCGACGCCGAAACACAGCTTCAGCAGCGCGAAGCCGAAAGCGCAGCCGCCTATTTGCGCCAGCAGGAAGCTGAGCTAGCGGGCCAGGGCTTCACCGTCAACGCCCTGACCCTCAGCCACGCCTCCGTGCCCGCCGCCATCCTGGCAACGGTTGCCGGCGAAGGCGCCGACACCATTGTCATGTGTACCCATGGGCTGACCGGCCTGCGCCGGCTGCTGCTGGGCAGCGTGGCCGAACAGGTGGTGCGCCGTTCCCCCGTCCCTGTCGTCCTTGTTCGTAGCCAAAGAGAGGAGGAGGAAAGTTCATGAAGAGGTTCTTGCAAGCCTACGTGCGCGGCATCGACCGGCTGACCGAGTTCTTCGGCAACCTGTCGATGTACATTGTCATCGTGCTGCTGGTTATCGGCTTCGCCAACGTGGTCCTGCGCTATGTGGGCCGTTTTGTGGGCGTGCGATTGACCTCCAACGCAGTTATCGAGCTGCAGTGGTATCTGTATTCGCTGGTCTTCTTCTTTGGCTTCGCCTACATCCTCAAGCACAACATCAACGTGCGCGTGGACTTTTGGTTTGGCAAGCAGAGCCAAAAACGTAAAGCGTTGATCGACCTCATCGGCCATGCCATCGCCCTCTTCCCCTTCACCATCATCGCCTTGTGGGTGACGGTCAACCCGGTGCTCACCTCGTGGGGCCGGCGACCCAACGGCACCTGGGGCATGTGGGAGGTGTCGCCCGATCCAAGCGGCCTGCCGCGCGCGCCCATCAAGACCATGATCTTGGTGGCCTTCGTCACCCTGCTGCTGCAGGCCATCGCCGAGATTATTAAGCTGGTCGCCGTCTACCGCAACATCGAGGGCATTCGGCCCGGTCACCTGGCCGAAGTGGAGGCGCCGTTGCGCATCGAATAGAGCGCCAGACAGCCGCAGGTTGGCTGTCCGGCGCTTGCGTTGAAGCTCTAGGACTGGAGGATGCAAATGGGATACGAATGGGTGGCCATGATCATGTTCGGCCTTTTCATGGTTTTGATCCTCAGCGGTTATCCGGTGGCCTATTCATTTGCGGGCACGGCCGTTATCTTCCTCCTTATCGGCCTGGCCCTGGGCGCCTTCGACATCCGGCTGTTGCGCCTTTTGCCCAATCGCTGGTTCGGTGCCATGTCCGACTTCACCTTGCTGGCCATCCCCTTCTTTGTTTTCATGGGCGCGGTGTTTGAAAAATCGGGTCTGGCCGAGCGACTATTGACCACCATCGGCATCCTCTTCGGACCGCTGCGCGGCGGGTTGGCGTTGGCCGTGGTGGTCGTGGCCACCCTGCTGGCCGCAGCCACCGGCGTGGTGGCGGCCACCGTGATCGTGATGGGCATCCTGGCCCTGCCCGTCATGGTGCGCTACAAGTACGACCACAAGCTGGCCACCGGGGTGATCACTGCCTCCGGCACACTGGCTCAGCTTCTACCTCCCAGCCTGGTGCTCATCGTCCTCAGCACCACCGTGGGCGTACCGGTCGGCGACCTGTTTCTAGGAGCCCTGATCCCCGGGTTGATCCTGGCCGGTCTGTATGCGCTCTACGTGTTGGTCATCGCCTTCTTGCGGCCGCAGATGGCGCCGGCCCTGCCGCCGGAAGCGCGCACCATCCAAGGCGCGGCGCTGGTGCGGCAGAGCCTGGTAGCGGTGCTGCCGCCGGTGCTCCTGATCTTCGCCGTGCTGGGTAGCATCTTCGCCGGCATCGCCACCCCGACCGAGGCCGGCGCGGTGGGGGCGGCCGGCGCCTGCCTGCTGGCTGCGGCCAACCGCAACTTCAACGTCAAGGTGATCAAGGGAGCAGCCCGCTCCACAGCCAACATCACCGCCCTGGTGCTGATGATCCTGTTTTGCTCCACGTTTTTCGGCCTGGTGTTCGACGGCCTGGGCGGTCAGCGCTGGGTGACGAACTTCTTGACCAACCTGCCGGGCGGCTTCTGGGGCTTCATCATCGTCGCCAACATCGCTGTCTTTCTCCTGGGCATCAACCTGGAATTTCTGGAGATCTGCTTCATCGTCATGCCCCTCTTCGTGCCGGCCGCCAAGGCGCTGGGCATCGATCTGGTGTGGTTCAGTGTGATGATGGCCGTCAACCTGAACATGGCCTTCATCTCGCCCCCCGTCGGCTTCTCTCTGTTCTACCTGCAGAGCGTCGCCCCGCCTGAGGTAGACACCCTGGACATCCACAAGGGCGCACTACCCTTCATGG
Source organism: Anaerolineales bacterium (assembly GCA_034432445.1). GTDB lineage: Bacteria > Chloroflexota > Anaerolineae > JAAEKA01 > JAAEKA01 > JANWYQ01. Next base: position 4,820 of record DAOUBX010000246.1, read on the forward strand.
CCCTGCAGATCGTCGCCCTGATCGTGGTCATGCTCTTCCCGCAGACGGTGCAATGGTTGGTGGGGTTGGGGGGGTGAGGAGAGGAAGGGGAAAAGGGGGAAACGAAGGAAAGGAAGGAAAAGAGGGAGAACAGGGAGAACTGGCGAGTCCCCTTGTTTCCTTCTTTTCCTTTCTTCCCTATGCAGTCTTCGGCTTACTGATACTTCGTCGCCACGTAGCTCATGTAGACGGTCTCGATCGCGCTGTGCCACTGCTGCAGGGTGTCGCGGAAGCCCTTCCACTGCTCGTAGATGGACTTGAAGTCAGCGTCTTTCTGGGAGAACTCGTCGTAGAGCGCGTTGGCGGCGTCCTCGGCGGCGCGCATGATCTCGTTGCTGAAGGCGCGCAGCTGCACGCCCTTGCCAAGCAGGCTTTGCAGGGCGGCGTTGTTGCGCGCGTCGTAGCGCGCCAGCATCAGCAGGTTAGACTCGGCCGCTGCCGTCTGGATCGCAACTTGGTAAAGCTCCGGCAGCTTGTTCCACTCGGCCAGGTTGATTTGCACCTCCAGCGCGGAGCCGGGCTCCCACCAGCCGGGGCCGTAGTAATAGGTGGCGGCGTCGTTCAAGCCCAGCTTCTCGTCGTCGTAGGGGCCCACCCACTCGGCCGCGTCGACGGCGCCGGTCTGCAGGGCCTGGAAGATCTCGCCGCCCGCCAGCACTTGCACCGTGGCCCCCAGCTTGGCCATGACCTGGCCGCCCAGGCCGGGGATGCGCACCTTGAGCCCCTGCAGGTCGGACGGTTTTTCGATTTCCTTCTTCCACCAGCCGCCCATCTGCGCGCCGGTGTTGCCGGCGGGGAACTGGATCACACCAAAGCGATCCTTGTAGAGCTGCTGGAGCAGGTCCAAACCGCCGCCTTCGTACAGCCATGCGTTCTGTTGGCGCGCCGTGAGGCCAAAGGGCACGGTGGTGCCGAAGGCCGTGGCCGGGCTCTTGCCCAGGTAGTAGTAGGAAGCCGTGTGGCCGATGGGCACGGCGCCCTGCTCCACCACGTTCAGCACCTCCAAGCCGGGGGCCAGCTCGCCTGCTGCACGTGGGGTGATCTTGAACCTGCCGCCGGTCAAGGCGGCCACGCGCTCGGTGAATAGCTGGGCGGTGCCGAAAATCGTGTCCAGCGCCGGCGGCCAACTGGTCGCCATCTGCCAGTCGAGCGTGGGCAACGCCGCGTCGCTGGCGGCCTCTTTTGCGATCTGGCTGGCGGCGTCGGCCACGGCGGCTGCAGTGGGGGCGGCCTGCTGCGTGCTGCATCCCACCAGGCCCAAGGCCGCAGCCCCGATGGCGCCCTTGCCTGCCAGATCCAAGAAACCTCTTCTGTCCATGATCTGATCCTCCTTGCCTTACAAAGAACTGCTGTGAACTACTGTTGTTGGTCGTAACCAACATGCGGGATGAGAAGTGACCGCAATTATAGCGCAGACCATAGCCTTGTCAAGCGGGTTTGAACGCCTTTAGTTTAGGCTATTTGCAGGAACGTATGCTATAATTCGGCCGCTTGTACAAGGCGCCGGACGCTGGCGGGCGGGCCGGCCCTTCTGTCTTTTGGAAAGGAGAGCACCAAAACCTTGAAAGTCACAACAGAGCGTTTGCCAAATTCTCAGATTGCGCTGACGATTGAGCCCGATGAGGCGCAGGTCCAGGAGGCGCTGCGCAAAGCGGCCAAGAAGATCTCGCAACGCTATAACATTCCGGGCTTCCGCAAGGGCAAGGCGCCCTACGCCGCCGTGGTACGCACCTACGGCAAAGAGGCGCTGTACGAACAAGTCGTTGAAGACATTGGCGACAAAGTGTATTACGACGCGCTCGAGCAGACAGGGCTACAACCGATTGCTCCGGGCGCGCTCGAGGATGTGACATACGATCCCCTTGTTTTCAAGGTGACGCTGCCCATGCCGCCGGAGGTCGACCTCGGGGACTACCGCTCCCTGCGTTTGGAGCGCCCACAGATTGAAGTCACGGACGAAGAAGTGCAGCAAGAGCTCATCCGCATGCAACAAGGGCAGTCAGAGTGGGAGCCTGTGCAAGACGAGCCTGCGGCGATGGGAGATCTGTTGACCCTGAAGCTGGTTGGTCGCATCGACGACGCTACGATCATCGACGAAGAGGCGTTCGAGCTGGTGCTGGAGCCCGAGAACCAGGACTTCCCGCCCGGCTTCGACAGCCAGTTTGTCGGACAGCACGCCGGCGCCAGCCTGGACTTTGACCTGACTTACCCCGACGATTGGCCGTCTGATCGCGCCGGGAAGACGGCGCACTTCGAGGCCGAAATCCTGAGCGTCAAGCGCCATCAAACGCCGGCTCTGGACGATGACTTCGCCGCTCTGGTGGGCGACTACGACTCGCTGGAGGCGTTGAAGGCCAGCATTCGCGCGGGCATCGCTGCCCGCCGCCAGGCCGACGCCGATGCTGAGTACACCAATGAGGTCATCGGCAAGATGCTGGAAGGGGCCAAGATCGAGTATCCGCCGGTGTTGCTCGAGGAAAGCTTGCAGCGCCTGGTGGAGGAGCAAACGCGCAACATCGAGCGCGCGGGCATTCCCTTCAACGACTACTTGCGCATCATGCGCCAAAGCGAGGCGCAATTCCGTGCTCAGTTGAAGGGGCCTGCCGAGAGTCGCTTGCGCGCTGATCTCTTCCTGGAGCGCATTCCTGCTGCTGAGGGTCTTACGGTGAGCGAGGACGAGATCACCGAGGCCATGCAAAATCTATTGGCCGATGCCGGAGATGCAGCCGAGAGCATGCGCAGCCTGCTAGAGTCGCCGGGTGTGCGCGCCAGCATCGCCGAGGGCATCCTGCGCCAGAAGGCCATTGAGCGCCTGGTGGCGATTGCTGAAGGCAAGGCGCCAGAGCTGCCTCCCCCCTCCACTGCTACCGAAGCGGCGCCTGCCGTTGGCGCAGAGTCTGTGTCCCAGGTCCCGGCCGAGGCAGAGGTTGCGGGTGCTGCCGCGGTCGAAGCGCAAGGGACCGAGGAGCCCGCCGCCGGCACCGGCGAGACTGCCGCGGTTTGATCTGACACTTAACGCAATTGACATCTCAAGTACCACGCTGAGGAGTACAGTACACCGTGATCGATCACACCCCTTACTCACTGATTCCTATGGTCATCGAGACCACCGCCCGGGGCGAGCGCGCCTACGACATCTATTCGCTGCTGTTGCGCGAGCGCATCATCTTTCTGGGCACGCCGATCAACGATCAGATCGCCAACTTGATCGTTGCGCAGCTGCTCTATCTCAACCGTGAAGACCCCGAGCGGGACATTCAGATGTACATCACATCGCCGGGCGGCTCTGTCTACGCCGGGTTGGCGATCTACGACACGATGCAGATGATCGAAGCGCCGGTCAGCACGTGGGCGGTGGGCGTCACAGCCAGCATGGGCACCGTGCTGTTGGCTGCCGGCCGGCCGGGCAAGCGCTTCGCTCTACCACACGCAACCATTCACATGCACCCCGCCGGCGGCGGCGCACAGGGCTATACGCCGGATGTCCGCATCCAGTACAAGGAGCTCGAGCGCGTGCAGACACAGCTCTTCCACATCCTGGCCAAACACACAGGGCAGACGCCCGAGCAGATCGAGGAGGACTTCGATCGCGACCGCTGGATGACGGCGCTGGAGGCCAAGGAGTACGGCCTGGTGGATCAGGTAGTCGGCGACACCAGTGACATCGTCAAAGCGCACGAGGACGGGAAGTAGGAGGCATGGCTCACTGCACCTTTTGCAACCGCGACGAAGCCGAGGTGTTTCGCCTAATCCAGGGGCCTGACAACATCTACATCTGCAACATCTGCGTAGACTTGTGCGCGGAGATCTTGCGCGAGGAGCAGCCGGCGCCCGAGGAGGGAGCTGAACGACCACTGATCGAGCGCGTGCCCTCGCCCAAGGAAATTGTGGATCGCCTGAACCAGTACGTGGTCGGACAGGACCGCGCCAAGAAGGTCTTGGCTGTGGCTGTGTACAACCACTATAAGCGCATCGCCTCGGGCGCCCTGATCGCCGACGTCGAGTTGCAGAAGAGCAACATCCTACTCATCGGTCCTACCGGCTGCGGCAAAACCCTGCTGGCGCAGACGCTGGCGCGCATCCTGGACGTGCCTTTTACCATCGCTGACGCCACCACCCTTACCGAGGCCGGCTATGTCGGCGAGGACGTGGAGAACATCCTGGTCGGCCTGCTGCACGCCGCCGAGTGGAACATCGAGCGTGCACAGATGGGCATCGTCTACGTCGACGAGATCGACAAGATTGCGCGCAAGCAGGGTGACAACCCCTCGATCACACGAGACGTGTCCGGCGAGGGCGTGCAGCAGGCGCTGCTCAAGATGGTCGAGGGCGCGGTCATCAACGTGCCTCCACAGGGCGGCCGCAAACATCCGACGCAAGAGTATGTCCAGCTGGACACGCGCAACATCTTGTTCATCTGCGGCGGCGCCTTCTCCGGCTTGGAAGAAATCGTCGCGCGCCGCGTGCAAGGGCCAGGGCGCATCGGCTTTGGCGCCGGCAGCGGCAAGCGTCTAGACCCTGAACAAGAAAAGGCCCAGCTGCTGCAGCAAGTCATTGCCGATGACCTGATGAAGTATGGGCTGATCCCTGAGTTCGTCGGCCGCTTGCCGGTGACCGTAAGCGTCGATCCGCTGGACAAGGCGGCTTTGATCAGCATTCTGACCGAGCCGCGTCACGCGCTGGTGAAGCAGTTCCAGCGCCTGCTCAGCCTCGATAACGTCGAGCTGGTGTTCACGCCCGACGCGCTGGACGCCGTCGCCAGCGAAGCCATCAAGCTCAAGACCGGCGCGCGCGGGTTGCGCACGATCCTGGAGTCCGTGCTGCTAGATGTGATGTACGAAATCCCCTCGCGGCCAGAAGTCACGAAGTGCGTGGTCAACGCCGATACCATCATTCGTCGCACCCAACCGCTGCTACTCAGCAGCGGCGATCGCGCCGTGAACTGGCAGGCAGAGGGGCAACGCGAAATCGCGTGACCGTTGACCCCAGAGCATCGAGTGGACTATGATCGCTGTCAACGAAGAGCAGTGCCGGGCCATTGCCCAGCGGTTGCGACAGCAGACTATACGGCCCGACGAGTACCTTTTTGTGCCTGCAACGCCGGCCGAGGCGCGGCGCGAGGCCAACTACTGGACGTTTGTCATCGCCATCTGCCAACACACGAAGAGCCTGGCGGGGACTGTCGATGGCCGTTGGTGCCGGGGATGGGACTATCTGGTGCGCGCCACGCGGCGCTCGGTCGACGAGTTTAGCTCGGCGGCGGCTATGGCTGTCATCGACAGGGAGCGGCTGCGCGCACTGTTGTCCGATAACTTCGATCCGACCACCTCCACCCTGGATCGCGTCGATGAGCGTTTGCGGCAGTTGCACGAGGTGGCGCAGGTCCTGCTGACCGAGTACGAGGGCGAGGCGATGAACCTCTATTGCGCGGCCGGCGGCCGCATTGCCGGCCCTCAGGGCATCTTCGCCCGCTTGCGCGCCATACCGGCTTTCCAAGACCCTCTGGACAAGAAGGCGCAACTTGTCGTGGGCCAGCTTGATGCTGCGGGCGTCTGGCCTCTGGACGACCCCGAGAATCTCAAGGTGTGCATGGACTACCACGCTATGCGCGTGGCTCTGCGCACCGGCATCGTCGAGGTCACCGATCCAGGTCTGTTGATTGCGCTCAAGCAGAAGGCGCGCGTCGACGACGAGATCAACCACGCGGTGCGCCGCGTCGTCTCCGAGGCCTGCGACCGGGTCATCGCCCACAGCGGCGTCAGCGTCTTCGAGTTCGACAAGTGGATCTGGCATCTGGGCCGTAGCTGCTGCTTCTACGACCACGAGCCGATTTGCGGCCCGCGCACCTGCCACAAGATGGACATTTGCACCTACATCAAGGCCGTGGACTACGCCTGCCCCGGCAAGTGCTCGCTAGACGGCGCCTGCAAAGGCAGCCGAGACGATTACTACAAGACGTTTTGGGAGACTAACGTTTATACTGAGTACTACTGATGTTAACCGCAAAATCCAACTTCTGGGCTGAGATCGGCGGCGAGGTCGTGCTGAGCGATTGGCGCGTGCAACTCTTGCAGGCCATCGACGAGGCCGGGTCCATCACCGGAGCAGCCCAGAAACTCGACATCCCCTACCGCCTGGCATGGGAGCGCGTCCACGAGATGGAAGCGCACCTGGGCCAGCCGCTGGTGGACACCCAAATCGGTGGGATGGGCGGCGGCGGCGCCGTGCTGACCCCGCTGGCGCGCGACCTGATCCGGCGTTGGGGCGACTTCCGCCAGGGCCTGGAGGCGCTCATCGAACAACGCTTTGCCGCAGCCTTCGCCGACTCCGCCTCGCAGTGACGGCGTATCAACGTGAAGAATAAAGTTTCCCGGCTTCAGAACAGCGCCCGTTCAAACGGGCTAGCGGCCAAGCACGTCTCTACGCCCCGTTGACGGGGCCCAGTTTACCAGCCGGGGGACCCAGCCCCCGGCGATAGCCGCCAGCGCACGACCCGCATGTCCAACTCGATAGCTGCATTGGTTTGTGTATCCTCCTTCTCGACTAGCGCCCGCATCCAAGCACGCCCTTGAACAGCAACCGTCTCTGGCTCTTGCCTGTCATGCTCCTCGTCGTCATCGCCCTAGGCGTAGTCCTGGGGCGTTTTGTCTTGACAGGCAACCAGCCGCCGGCCGGCCAGCCTGAGCCGGCTGTCGAAGCGGCCGCCGGCCTCTCCGCCACCGCCACACCCACCGCGCCGGCGCCAACGGCCACTGCAACCCCGTCAGCCACCGCGCCCCGCTCCGACGCCACGCCGACGCCAACAGACACTGCGACGCCCGCCGCGCCAGTCGCCCGCACGCCCGGCCCCACCGTTGCGCCCGACCTGGCGCTGGAATACAGCACCCTCAAGCCCAACCAGTACCTGGGCTACGTGGCCCAGCGCTACGGTGTCTCACTGGACGAGCTGGTCAAGCTCAGTCGCATCGAGAACCCCGACGTGGTGCCCATCGGCCAGGGGCTGATCATCCCGCACCGGCCGGGCCGCAACACGCCCGACCAGGTGTTGCTGCCCGACAGCGAGCTAGTTTACGGCCCTGCTTATGTCGATTTCGACCTGCGCGCCTTCGTGGCCGAGCAAGGCGGCCGGCTGGCGCAGTTTACGATGACCGGCAGCAACGGCGAACAGTGGAGCGGCGCCGACGTGGTGGAGCGGGTGGCCATGCGCTACAGCGTGGGGCCGCGCGTGCTGCTGGCCATGATGGAGGCCGGCAGCGGCTGGGTGACAGACCCCGACCCGCAGGGCCTGGCTGCCGACTATCCGCTGGGCCACACCAACGGCGCGCCCGGCCTGCTGCCGCAGCTCGAATGGGCTGCCAGCGCGCTGAACGCCGGCTTCTACGGCTGGCAAGACCGCGGCGAGACGGCCATCCGTTTTGAAGATGGCACGCTGGCGCGCGGCGCGCCCGGCCTCAACCCCGGCACCGTGGCCGTGCAGCGCGCCCTGGCGGCCGACACCACCTATGCCAAGCTACCGGAGCGGCTGGCGGCCTTCGACGCGGCCTATCGCAAGCTGTTCGGCGACCCGGCAGCGCTCGACGCAGGCCCTGTGCTGCCGGCCGGCCTGGAACAGCCCCCGCTGCACCTACCGTGGAAACCTGGCGAGTGGTGGCACTTGACCGGCGGGCCGCACGGTGGCTGGTTCTCCAGCAGCGGCTGGGCTGCGCTGGACTTCGTGCCCGAGACCGCGCAGATCGGCACCTGCGTGCCCGCGCCGGCGTGGGCCGTGGCCGCCGCGCCCGGCGTGGTGGTGCGCAGCACGCCCGGCGAGATTCTGCTGGACCTGGACGGCGACGGCGACATGCGCACCGGCTGGGTGCTGCAATACCTGCACATCGTCGATCAGCCGGCCCTGGGCGCGGTCCTGGCTCAGGATGACCCGGTGGGCCGCCCTAGCTGCGAGGGCGGCGCGGCCGACACCACCCACCTGCACTTTGCGCGGCGCTACAACGGACTGTGGGTGGATGCCGGCGGCCCCGTGCCGATGGTGCTAGACGGCTGGACGGCCTACGGTGGGTTTGAGTATGAAGGGGGGATGACCCAGCCCGGCCTGCCGGAGCGCAAGGCAGCGCACTCGCGCGACCGGGCGGTGAATGGATTGTTGCGGCAGTGAAGCCATTACCTCTCGCCTCTCACTTGCCTCCCACCATTCCTTCCGTATAATCCATTGCCATGCGTGAATCGTCGTATCCTATGGTAGCGGTCGAGGACGCCCTGGCCACCATCCTGCGCCAGGTTGCGCCGTTGCCGGCCGTCTCGACGCTGCTGCCCGACGCACTGGGTTGCGTGCTGGCAGAGGACGTCTACGCCCCCGCTGCCCAGCCGCCTTTTCCGGCCGCCGTGGTGGATGGCTTTGCCCTGCGCGCAGCCGACGGGAGCGCGCCGCGACGATTGATCGGCGAGCAGATGGCGGGCTACGTGGCCGATCTCGTCGTCGAGCCGGGCACAGCCGTGCGCATCACCACCGGCGCGCCCATCCCCGCTGGCGCCGACGCCGTGGTCATGGTCGAGCGCGCCGACGAGGTGGACGGCTGGGTGACACCGCACGCGGGTCAGCCGCTGCGCCCTGGGCTGGGCATCCGGCCGATCGGCGCCGACGTCCAGGCTGGCGAGCGCGTGCTGGCTGCTGGCCAGGCGCTGGGTCCGGCCGAGCTGGGCATGCTGGCTTCGTTGGGCGCGGATCGCGCGCCGGTGCACCGCCGCCCCGTGGTGGGCGTCTTCTCCACCGGAGACGAGCTGGTGGAGCCGGGCCAGCCGCTGGGGCCGGGCCAAATCTACGACAGCAACCGCCAAACCCTGCTGGCGGCCGCGGCCCAGGCCGGCGGCCAGGCCTTGGACCTGGGCATCATCCGTGACCGGCCGGGGGAGCTGGAGCGGAGGCTGGCGGACGGGCTGGCCGTCGCCGATGTGTTGGTCACGTCGGGCGGCGTCAGCATGGGCGAGCTGGACCTGCTCAAGCCGCTGCTGGCGCGCTGGGGCGTGGTGCATTTCGGCCGCGTGTTGATGAAGCCGGGCAAGCCGATGACCTTCGCCACCCTGCCTGCGCGCCGGGCTGACGGCGAGATCGATCCGCGCCGGCCGGCCCGCCCCATCTTTGCCCTGCCCGGCAACCCCGTCTCGTCGCTGGTCACCTTCCAGCTTTTCGTTCGGCCGGCCATCCGGCGGATGTTGGGCTACCAGGCGACCGGCCTTCCTCAGATCAGCGCCGTGCTGGGCCACGAGTTCCGCCTCGATCCGGAGCGGCCCGAGTTCCACCGTGTAACGCTCTTGCGTGACGGCAGTCGTTTCGTGGCCGTCTCCACCGGCAGCCAGGCCTCCAGCCGTCTGCTGTCGGTCAGCGGCGCCAATGGGCTGCTGGTGCTGGAGCAGGCGGCTGGCGTGCTGCCGGCCGGCGCCGAGCGGCCGGTCTTGCTGTTGGACGACTCTTGGCTGGCGGCCTGACAGACCTGAGCGGCCCAAGCGAGTTCCTATGAGTTCTTCTGAGTTTCCTGCTGACACCCTGCACCACGCTTCGCAGTTGACCCACTTGGATGAGCGCGGCGCAGCCCACATGGTCGATGTCGGCCACAAAGCCGAGACCGAGCGCGTAGCCATAGCTGCGGGCCAGGTGCGCATGGCCCCGGCTACCCTGGCCGCGATCGTGGCCGGCGACGCGCCCAAGGGCGATGTGCTAGGCACAGCGCGCATTGCCGGCATCATGGCCGCCAAGCGCACCTCTGACTTGATCCCCCTTTGCCATCCGCTGCTGCTGAGCCAGGTAGCGGTGGACTTGCAACCGGACGTAGCGCAGAGCCGCATCGTCATCACCGCGACCGTGCGCTGCCGCGGCCAGACAGGCGTCGAAATGGAAGCGCTGACCGCGGTCGCCGCCGCCGCGCTGACGGTCTACGACATGGCCAAGGCGCTGGACAAGGGCATGGTCATCGGCGAGATCCGCCTGCTGGAAAAGCGCGGTGGCAAGAGCGGAGAGTGGCGGAGGGAGGGGGAAGGGGAATGAGGGAAACGAGGGAAAGCAGGGAAACGCAGGAAACGAGGGAACGCAGGGAAACGCAGGAAACGAGGCCAGACTAGAAACGATAGCAACGCGAGCATCCGAATTCCGATCACCGTTTACCGATCACCGTTTACCGATCACCGTATACCGATCACCGTTTACCGATCACCGTTCACCGATCACCGATCACCGTTCACCAACCATGACTGATCCCATCACCGTTCAAGTACGACTCTTCGCATCGCTGCGCCAGGCGGTGGGCGCGGGGACGTTGACCCGCAGCCTGCCGGCCGGCGCGACGGTGGCTGATTTGGTGCGGTCGTTGGCGGCGGAGTATCCCCGCCTGCCCCACGCCGCCGGCGCGATCTATGCCTCGGTCAACCGGGTCTACGCCAACGACGCCACGGTCTTGCAGCCAGGCGACGAGGTAGGGCTGTTTCCACCGGTGAGCGGCGGGCAGGCTGGGGCGCGGCAGTTCGAGATCACCGAGGCGCCGCTCTCGCTGGACGATGTGGCGCGTCGCGTGGCCGCGCCCAACCGCGGGGCCGTGACCGTCTTTGCCGGCCTGGTGCGGGGTGAGACGGACCTGGCCAACCCGTACGCGGCCGCGCCGCCCACGGTCAGCGGCGACGAGCAGGGCCGGCTACACACCGATTACCTGGAGTACGAGGCCTATGCCGAGATGGCCGAGGCGATGCTGGCCCAGATCGGCGCGGAGGTGCAAGAGCGCTGGCCACAGATCGAGGCCGTCAGCATCGTACACCGCATAGGCCGCATCGAGGTGGGTGAGCCGAGCGTGGTGATCGCCGTGGCCGCGGCGCACCGCAAAGGCACCTTCGACGCGTGCAGCTACGCCATCGAACGGCTGAAAGCGATCGTGCCCATCTGGAAGAAAGAGGTTGGCCGCGACGGTCAGTGGTGGGTCGAGGGCCCGCGCGAGGTCAACCCTGCCCCGTCGGTGGTTGCGGCGGGGTGAGAGGCCGCCGCTCGCAATGCCGTTGTCTAGCTCGGTCGGTCGACTTTGGGGTGCTGCGTGCGGACCGGCCAAGGCAGGGCAACGGTTGGCTCGGTCACGGCTCAGCCGCTGCTCTTTGTGCTCTCAACGCCCCCTATGGTATAATCCGAAGCGTCAGTAGCGGAGCACCTTGACAACAGGATAAGGCAAGCTGGAGCGCCGTCGCTGGTCGTCCGTTCTGCGGGTGGCCAGAGGAACTTCCCGACTCCCCCTTGCGCCTCTGCGGGGCGTGAGAAGGTTGCCTCACGAAACAGCAAGTGAGGGCGCCATAGCCGCAAGGGTATGGCGACTACAACCGCAACAGAAAGCAATCCCGGCGCGGGCTGCTGTCCACAGCAGCCTCGTCAGGGCTGAAACGGTGGGGTAAGAGCCCACCAGCGGCGGCAGTAATGTCGTCGGCTAGGCGAGCGTGCAACCGGGAGCAAGGCGAGTGGGCCGGGCCCTGTGGGGTTCGGTCTCGTCGCAGCCGGGACGGCAAAGTCGGGTCACACCCGGCAAGCTAGGACCGGCCTCAGGTCGGCCGGCCTGAGAGACAGATGACGGCCTCGACAGAATCGGGGGTACATCCAGCTTGCTCTTCACATCCTGATCGGGCAGGTCCGCCAACGATGCCTCACCTGCTCGCAGTTGCGGCCGCACCGTGCTTCCCATCTGATTGCCGACGTGGCGGAATGGCAGACGCGCCAGACTTAGGATCTGGTGGCCTTACGGCCGTGAGAGTTCGAGTCTCTCCGTCGGCACTTCAAAGACTTTCCACGCAGTCAACAGTATCAACCATTCTACCGTTCTCGTAACTATTCAGCCCTAGGTGCCGGGCACTTAAGGCTGCGCTGGCCAGGGCGTCTGCAGAGCCGGCTCAAGCTGTAAACCGGTCGCAAGTGCC
>DAOUBX010000247.1:0-19866 GCA_034432445.1 Anaerolineales bacterium
CCGGGCACTTAAGGCTGCGCTGGCCAGGGCGTCTGCAGAGCCGGCTCAAGCTGTAAACCGGTCGCAAGTGCCCGGCACCTGAATAGTTACCTTATGACAATGACACAGCCGCCGATTGACCGGCAGATCACCTTTCTTTACACGCGCGACTTGGCGACAACGGCGCGCTTCTACGAGGACATCATGGGGTTGCCGCTGGCCATCGACCAGGGTGACTGTCGCATCTACCGGGTCAGCCGCGACGGTTACCTGGGCTTTTGTCAGCGTGCGGCCGCGCCCGAGCAGCCGCAAGGCATCATTCTCACGTTTGTCACCGACCAGGTGGATGCCTGGTACGACTACCTGCGCCGCCAGGGCGTGGCCTTTGAGCACCCATCCACCTCCAACCCGAAGTACGGCATCTATCACTGCTTTCTGCGCGACCCCAACGGTTACCTGTTGGAGATCCAACGCTTCGAGTCGTAGAACCAACCCACACCATGCCCCTGACACACGAGCGCACCTTTCGCGTGCGCCATGCTGAGTGCGACATCCACGGCGTTGTGCGTGACGCCAACTACCTGCGCTACATGGAGTCCGCAGCTTTCGACGCCTCGGCCGCGGCCGGCTATGACCAGGCCCGCTACCAGGCCATAGGCTGCTTGTGGCTGATCCGCGAGACGTCCATCGACCTGCGCGGCGAACTGCGTATGAACGATGCGGTGACCGTGAAGACCTGGGTGGCCGACTTCCGTCGCGTGCGCTCACGCCGCGCCTATGAGCTGCGCCGGGTAGCGACGAACGAGGTCGTTGCCACAGCCTATACCGACTGGGCTTTCCTGGAGGCAGCGACCGGTCGGCCGGCGGTGATTCCGGCAGAGCTGATCGCGGCGTTCTTTCCAGAGGGGCCGAGCGACCAACCGGAGCCTCGTCCCCGCTTCCCTGCGGCCGAGCCGCCGCCGGACGCCTTCACCATGCAGCGTCGCGTGGAGTGGCGCGACCTGGACAGCGCCGGCCACGTCAACAACGCTGCGTACCTGGACTATGTAGAAGAGGCTGCGCGGCAGCACCTGGCGGCCGGCGGCTGGCCAACAGCTCGCCTGGCAGCAGCCGGACTTGCCCTGGCGGCTCGTCGGCACCGCATCGAATATCGCCAGCCGGCGCTGCCCGATACCACCCTGCGCGTGACGACCTGGCTGGTCGCCACAGAGCCCCACGCTGCGACACGTCACACAACCATCCAGCGCGCGGCCGATGGCGAGCTGCTGGCGCAGGCACGCACCACATGGGGCTGTGTTGACCCCACAACGCGCGCTGCCCTGCCGATTCCCCGAGCGCTGCTGGACGACCTGGCCGCTGTCGCCCCTTCGTAGTCACGACTTCAGTCGTTGCTACCACTTGGGAAGTCAGCTTGCTTGCATCCTACGCCCCTTGCTATAGACTTGTGCCCATGAACTCTGCGCCCTTGTCTGATATCCCTCGGCCCCGGCCGCCGATCCTTGCCCTGTGCAGCGACCTGTTCTTCGCCACCCGCCTGGCCGACGTCATTCGCCAGCAGGGCGGCGAGCCGGTATTGACGGCCACGGCCGCTGAATTTCGCCAGGGCCTGGAGCGCTGGCCGGCGCTCATCCTAATCGACGTGCACGCGCTGCCGGCCGAGCAGTGGCAGCCAGAGGTGCGCCGCGCCAAAGCTCTGCCGCAATCGAAGCACATCCCCATCTACGCGTTTGGCAGCCACATGGACACGGAGGCCCTCAAGGCGGCGCGGCAGGCGGGCTGCGACCACGTTTGGGCGCGCTCCCGCTTCATGGAGGAGCTGCCCCAGATCGTCCACCAGCACATCGATCCTCCCGCAACTTACCCAGAGGGATGGGATGACCGGCCATCCGAGGCGTTCCTGCAAGGCGTGGCCCTGTTCAACGCCGGCCAGTTTTACCGACAGCACGACGTCTTCGAGAAGCACTGGATGGAAGATCAGCGGCCCATTCGCGAGCTCTACCAGGGCATCCTGCAAATCGGCGTCGCTTTCCATCATATCGAAGATGGCAACTACCGCGGCGCGGTCAAGATGTTGCGGCGCGGGCTGCCACGCTTGCAGCATCTGCCGCCCGTGTGCCAGACCTTGGACGTGGCCGGCCTGCGCGCTGCGGCTCGCAGCATTCACGACGAGCTGGTAGCGCTTGGACCGGAGCGTCTGGGCGAGTTCGACCGCGGGAAGTTGCGTCGAGTGCAGCTCCGGCTCATCGCGGAGTAACACGGTGCATCGCCGGCCCCGTCGCTCTCTTGCGCCGCGACCGGCCCCCTGGCTCTTTCCCACCTTACGGAGTTCTGCATGCGCGCAGTGGTCATGTATAAGCGGGGCGGCCCCGAGGTGTTGCGCTACGAAACAGACTTCCCCGATCCTGTGCCAGGGCCGGATGACGTGCTGATTCGCGTGCGCGCCTGCGGCATGAATCACCTGGACATCTTCACACGCGAGGGCGAACAGGGGGTGCGGCCTCCCTTGCCCCACATTCTGGGCATGGAAGCGGCCGGCGACGTGGTGGCGGTGGGTGAAAACGTCAGCGGCGTGCAGGTCGGCGACCGCGTGCTGCCGCCCGCCAACGTCTCCTGTGGCCACTGCGAATGGTGCCGCCGTGGGGTCGAGAACCTCTGCCCGCACATGCAGGTGTTAGGCCGCACACGCCACGGCGGCTACGCCGAGTTGTTGGCCGTGCCCGGTCATAACATTTTGGTGCTGCCGCCGCAGTTAAGCTACGAACAGGCGGCTGCGTTTACCGTCGCCTTTGGCACAGCCTGGCACATGCTGGTCACGCGCGGCCGTGTCCAGACAGGCGAAACAGTGCTGATCTTGGCCGCCGGCTCGGTCGTCGGGTCGGCCGCGATTCAAGTAGCCAAGCTCTTCGGCTGCCGCGTCATTGCAACCGCGTCCAGCGATGAGAAGCTGGCCAAGGCTAAAGCGCTGGGCGCGGATGAGGTGATCAACTACGTCCAGGAGCGCTTCGACCGCCGCGCGCGCAAGCTGACCGACGGCCGCGGGGTCGATCTGGTGCTCGAGCACGTGGGCGCGGACACGTGGAAACAGAGCATTGCGGCGCTGGCGCCGATGGGACGCATCGTGACCTGCGGCTCCACCACGGGCCGCTGGGGCGAGACCGACCTCTGGTCACTTTTCGGCAAGCAGCTCAGCCTAATCGGCTCGTTCGGCGCCACCTACGGCGAGCTTATGACCTTGCTGCCCCTGGTGGTCGAGGGCAAGCTCAAGCCGGTGATCGACCGCACCTTTCCCCTTGAGCAGGCTGCCGTCGCCCAGCAATACATGGCCGAGCGACGCCAGTTCGGCAAGATCGTCCTGTTGATATGACCTCACCGAGAGGCTAACCGTCACGAAGGAACTCTGACCCAATGCTCCAACGTTTCCATGTGCTCGCGCTCTGTCTTGCGTTGGGCATCGCTGCGCTTGCGCCTCGCGTTGCCGCCCAAGCTACGCCGCCTGTGACCTATGACCGCTACGATGTCGTCCTCGCCATCCAGCCCGACGGCACGTTCGTCGTGCGTGAGACACAGCAGATCCGCTTCGATGGCCAGTTTACCCAAGCCTTCGCCGAGATTCCGCTTGCCTACACGACCCGCATCGACGACGTGCAGGTCTACGAGGACGACAAAGCCTTGCGCGCGGGCGGCGCCGGCCCAGGCACGTTCACCACGCAATACGAGGGCGACAACCTTTACGTCGATTGGACCTTCTCCCCCACGCGTCCCGGCGATGTGCGCACCTTTACGCTGGCCTATACCGTCGTTGGGGGGCTGTGGGTCTACCCCGACCAGAACCTGCTGGAGTGGCGCGCGGTCCCTGCGGATCGCAGCGGCGTGCCGGTTTTGGCCAGCCAGGTCACCGTCATCTTGCCGGACGACCCGGCAACGGGTCAACCGCCGCTCGCGCAGGACTTGAGCGCCGCCGCCTTTGGCCAGCCCGCCGCCTTCGAGATCGCCGACGGCAAGGTTGTCTTCACCAGCAACGGCTCAATCCCGGACGGTGTCGCGCTACAAGTGCAGGTGGGGTTTCCGCCTGAGCTGGTGACCGCCGCGCCACAGCCCTGGCAAGTCGCCGAGGACAGCGCCGAGCTCGCCTATCGTTATCGGCAGTTCGACACTGACATCGTCATCGCCGCCGATGGCGCAGTGACGCTGGAGGAGCGCCATACGATCGTCGTAGAAGCGGGTGCGCTGCGCCAGGGCTACCACACGATCAAACACGTCGCCCTGGACGAGGTGACAGACGTCCTCGTGCTGGAAGGCGATCAGTCCTATACGCTCAGCGACGATGCCTGCGACTACTGCTACACGGTCGACCAGACGCCGCGTGCGCCCGATTGGGTGAGCTACGACCCGACCTACGACGTGGTCAAGACAGATGAATACCTGGCGGGCGCAACGTCGGTCGTTTGGACGACGCCGGCGTTGGTGCAGGGGGAAGAAGCCACCTTCCGCCTGCGCTACCGCTTGCTCGGCGCGCTGGAGGTCAAGGACGATGCCCAGGTGTTCAGTTGGAACATTGTCTTCGACGAGCAAGATGTCGCCGTGGAGGCGGCCAGCGTGCGTTTGCACCTGCCACCCGGCGTCGAGCCGGCGGATGTTGCCATCAACGGGGCAACACTGAGCCCGGAGCCCCAGGCCGACAACTCGCTGTTGCTGCTGCCACCCAGCCCCATCACCTCCTACGTCCCCTGGCATTTCAGCGTCGCCTTGCCCGCGACGGCTACCACAGCCACCAAGGCGCAGTGGCAGCAGGACATCGAGGCTGCCAGCCGTGCCGCACAGGCTGCGCGCGCTCAACGCGCCCGAACCCAGGTCTTGTTGGGCGGCCTGACCCTGGCCATCCTGACCGGCGGCCTGCTCAGCTTGCTGCTGATCTGGTATCGCTGGGGCCGCGATGAGCCGGTGCCGCTGCCGGCCGAGTATATCGCCGAACCGCCGTCCGACTTGGCGCCCGGCATTGTCGCCTACCTGCTGGATGAGCGGCCTTCCACCGACGGCGCGCTGGCTTCGCTGTTTCATCTGGCTACGTTGGGCCTGCTGCGCATCCAGATGACGCCGCGGATCAAGGTAGGACGCAACTGGAACGAGATGGTGAACGACGGCCAGATCATCGAAACGCCCGATGGCCGCAGCGTCGCCATCCCCCCGCACCTGGTTCGGCTCTACAACCAGCTGGCGCTGGCCATCCCCGTCAACTCGCGTCGCGACTTGGACGATCTGGCCAAGCCACTGCAGGCGGCGCTGCCCGACGTCTACGAGCAAATGGGCCAGGAAGCAGCCCCCTTGTTCAGCGTCGCGCCTGCCCAAGTGGTCAAGCAGTGGCGCAGCTTCGGGCAGGGGATTCTGTTGCTGGGCCTGTTGCTGCTTTTGACAGGGTGCGTGTATACGGCGCAGTGGGGCGTGATCGCGCAGGCTCCGGGGTTGGCCCTCACCTTGGTGGGCATGGCCTGGATCTTTGCCAGCCGCTGGATGCCGCGTCGCAGCCCGGCCGGCGCGCTGGAGATGGCCAAATGGCGCGCTTTTCGTCGCTACTTGCTCAACCTAAAGGACTATGGCAACCAGACCGAGGCGCAAGAGATCATGGACCGCTATTTCGCCTACGCCGTGGCCATGGACGTGCAGGATGTGGTGCTGCGCGACGCCGAGGGCCTGGGCGCGCAGATGCCCGCGTGGACGCGGCCAATGGTGGTGTCAAGGCGCGACACTGGTCAGCCCAGCAGCGGCAGCGGCTCCGGACAACTGCTTTCGGCGCGGCCCGCACCCATGACGAACGAGACCGGCCCCGCAGGCCAGCCGGCGGCGGCCAGCGACTTGTCCCTGAGCGGCCTCTCACGGCAGATGGGCGCCTCCCTCAGCCAGGCCAGCTTGAGCCTGGGACGCACGTTGAGCACGGCAGCCGGCGATGGTCGTTCCACGCTCGACGCCATGGACAGGGCGGTCCGAAGCTCTTCCGGCAGCAGCACGCGTTTCTCCAGCAGCTCGTCGCGCCGCAGCTTCAGCTCGAGCTCCAGCCGCAGCAGTTCTAGCCGCTCGAGCAGTTCCAGCCGGTCGAGCAGCTCACGCAGCAGCGGCGGCGGCGGCTCGCGCGGGTTTCGTTAATCACGGTCTATGGTTGCCAGTCGACACCAACTGGCCCGCGCTGCCGGGCTTGTGTCCATCCTCTTTGCTGTTAGCCGCCTGCTCGGCTTGCTGCGCGAGGTCGTCATTGGCGCGCAGTTCGGCACCGGCGCTGAGCTCGACGCCTACCTGGCGGCCTTTCGCCTGCCCGACCTCATCTTCTACCTGGTGGCCGGGGGCGCCTTGGGATCGGCCTTTATTCCGACCTTTACCGCCAGCCTGGCCCGCAGCGGCGACGTACGCTACCTGGCGGCGTGGCGCCTGGCCAGCGCGGTCAGCAACCTTGTGTTGCTCGTGACGACTGCCTTGGCGATCGTCGCGGCGTTGCTGGCAAAGCCGCTGGTGGCTTACGTGATCGCACCCGGCTTTGCCCCAGAACAGCAGGCTTTTACCGTCACGCTCATGCGCATCATGCTGGTGACGCCGGTGATCTTCGGCCTCAGCGGCATCGTGATGGGCATCCTCAACAGCTTCCAGCACTTTCTGGCGCCGGCGTTGGCGCCGGTGGTCTACAACCTGGCAATCATTGCGGCCGCCTGGCTGCTGGCGCCGCGTTTGGGCGTGATCGGCCTGGCGCTGGGGGTGGTCGCCGGCGCAGCGCTACATCTCTTGGTGCAGATCCCGGCCCTGCTGCGCCGCCGTCCGCGCTATACGCCGCACCTGGGCGTGGACAACCCCGACGTGCGCGAGGTCGGCCGGTTGATGGGGCCGCGCGTGTTGGGCCTGGCCGCCGTGCAGATCAACTTCTTGATCAACGCCAACCTGGCCTCGCGGCTGGCTCCCGGCAGTTTGTCGGCGTTCAACTACGCCTGGTTGATGATGCTCTTGCCGCAAGGCATTGTTGCCCAGGGCATTGCCACGGCCGTGTTTCCCACCTTGTCGGCGCAAGCGGCGCAAGGCCAGACCGAGCTGCTGCGCCGCACCCTGAACGGCGCGTTGCGGGCCGTGTTGTGGCTGACGCTGCCGGCTGCGGCCGGCCTGCTGATTCTGCGCCGCCCGTTGATCGAGGTTTTTTTCCAGCGCGGCGAGTTCACGGCGCAGTCGACCAACATGACCGCCTATGCCTTGAGCTTCTTCGCCTTCGGCCTGGTGGCCCACAGCCTGCTGGAAGTGATCACCCGCGCCTTCTACGCGCTGCACGACACCTGGACCCCCGTCAAAATCGGCATCGGCGCTATGGCCGTCAACATCGTTTTGAGCGTGTTGCTGCTGCGTCCCCTGGCCTACGGCGGCCTGGCACTGGCCAACACGATCGCCACCACGTTAGAAACGCTGATGTTGCTCTGGTTGATTCGCCCGCGGCTGGCCGGCGTGGGAGGGAGACTGCTGGTCAACACTCTGGTGCGCAGCCTGGCGGCGACTCTGTTCATGGCCGCCGCGCTGATGTGGTTTCTAGCGCGCTGGGGAGATGGCTCGGCCTGGCTGGTCGCCGTCGGGGGACTGGCGCTGGGCGGGCTGGCCTACGGCGGCGCGGCGCTGCTGCTCGGCCGTCGCGAGCTGCGCAGCCTCTTGCGTCGGGCCGCTTAGTGGCTGGACTGCCACAAACCGCCAAAGCACCGTGCGCGCCTGTTGATCGCCGCCGACGCCCACGCGCGGGGTCACAACCACTTGCGCGTCGGGGAGCGGATCACCGACCTCCAGCCACAGCGCGTGGCCCAGCGTCAGATCATGGCCGTCTAGCCGCCGGTCGATGGCCAACGCCTGACACAGCTTGCCCGGCCCGTCGGTCAAGTGTGCCGCACGTCCCTGTCGCATCTGTTGCATGATCGCCACACCCTCCTCCGGCGCAATGGCGCGAATCAGCACGGCAGCCGGGAACCCCTCCTGCTCGGTGACCACGTTCAAGCAGTGGTGCACGCCGTAGATCAAGTACACGTAGGCCAGGCCGCCAGGGCCGTACATCGCCCGGTTGCGCTCGGTGCGGCCGCGCGCTGCGTGGCTCGCCAGGTCGTCCTCGCCGATGTACGCCTCAACCTCGACAATGCGTCCGCTCAGGCGGTGCCCCCCAAGGCTGCGCACGAGTCGGCGACCCAGCAGATCGCGCGCTACCGTCAGCGTAGGGCGCAGGTAAAAAGCGCGTGGCAAGGCCGCGGCGGCGCCGTCACCGCCGCCCACGGCAGGCAGGAAAAAGTAGACTGTGTCGCCATCGGCCAGCCGCCACGTTTGTTCCTTGCCGGCCGGCACTTGCCGCGCGTTGACAAACACGTTGTAGGGGATACCGCGCCCCCAGCCGCCCCCGCGATAGGCTGCCTCGAACGCCGGGTAGAGCGCCGTCAGCCGGCCCACCACATCGGCAACGCTGACCACCGCCTCGTCGAAGGCCACTGTGAGCCGTCGTACACCCGCTGCACGCCAGAGAGGTTCGCCCAACCGTACCGTGATGTTCATCGCGCATCCTTCCGCGTCTGCGTCAAGGCCGGGGATAGGGCAGCAGCTGCGGCGCGCTGTCTTGATCCACGACCAGCAGCCATGGCTGGCGGTCGGCAAAGTAAGTTAACAGCTCGCGGTTGTGCGCCTCGTCCATCTCGCGGGCCCAGACCACCGGCGCCTGATCGATAGTGGCCGCGTTGTACACCCACTCGTTGTCGATGTGGTGGCGTGGGCCATAACGCACCACCACCAGATGCCGGCCGCCGCTTGCTTGCAACTCAGCCTGCAGCGCCGCGCGCTGGTGGTTCCATGCCGTTGGGTTGGCCGACTGCTTGGCGCGCACTGTGGCAACGACGGGCGTCAGCACAGCGAGCAGCATGACGACCGCCACTACCCATCGGCCGAAAGCCCAACGCCGCCAACGCCACGACCACAGCCAGCGCAAGCCTTCTACGATCAGAAACATGATCAGGCCGGCAATTGGCGCAACGTAGTGCGCGAAGAACGGCGCAACCCATACCGTCTCGCTCAGAACCAACAAACAAACCAGCACGGCAAACGCCGTCCAGCGCCTTCGGGCCGTCCAGGGCAGGACAAGCAGAGGGATGGTCAGGGCAAAGCCCAGATAGAAGCTCCAGAACTTGGCAAGCTTCTTGGCCAGACGCGGCCAGAGGCCGCCGGCGGACCGCTGCTGCTCGTAGATCACGTAGTTGCGCTCGGTATGGTAGGCGCGCAAGACGTCGTGGTTGTAGGTTGGAGCCGCGCGCGGCGCTTGCCAGACGAAAAACGGCGCCACGCTGTAGGTCTCCTCGTGCACCTGATAGGGCAACTTGAACGGATCTCCTGTGATGCGGTCGTTGTAATAAGCCGCAGCCACGCCGGTGAGCAGCAACACGATGAGCAAAGGTGTCACGATCTGGACTAGAGCAACGCGCGCCGCGGGGCGGTTCTGGCCGATGAGCAGCCAGCCGGCAAGCAATGCGCCCGCGGGCAGGGCCACAAGCAGACCCTCCAGTGGCCGACTAAACAGCAAGATGGTCAGTCCTAGCCCCATCGTGATTGCGTGACGGGCCCGCGGCTCCGCGATCACGCGCCGAACGCCGCCAAACAGCAGCGCACCGCCGGCAGCGGCCACGGCGCCGCCCCAGTAGCTCTGGCTCCAGTAGCTGGCGATGCCCCAGCACGCGACGGTGAGTAGACCGCCCACAAGCGCCCACGGTGCCGGCGTCCAGGCGAGCAACATCCAGTAGATGGCCGCGCTCATCAGCGCAATGCTGAGCCACACGCCCACGATCGGCTGACCGGAGATCAACTGGCCAAGAGCCAACACCATGCCCTGCGCCGGAGGATACTTCGACATGTAGGTAGGGTGCTGAATGACGTGAAACGTCTCGAAGTGAACCCACAGCGGATGGGTGGGATTGGTCAGGCGCCCCTGCGCAAAGGTGTCGGCGGCCAGCAGATAGCTGAACTCGTCGTGCGTGGCCGGCAGCGGCAAGCCGACAATCGCCGCCACCAGCAGGCTGCCGGCAAAAGCCAGCAAAGCAATGGCGATCATGGCTAGCGCCGGTCGCTGCGAGAGTTTGCTTAGGCCGCGAGCAAGTGTGTACATGAGGTGAGCAGGTCAGGGGATGGCGCAGCGGGTAGGAGCGACTTATGAACCTCAAGATAATACTCCGGCAACAGAGCGAGACGCGTCCGGGTGCGAGCTCGCCGAGGAATGAAGTTCCCCGGCTACATAACAGCGCCCGTTGAAACGGGCTAGCACGGGCATGGTGCGTCTTTCAGCCCCGTGGACGGGGCGCCGTTTGATAGCCCGGTCGCTTCACACTTGCACCTGCGCTGCAAGGGCAGGTGTCGCCGGGCGGGCTCACATCAGGGGCGACCCGCCGCAAGCGGCTATTGCCGGAACATTTTCTTACCTTTCATCAGTCGCTCAGCGGGGTGCGGGCGATCGAAGTCGTCACGGCGCAAGTTTGCCGCCACCGGGCCCGTTCGGTTATTGTCGCAGTCCGCCAGAGGCCTCTGCCTCGCGCCACACAGGATGGCGGGGGCGGAGTGCAAGGCGGGGCGCCTGAACAGTTGCCTGTGCTGAATTATAGCGCAAACCGCGACGGCTGACCAAGACACTGCGGCGCGGGTTTGGTGGCCTCAGGCGCGCATGCTATAATCCGATGCCTGCCATGGACACGCAACTCGCCGATCGGATGGCGTCCGGCGCTGAGGAAAACAGCCTGGTGAGCGCAAGCCCCGCGACAAAGCGTCTGGCGCGCGAGCCAGAGATGTGGTTACTGCTGTTGCTCCTGCTGCTGGCGACCATCGCTTACTGGCATTTCACGATCCAAGTTGTGCGCTGGAACGACCCGACGGCCTACATTTACGCCGGCATGCGCATTGCCTCAAGCGGTCGCCCGACGTACACCAACAGCCTTAACGCGTCCATCGGGCCCTATTTCACCCTCCACGGCTTCATGGTTCAGCCAGAGCCGGACAGCGCGACCTTCTACCTGACGCATGCCGTGGGCCTGCCCGTGTTGCTGGCCGTGGCCATTCGTTTGGCCTCCTTTGCCAACGCTGCTCTGTATGTCGTCCCCCTGCTAGGTGTTTTGGGGCTGGTCTGCCTGTTCATCCTGGGCCGTATGCTTTTTGGCCGCTGGGTGGGCCTGTTGGCGGCCGGTCTCCTAGCCTTTGCCCCCGGCTACTGGTTCTACAGCACGGAAACCTGGTCAGACGTGCCGGCAACCGTTTTCATCCTGGCGGGCACTGTGCTCAGTATCCATGCCGCGCGGCGCAACAGCCTGCTTTGGGGCGCGCTGGGCGGCCTGAGCCTGGGCTATGCGTGTCTGATCCGCTATCCCTCTGTGTTGGCCGTGCTGCCTCTGGCTGTCTACCTGCTCTTAAGCGCACGCGGGCAGTCCAAGCCTGGGCGCGGCTGGGCGGGGACGCTCGTCGGGCTGGGCGTTTTCTGCGGCGTGATTCTCTTCTACAACACAGCGGTGTACGGGGGGCCGTTCCAGTCAGGTTACAGCCCTGACCATGGCTGGGTGCCTTGGGCGATGTTCTCCTGGCGCAATTTCGTCGGTCAGTCCCCCATCGGCAGCGGTGGTATCCAAGCTGTGCTGCAAACGCTGTGGAACAACATGCACATCGGCCTGTTGCTGGCGCTTGTTGGGCTCTGGCGCATGCCTCGCCCGGCGGCCGCGCTGATCGGTCTGAACGCCTTGTTGTTTTCTCTGCTGTATGCCGCTTACCTGTGGCCCTCCCGCGACGCGCGCTTCGTTATGGTTGTCTTGCCGATGATAGCCCTGGCGGGGGCCTACACCTTACACGAGGCGCTTGAGCGTCTTCTGCAACGGCGGCGCGTCTGGATGGCCGCAGCAGCCATGCTGGTCATCGCGCTGTGGACGCTTCCCACCCTGCAAGACATCACCCACGAGCTGACGGGGCGCAATGCACACGGCAAGGCGATTGTGGCGCGTGTCTTGAGCGTTGTCAACGATAGCGAGCCCGACTCAGTATGGCTTTCACAAAAGTACCACGATGTAATCATCTTGTACGGGCGGCGCACGGCGCTCTACTTCGCCCTGCTGGCGCCCCCTGACCCTGAGCGCCAGGTCTACGACGTCGAGGGATATGCCACGCACCTGACCGCGGTCATCGACGCGCTGCTGGAACAGCAGACGCCGGTGTACCTCATCAAGGAGTCGCCGGATGTTAAGTTTCGCCAGGGGCCGATCGATCCCTATCCGGTGCTGGTCGAACACTACGCTCTGGAAGAGGTGCGCCAGGATCCGCAGGTCTACAGAGTAACAGCCAGATAGCCGTCAAGCGTCCGGTTCACACCACCACCTCCAAGCGCCCCGGCTCCAGCGTGATCTCCAGCCGGTGAGCATCCTGCCACAGGATCTCGCCATCGGCGTGTACAGGGAGGGGATCCTGCGACTCGACGACGATGCGCTGGGCCCGCGTCATACGCACAGCCGGTTCCCCCTCGTGCTTGCCGGTCATCGCCTTGGGCAACAGGCGCAGGATCTCCAGCCGCGGGATCGCATCCACCAGGCAGACATCCAAAGCGCCATCGTCGGGAACGGCGTGCGGCGTGATCAAGAAGCCGCCGCCAATGCGCCGGTTGTTGCCCACCGAGATCATCAAGATGGTCTGCCTCAGTCGTTCTTTGTCATCCAGCGTGACCGTGACCGCGGGGAACGGATAGCTGACCATGGCGCGGAAGACCGCGGCGAGGTAGCCCGGCTGGCCGGGTAGCAGGGTCAGCTTGTGCGCTTCAACGTTGATCCGCGCTTCGAAGCCCAAACCGACGTTGTTGGCAAAGTAGCGCGTGTTGACGCGGCCGACATCGATGCGCCGCTTCTGGCCCAGCTTCAACCGCTCGGCAGCCTGGCGCAGGTCGGTGGAAATGCCCAGCGAGCCGGCGAAATCGTTGCCCGATCCCACCGGCAACACGCCGAGAGTCGGCAGCGCCTGGCCGTCGCTGGCGGCCTGCATCATGCCGTTGACCACCTCGTTGATCGTGCCATCGCCGCCGGCGGCCACAATCATCTCGCGCTGCGCAAGCGCTGCACGTCGCGCCAACTCGATGGCATGCCCTGGCTCTTTGGTCACGATGATCTCATGCGGCAGGTCGACTGCCGCCAACGCCTGCTCGATCTGCTTGGCCTGCTTGTAAGCGCGCCCGCGCCTAGCCCGCGGATTGAGGATAGCTAACGCCTTGTGCATGCTCAACCTACTTGCACACCTTTCGCTTCAAACAACGCGCGACACCCGCGCCAGGATCTCAGATACTACCTCGTAGTTGATCGTCCCGAGCTGTTCGGCTACCTGTTCGACCGTAATCTCGGCCTGACCCTGGCGTCCGATTAGCACCACCTCATCGCCCTGGCGCACACCGGGAATGTCGGTGACGTCCAGCATCGTTTGATCCATGGTCACACGGCCGATAATGGGGGCAAACTGCCCGCGCACCAACACCCGTCCCCAATGGCGGGGAGCGCGGCGGAAGCCATCGGCGTAACCCACGGGAACCACCGCAACCCGGGTCGTGCGCGTTGTCGTGTACGTGTTGCCATAGCTGATCGACGCGCCCGGCGGGAGTTGTTTAACCTGGGCTACCTGCGTCTTCCAACTGAGCACAGGGCGAAAGCCGGCAGGCAACGGCACAGCCGGCGACGGCGACAAACCGTAGAGCGCAATGCCCAGCCGCACCATGTCGAAATGGCTGGCCGGCTGGGTGAGCATGGCCGCTGAGTTGGCTGCGTGCACCAAGGAAGGCCGGATGCCTGCCGCCTCTAGGCGAGCGAGCACCGAGGTAAAGACGGCGAGTTGGGCGCGGGTGTGGGCCAGGTGCTGCGGCTCGCTGCTGTCGGCCACGGAGAAATGCGTGAAAATGCCTTCCACGATCAAGCCCGGCAGGTCGACGAGCTGTTGCATGAAAGGTAGCACCTGATCGGGCAACAGACCCAGCCGGCCCATGCCGGTGTCCACCTTGACATGGACGCGCGCCGGTCGGTTGAGGTCGGCTGCGGCCTGGCTCAGCGCGCGCGCCACGTCCGGGTCGTACACGGTGGCGGTGACGTTGTGGCGCACGGTGTCGCGCGCTTGCCACGCCGGCGTGTAACCCAGCACTAGGATCGGCGCGTCGACCGCGGCGCGGCGCAGGATAACCGCCTCGGCCAGGCAGGCCACGGCCAACATGCGGGCGCCGTTGTTGAGCGCAGTGCGCGCAATGCTCACGGCCCCGTGGCCGTAGCCATCGGCCTTGAGCACGGCGCAAATGCCCACCTGCGACCCCACGATCTCTTGGGCGCGACGGACGTTGCCGGCCACCGCTTCCAGATCGATCTCCACCCACGTTGGGCGGTCTTGCGTCAAGGGGCGCACTTGCAGCCAGCCGGGCGACTGCCGCACCAGCAGCTCGCCGGCGCGCTCTGGCTCGGCCATCAGCCCGGCCACAATCCGCTCCAGCCGCGCCGGTCGGTCGCCTTTGACCAGGATCACAGGGGGCAGCGCAGCCGTGCTGTGGGTCAGCAGGTGATCGAGCAAGCGCAGGGCGTCGGCATCCGTGTAGGCGCGCAAGATGCGCTCGCGCGGCAGGCCGGCGTCTTGGGCACCGTTGGCGATCTCCTGGGCGCGCTCGCCCTTGACCACCAGCCAATCGACTACGTCCGCGGCGCGCTCCCCCACCTGGCGATGCGCTGCGACTTCCCTGACGCCGAGCTCCCACATGTCGCCCAGCACCGCCACGCGCGGCCGCTCAACGAACAGCGCCAGCGTTTCCAGGGCAGCCAGCATCGCGGCCGGGCTGGCGTTCACGGTATCGTCCAACACTAGACTGCCGTGACGGCCGGGCAGCAGGCGCAGATGGCCGGGCAACGGCTGGAATGCCGCCAAAGCCGCGCCGATCTCGGCCTCAGACAGGCCAAACCACCGCCCCAAAGCCACAGCAGTCAAGAGCAGCGGCACATGGTGGCGCCCCAGCAGGGGAGACCGCACCACAAAAGCAGCCCTTCCATCCTTGGCAGTGACGGCTTTAGCCGTCCCAACATGTCCTGCCAAACTCCACGCGTCAGCCACGTCTGACCTTCCAGTCTTGGTAGTGACGGCTCTAGCCGTCCTAACCGCCTCGGGCGCGTTGCTCTGCACCACAAACTCGATCCCGGCAGTGCTGAGCCTCACATCCACCGCGCGCCAATGGGCCTGTGGCGACTCGCCGACGGTGATGACGGGCGCGCGACTGCGGCCTGCCAGCGCCATCACGCGCGGATCGTCGGCGTTGAGCACGGCCAAGCCGTCAGGCGGCAGCGCTTCGAGCAGCCGTCCTTTTTCTTCTGCGATGGCTGCCAGCGAACCAAAACTAGCCAGATGTGCCTCGCTGATCGCTGTCAACACACCCACGCGCGGCCGCGTCAGTGCAGCCAGGTCACGAATCTCATCGAAGCTATCGGCAGCCAGCTCCAGCACCGCCAGTCGGTGGTGCGGCGCCAGTTCGCCGGCAGCGATGGACAGGCCATAGCGACCGTTAATGCTGCCGCGATTGGAAAAAACCGTCTCTGCGCCACCCACCGCCGCGCGCGCCAGGGTGGCGGCGATAAGTTCCTTGGCGGTGGTCTTGCCGGTGGACCCCGTGATCGCCACCGTGGTCAGGCTGGAGCGATGGAGGACATGCCGGGCATAATCGATGAGCGCCGCGCGGCTGTCAGGCACGATCACACACGTGACCCCGCGCACCGGCGGCACCGGGGGATGTTGGCATAGCACGCCAGAGGCTCCGCGCGCCACGGCATCAGCGATGTAGTCGTGCCCGTCTCCTTTCTCCGTCTTGACGGCAACGAACATGGGCCCCAACCCTGGTGTGACTACGTCATCCGGGTTACCATGACCTGTCTGCGCGCGCGGCGGCAACAAGCGCGTGTCGTAAGCGAACGCCGAGAAGCGTTGGGCGACTGCCTCGCCCTGCAATTGGCCGGCGGTTGCGGCCAGCAACTCTGATAGCTCGATCACGATCGGATTACACGCCGAGGGCGCGAAGCGGGTGCTTGCTGCTGCGCAGGCGCCCCTTGGGGGACAGACACGGCCGCACCCTTCGTAGTGGCGGCTTCAGCCGTCCCCGCACCCTTCGTAGTGATGGCTTCAGCCGTCCCCGCATCCTTCGTAGTGACGGCTTCAGCCGTCTGCGTCGGCAGCAATTCGATCAATTCGATCGGTTGCAGCAAGGCATCCCAGTCCACTTCGGGGATCGGCGGAGCGGGGGGAATTGCAACCGTGTGGACGGTCTCGAGCTCGGGTAAGACCAGTCCCTCGGCCAGCACTCCCAGATCGATCTCTGGAAAGGGGACCGGCTCGGGAAAGCCGGCCGGGTCGGCGCGCGCCGGCTTCGGCGGCGGAAGACGTCGCTCGCGGGCTGTGGTCTTGGGCACCGCAGATGGGTCTGTGGTGGCGCTTGTGACAGGGCGACTGGAAACCGGTCGCAGGGAGTAGATCGTTGGCCGTAACGCTCGGTTCATTTCGATCAAGCTCGGAAAGCGGTCGTCCGGGCTAGCGGCCAAGGCCTTGGTCAGAATGTCATCCAGCGCCGGTGGAATGGCGGGGTGTTGCTGGGCCACGTGGGTGGGACGGCCCGGCACCGGCGGCCGACCGGTGAGCAGCAAATAGATCAACGCAGCAACGGCATAAACATCGCTGCGGGCGTCGGGTGCACCGCCTTGCGCCACTTCGGGCGGCGTGAGCGCTGTTGGCGCCGGCCGCTCCGTGACCTGCAACAGCCGGCGCACCTGCTCAATACCGACGCCGGCTACCAGAGGACTGCCGGTCGGGTCGACAAAAATATCGTCGGGACTGAGTGCGCCATGAAACAGGCCGCGATAGTGTAAGTATTGCAGGGCATCACTCACCTGGCCTGCCAGCCGAAAAGCGCGTTTGAGCTCCATCGGCTGGCCCACATCCTGCGACAGCGGATGCACGCCGGCGCGCAGCCGGGTGATAACGTAGGGATAGGCCTCGTAGAATGCCATCTCCACCAGGGGCGCCAAACCAGGGTGGTTGAGCGTTGTCATTTGGATCTGGCGGCCCAGGTTGAGCAACGCGTCCTGCCGGCCCAGGTCAGCGATCTGGCGCAACACGCGGATTGCCTGCACCCCATCCGGCGCGAGTTGCCAGCCCGAAGCCAGAAGGTCGCTCCCTTGGCGCCGTACCAAGCGGCGAAAAGCCGCCACAGCGCTCTGCACCCAGGCGCGGCGCTCCGCTTGCCGGTCCTTGGCGTCCTGGACGGCGTCGGGAGCCAAGACCCGCAGCAGATTGATGCGCAGAGCGCCGGCACTCTTAATTTGCCTTGAGCTGGTTACGGTATCGTAGAGAGTATCGGTCAACCGCTTCTTGCGCTGCGCCATGGCGAAGATCCTTGTGACTGCTCAGCTTGAATTGTCTAGTACTTGACTCTGAGCTTGCAACGGTGTCCGCAGAGCCAACTGAGGCCGAAGAATCGGTCAGGCGCCCGCCGCCTGAGTCGCTCCGGCATCCGATCATGACCTGTTGCGATTGTAGCACACAGCCCAACGCTGTGCAAGAGGCTTTGGCCTTTGTCCCTGGCTGGTGTTACAATCGGGCCGCCATGTTCACACTCTTTCCCTTACATCCGCGTTTTGTGCATTTCCCGATCGCGTTACTGATGACCGGCAGCTTGCTGGCGATTGTCTATCTGTTGGGCTGGCGCCGACCGGCGCTGCCCACGCTGATCTGGGGGATGCTGGGCTTAGGCTGGCTGGCGCTCTTTCCGGTTGTGTTGACCGGCTTGATCGACCAGAACCAAGCAGAAGTTACGGCCGCCGCAGCTCCGACGCTGAATCAGCATATCGCCGCCGGCTTTGGCTTGATCATCGTCTATGGCTTGGCGCTTTACGAGCGGCTGCGCGCACCGGCCGTCCTAGACGATCCGCGGCGCAGGCTGTGGTTGTCGGCGCTTTTGGGGGTTGGCATGCTGTTGATCGTCGTCGCAGGCGCGCTGGGCGGGGAGCTGGTCTTCACCCACGGTCTTGGCCGCAGAGGCTGAGCTGGCCCGCCCCCCAGGTTGATCTTCCTAGATCGTAACTATTCAGGTGCCGGGCACTTGCGACCGGTTCCCAGCTTGAGCCGGCTCTGCAGACGTCCTGGCCAGCGCAGCCTTAAGTGCCCGGCACCTAGGGCTGAATAGTTGCCCTAGATCGACCGCCAGCCCCACACAGAGACGGACGGAACCGGGACGATCGTCCTGCGGGGGTTACAACTCGCTCTCAACACAGCGAGGGGTTTGACTTGCTGTTGTTTTCGTGTTATAGTCTCGCCACAAAATTTTCGGAGCTGTGCGCTTCATTGCGCTGGGGGTTGAATCTAGCTGACCGATGGTTTTAGCGCCACGGCAGTGCTCGATTTGGTCAACATGTACGTGATCGGCTTTGCCGTTGCTTGCACCTAACTTGCTGATCAGCAAGCCGCTAGGTCCGACGCTCGGATCAACGGCCTCTGTCGGTTGATGAAAGGAGGCTGCCCCACACCAAGATATCTCGTTGCTCGTCCTAAACGCTTTTGGCCGTACCATCTACCTGACAATCACCTGTAGTCTACAAAGGAGGAGTTCGCATGAAGCACAAGCATCGCGCCCTGTTTATGTTCCTGCTGATCCTGGCGCTCGCGGTTGTCAGCTGCACCCAGGCCACTCCTGCACCGACTCCAGCCCCAGCCGAACAGCCAACCGCTGCGCCGGCGGAACAACAACAGCCTGCGCCCGCACCGGCCGCACAAAAGATCCTCGATACGGTCAAAGCGCGCGGCAAAGTTGTGTGCGGGGTTCACACCAGCCTACCCGGTTTTGGCTATCTGGATGCCAACGGCAAGAACCAGGGCTTTGACATCGATCTGTGTCGCGCCGTGGCAGCGGCCGTCTTCGGCGATCCCAACGCGGCCGAGTTCGTGCCGATCCAGGCCGCCGAGCGCGGCCCCGCCCTGCAGACGCGCGAGGTAGACCTCGTGCCGCGCAACATGACCTGGACATCGTCGCGCGACGCACAGTGGGGCAACTTCACGCATGTAATGTTCTACGATGGCCAGGGCATGATGGTGCGCGCCGACAGCGGCTTTACCACGCTGGAGGACCTGGACGGCGCTACGATCTGCGTCACCACCGGCACAACCACCGAACAGAACCTGGCCGATGCCTTCCGCGAACTGGGGTTGCAGTTCACGGCCGTTACCTTCGAAGATACATCAGCGGTCTACAGCGCCTACGAGGACGGGCGCTGCGATGCGGCCACCAGCGACAAGTCGCAGTTGGCCGCCGTGCGCAGCGGTTTTGCCAACCCTGCCGACCATGTGATCATGGACGTGACCATGTCCAAGGAACCGCTCACCCCGGCCGTGCCCTCTGGCGACGATCAGTGGTTCGACATTGTCAAGACCGTGATGTGGGTTCTCATCAACGCCGAGGAGATGAGCGTCACCTCCCAGAACGTGGAGGAGATGAAAGGCAGTGAAAGCCTGCCCGTGCGGCGCATGCTGGGTGTCGAAGGCAGCTTCGGCCAGGCGGATCTCGGCCTGAGCAATGACTTCGCGGTCAATGTGATCAAGGCAGTGGGCAACTACGGTGAGATCTACGACCGCTATATGGGGCCCAACGGCGCGTCCTTCACGCTCGATCGTGGCTTGAACAACCTGTGGACCAACGGCGGCCTGATCTACGCGCCGCCGCTGCGCTAGACCTTTTCAAGACGAGCACCTTTGTAGTGGCGACGTAACTATTCAGGTGCCGGGCACTTGCGACCGGTTTACAGCTTGAGCCGGCTCTGCAGACGCCCTGGCCAGCGCAGCCTTAAGTGCCCG
>DAOUBX010000248.1:0-4660 GCA_034432445.1 Anaerolineales bacterium
CGGGCACTTAAGGCTGCGCTGGCCAGGGCGTCTGCAGAGCCGGCTCAAGCTGTAAACCGGTCGCAAGTGCCCGGCACCTGAATAGTTACAAACAATGGTCAAAACCCTGTTTAGTCGCCGCTACATTTTGATGACCCTGCTCGTGTTGGCAGCCATGGCCGTCATGGCGCGCCTCGGCGTGTGGCAACTGGAGCGCCGGGAGCAACGGCTGGCGCGCAACGCCGATCTGATGGCCAAGCTGGCGGCGCCTCCGCTGTCCCTCAACGCTGCAGCGACCGCCTGGCCGCTCTCCAGCGACCGCGACGAGATCCGCAACACGCAAGCCACGGCAAGCGGCCGGTTCGACTTCGCCAATCAAGTGTTGCTCTTGCAACAGAACTACCAAGGCACGCCGGGCGTGCACGTGGTAACCCCGCTGCTGCTGGAAGGTTCTGACCGCGCAGTGCTGGTGGATCGCGGTTGGGTGCCGCTCGACCAGGTGGAGGCCGTGCGTCAGGGCCAGCTCAACACCGCCACCGCCTCCGTGACCGTAACCGGTGTGCTCCAACCTTCGCAGATTTTGTATGGCCGCGCCGCCCAGCGCGCGGCTGAGCAGGCCGCCGAGTCTAGCCCACGCAAGGAGTGGTATCGCATCGACATCGAGGCCTTGCAACGGCAGATGCCCTACGAACTCTTGCCGGCCTTCTTGCTGCAAGCGCCGGGGCCTGAAGGCAACAACACACTGCCCTACCGCATCCAACCGGAGGTTGACCTGTCTGAAGGTCCCCACTTGGGCTACGCGCTGCAATGGTTCGCCTTCGCCATTACCGCCGGTGCGGTCTACGTAACGCTGGTGCGCTCGCGTGAGCGCAAGGCGCAGCCGCCGCCCACACCCCTTGCCGCACCGGAGAAAGCCGTGCACGGAGCGCCCCATGCGTAATCACTCATCGGTCCTACGCCTGGTCAAAGCCTTGGCGCTGCTGATGGGATTGACGCTGTTGCTGGCCGGCTGCGGTCGGGCCTACGAGCTCAAGGGCACAGCCTACCCACCGGACAAGGTCGCAGCCGACTTCACGTTGTCGACTGCCGACGGCCAGACCTTCCGCCTGAGCGACCACCGTGGTGAGCTGGTACTGCTGTTTTTCGGCTACACCTCTTGCCCCGACGTCTGTCCGACCACCCTGGCCGAGGCCAAGCAGATACTGGAAGGGCTGGGCAAACAGGCCGATCAGGTGCGCTTCCTCTTCATCACCGTGGATCCGAATCGCGACACGCCCGAACGGCTGGCCGGTTACACCGCCCTCTTCCATCCGAACATTGTGGGCCTCACCGGCGAGCCGGCAGAGCTGGCGCGTGTCCAACAGGCCTACGGCGTTGTCGCCGAGAAGGAGCAGCTCTCCGACTCGGCTGTT
Source organism: Anaerolineales bacterium (assembly GCA_034432445.1). Lineage (GTDB taxonomy): Bacteria > Chloroflexota > Anaerolineae > JAAEKA01 > JAAEKA01 > JANWYQ01. The sequence continues at coordinate 1,392 of DAOUBX010000248.1, forward strand.
GGCTACGTGATCAACCACACCTCGCGCATGTTTCTGGTCGACGCCAACGGCCACCTGCGCTTGAGCTACGCGTACGGCACGCCGGTGGCCGACATTCTGGCAGATTTGCAACATCTGTTGCGATCGGGGAGTTCATCGTGAGCGTCAGGTTCCATCGCTTGGCTTTGCTCATGCTGGTGTTGACGACGGCCATCGTGCCGACCGGTTGCCAACGGGCCAGCCGGCAAGCGCAGGCTGACCAGGCACCAGACGTGGCCATGACGTTCAGTGTGACGCCAACCCCGCCGATGGTGGGCTGGTCGACCGTCGTCGTGGCTCTGGCCGACGCCGCCGGCCAGCCGATTGCGAACGCCACGGTCAGCCTCAAGGGCGACATGAGCCACGCCGGCATGCAGCCGGTACTGGCTGAAGCCGAGGCCGTTGCGCCAGGTGCCTATCAGGCGCAGTTCGGCTGGACCATGGCCGGCGATTGGTTCGTGACCGTCACGGCGAACCTGCCGGATGGCCGCACCGCCGTGCGTCGCTTCGATATGCGCGTGCGAGCGCCATGAAGCGTAGAACGATCTTGGCAGATCTCCCGACTGTGAGATACGTGATGGCGAAGACGTTAGCGCCGAAGGCACTTTACCAACCACAGCCTGCATTCGACCTACTGCGCGTGCCGGGACTAGGTCGCCTGTTGCGCTGGCGCTGGGGACGGCTGGCGTTGCAACTGCCGTTGCTGGCGCTGGCCGCGCTGATGATCTACGATGGCTTCACCGGGCCGCAACTGGCGCCGCAAAACGTCGCCACCGTGGCTGCCTGGGTCCACTTCCGCGGCCTCGTCGTGCTGGCGTTGCTGCTGGTAGGCAACCTCTTCTGCATGAGCTGCCCGTTCACGCTGCCGCGCACCCTGGCGCGCAAGCTCAGCGCACGCGGCCGGCGCTGGCCCAGAGCGCTGCGCAACAAGTGGTTGGCCATCGGCCTGTTCGTCGGCATTTTCTGGCTGTACGAGTGGCTTGACCTCTGGGCCAGCCCTTGGCTGACCGCCTGGCTCATCGTCGCCTACTTTGTAGCCGCCTTCGTGCTGGAGGCGCTCTTTGCCGAGTCGCCCTTCTGCAAATACCTCTGCCCCCTGGGCACGTTCAACTTCGCCGGGTCCACCGTCTCGCCCCTCCAGATCACGGCGCGCAGTCGCGATGTCTGCCGCACCTGCGTGGGCAAGGAGTGCGTCAACGGGTCGGCCCAGGTGTCAGGCTGCGGCACCGAGCTGTTTGTGCCGCAGGTGAGGAGCAACCTAGACTGTGTGTTCTGCCTGGACTGCGCACGAGCCTGCCCGCACGACAACGTGGCCTTGGCTGCCCGCAAGCCGCTGGCCGAGCTCACGCACAACGCCTGGCCACAGCGCTGGGACCGGGCTTTCCTGATCTTTGTGTTCGCCTTCTCCGGCCTGACCAATGCGTTCGGCATGGTGCCGCCCGTGTACGCGTTCGAGGCGTGGCTGGGCCGGCTGCTGGGCACGACCAACGAGGCGCTGCCGCTGGCCATTGTCATGGGCGGCGGCATGTTGCTGCTGCCGGCGCTGTTTGGCATCGGCGCCGCCTGGCTCAGCCGGGCGTTGGCGGGCCCTGCCACGTCCACGCATCGCCGCACGGCGCAGGCCAAAACGACGGACAAGGACCCTCGTTCCCGTGCAGACGCGAGGACAACTTTCCTGCCACAGGAGCCGCTGCGGATCGTCTTCAGTCGCTACGCGCCGGCCATGATGCCACTCGCTTTTGCCATCTGGTTTGCCCATTACAGTTTCCACTTCGTCGCCGGCGCCCTGACCATCGTGCCTGTAGCGCAGAGCTTCTTGTTGGATCATGGCATACCGTTGCTGGGCGCGCCGAACTGGGCGCTCGGGCCGCTTCTGCCGTCGCCATGGGTGCTGCCCCTGGAGATCGCAAGCGTGGTGCTCGGCTTTCTGGGCAGCCTAATCGTCGCCGACCGGATCGCACGCCAGGCACACCCAGAGCCGGCCAGCGCCCGCCGGGCCATGCTGCCCTGGTTGGGCTTGTTGTTGTTGCTTGCATGGGCCGCCGTTGCCATCTTCAGCCTACCCATGGAGATGCGCGGCGCGCCGGGCATAGTCGGGTAACCGGCTGGCCCATTGTCACATCATAGCGGCATAGCTGCCGGAATATCTCTTCTGTAAGGAGACCTCATGAACCTCGTCAAATCGAAGCGCTACCCGCTCCCTGTCGATGCTGCCGTCGGCGAAGCGCCGTTGCCAGCTGTCGTCAAAGCCAAGCCCTCTCCGCTACACACGCTCATGGTGCTGTTCAAGGCGCGCGTGGTAAGCCTGCTGCTCTTCGCTGCGCTTGGCGGCGCGTTCATCGGCGCCGGGAGCTGGCCGGGCTGGCAGGTGCTAGCGCTCACACTGTTTAGCGGCTGGCTGGCTGCCTCAGGTGCATCGGCGCTCAACCAGTACATCGAACGCAAATCCGACGGCGCCATGACCCGCACCCGCCATCGCCCGTTGGTGGACGGCACGATCCCCAACCCGCGTTGGGTGCCGTGGGTTGCGCTGGGCATGATTGCGGTCGCCGTGCTGTGGACGTGGACCTTCAATCGGTGGTTGGCGATCTGGCTGGCCGCCGGCGCGTTTATCTACGTGGTTGTGTATACCATCTGGCTCAAGCCGCGCACCCCCTTGAACATCGTCATCGGCGGCGCGGCCGGCAGTGCGGCTGTGCTCAGCGGCGCCGCAGCAGCCGGCCACTGGAATGCCCCCGGCGCGCTGGTGCTGGCCCTCTTGGTCTTCCTGTGGACGCCCACCCACTTCTGGAGCCTGGCCATCGTCTACCGCAACGACTACGCGCGCAGCGACACACCGATGCTACCGGTGATGACAACCCCGCGACAGGCTGCCTTCTGGGTGTTGCTCCACACGGCTGCCACAGCCTTCGCCGCGCTTATGCTGGCCTTCGATCCAACGCTGGGCCTCATCTATCTGATCCCGGTGGGCCTGGCCACTGTAGACATGTTGGCGCGCAACGTGCGGCTGCTGCGCACGCCTACGCCTAGAAACGCGCGCACACTCTTCATCGCGTCGAACATGTATCTGACCATCGTGCTGGTCATGGTGTGCGTCGATGTGGTGATCAAGATGTTCTAGCTGAAGCCGCAATTCCTCGGGTCCACCGGCAAAGCGCTCCTGAGAGACTGTTTGAAAAGCCCGGCATCGCCGGGATCAGAGGTTGAAACCATCTGGCTGAAAGTACGAAGCGGCCTCAGCCGCTGGTTTC
>DAOUBX010000249.1:0-15051 GCA_034432445.1 Anaerolineales bacterium
ACTCGCATGCCCAGCTTCATTGTCGGGTCAATCTGTCAATGTTCAACAGCGTGCTAGAGTGCACACCACGAGCCACATCGTGAACTACTGAATTTCATTATCTGATAAGGCGACCCCTTTCACAAGGACAAGGCGCTTAAAGTTTCCTGACAGTCGACTTCGTCATTGGGTTTATGTAGACACCGGGAAAGATGCGCTCGTACCAGACGAGGTTACGAAAGGCCGCGATGTCATAGGTCGCCAGCACGGCTTGCCGCGCCGTTGCGTCCAGGCCGGCAACAGCGAACGCCGGGGCATCGCCGCTATCGGTCTCGGCCAGCAGGCCGCGGCCATCGGCTGTCATCTCCACGGGGCAATGCACGGCCGCGCAGCCCGGCGCCAAACACGCTTCGATGCCGAACACCTGGTTGGCCTGCACCTCGCGCCACAGCCCTGCCAGGCGCACCGGCAAAGCGCACGGGCCGCCGGCCGCGAGATGCACCAACACGGTTGTGCCTTGCAAGGCCAAGATGCGGCTGACCTCCGGATAGCGCACGTCGTCGCCGATCAAGAGGCCGAGCGCGCCGACGTCGCTTGCGATCGGCGTCAGCACCTCAGACGCCCGTACGCCCCAAGACAGTTCCAAACGGGTGCGGTGGGTGGCGCGCTGCGCGCCGGCCTCGGCGCCAGTGGGTCGAAAGACGGCGGCCTCGTGCCAGAGCTGGCCAGCCTGATCGGCATACAGCAACGAGCCGGCCACCAGCCAAAGGCCTAGCGAGGCTGCCAGGTCGCCGAAGACCTCGCCGTACAGCCGACGCAGCTCAACCCCGACCTCTTGCAAGAGCGAGGGTCGGCCGGACGCAGTGGCAGCCGCAGCCAGCCCTTGCGCCAACGGCAGCGCCGCCACCTGCTCTGACCACAGCCCCAACAGCGCCGTGCCGGCATGCAACGGCAGAACAACCAACTGAGCACCGTGCTGTACCGCCGGCGCCAGCGCTGCCGTCATTTCCTCCACAAATGCCGCGCGGCGCCTGGCCCATCGAAAAGGCCAGCGCGCAGCGGCAACCAGCGGGATATCGGTAGCGGGATTGCTCATGGCCTAGGCAGTGTACCACGCACACGGTCTGGCGCCAATTCGACCACGTTCCGCAGCGCACTGGCTCAAAGCCGCGCGACATTGACAGTGACCCTAGAATCGCTTAGAATGCGGTTGCCTTGCCACCTGGCCTTTTCCCTGCCGGCCCATCGCTGCCTGCGGTCGTTACCGGCCCAGCGTTACACCCACCGAGGGAAGTTCATGCGCCACAAGTACGGTTTTCATGTCAATCGCACGGGCGAGGACGTGTTCGCCGCCATCGCACGCATCAAGCCCAAGGTCATCAAGACTCTCGACCACAACGTCGGCTTCTGGACGCGCGTGCGTGCGATCCACCCGGATGTCTTCCTGATCGGTCGGTTGTATACGCCGCACAGCGAGCAAGAGCGGTTCACCGCCGATCCTGAGGGCGCAGGCGAGGCCCTGGCCGAGCGCATTCTGCGGCTGGAGGTCAACAAATCGACGTTCGCGGGCCGGCGGCTGTTCGACGCCTGGGAGTCCTACAACGAAGCCATCCCCGAAAGCGCCAGCCCGGCGGTCAAACGGGCCTACGATCGCTTCCAGGTGGCCTTTGCTGTCCCCATTCTGGCGGCCGGCTTTGAGCCGATTGCCATGAACTTCGCCACGGGCAACATGCTGGGCAACGACTTCCTCACCTACTTTCGCGGCACCTTGGACACCTACACCTACCTGGGTTTCCACGAGTACGACTGGCCCGACATGTGGCGGCTGCACGAGCAGAACATCCGCGAGAAGAACGAGGGCGGCATGTGGCTCACGCTGCGCTACCGACGCATCATGGACGAGGTGCGCCGTGTCTACGGCTCCAAGCACACGGTGATCATTACCGAGTGCGGCATGACGCAGGGCGTGATCGGTGGGGAAGACGTGGGGCCGTGGCATCCCAGCCATCCGATCGAGGAGGAGCGTTACTGGCGCTCGCTCCTGTGGTACAACGAGGAGCTACTCCGTGACGATTTCGTCATGGCCGCGCTGCTCTTCGTGGTGGGCGCAATATCGCCCTGGGAGAGCTTTGAGCACCTGGGCGGGATCATTGACCGGCTACAGGCGTTCCAAGCCGTTGCGCCTCTACCCCCTGGCGAGCCGGAGACGCCTGCTGAACCGGTCGAACCTGAGGAGCCGGGCACTCCAGCCGAACCTGAGGAGCCCGGCGCGCCGGCAGAGCCTGCCGAGCCGGAAGGGCCGCAACCGCCTGAGCTGGCCGAGCCAACCTTGCCGGAAAAGCTGCTGGCTGCGGCCGCCAAGGCCCAGGTGATCCAGTTCAACCCGGCGGCTGCGCTGCAGCGGCGTATTTTCGCCGACGGTTTCGTGCCCAACTCACCGGAGTTCGCCGTAGAGGCGGCCGGGGTGCGCTACATCGGCCAGCGCGCCGAACATCTGGGCACGGGCGAGGTACGTGTATACTACGTCCAGATGGGCCAGTGGGATCGGGTCGCCTACACTAGCCCTGACACTGCGCCTGACCGCCGCATCGCGCAGCAAGCGGCGGCGCGCTCGCGCGGCCCACTGCGCCGGTGGCTCGATGCCCTGCTGCGCAAACCGTGAGCCGCTTTTGACAAGGCGCTAGAAACGGCTATGCTTTGTCCCATGGTTGACAAGAATCCGCTACCTTTATGGCCGCGCATGTTGCTCAGTTGGCGGCTGCTGGTGGCCCTGACCGCTGTTGTCATGGCGCCGCTGCAGGCCGCTGCCCAAACTCCACCGCCTCCCACGTGTCAGGAGCTTATCCTGGATGGCGGCTTCGAAGCGGGCACCTCATGGCTGTTAGAGGTGACGCCGTGGCAGGGAGCCATCGTCGGCGAAGGCGCACACAGCGGTCAACAGGCTGTGTTCATTGGCCTGCGGCCGGAAGACGAGAACGTCGAGAGCCATTCGTTGATTCAGCAGCGCGTGGCGTTGCCCGCCGAGGCCGCGACGATCACCCTCAGCCTCTGGCTGCGCGCGCCGGCCGAAGCCGACGACGGGGATCGGCACTATGTCTTGTTTCTGTCGGAGCAAGCAGAACTAGTTGCAGTTCCCCTGTTCTCGCGCATCACGGGGGACGAGTGGCAAGAGCAAGTGTTCGATATCACCGCGCTGGCCGGACAAACCCTTGACCTGCAAATCGGCGTCAGCAACAACGGCAGCGACCAGCGCGCCGCTCTGCTGGTGGATGACGTGTCGATCATCGCCTGTCAGGCGGCTGCGCCAGGCGCAGAAACGCCGGTTGCGCCAACACCCACGGCTACTCCTTCCCCGACCTCGACGCCGGAGCTCACGGCAACTGCGCAGGCTAGTCAAACACCCACAGCCACGGCAACAGCGCAGGCTGGTCAAACACCCACAGCCACGGCAACACCATCCGCCACAGCCACGCAACGCCGCCTGGCCACGCCCACGCCGACGCCTCCGGCTAGGCCGCCGACGACGAGTGTTGCGCAGGCGACGCGCGTCGTACAGCGCACCCCGACGCCGACCAACACGCCCACGCCCACCGTTGTGTTCGACGTCGAGCCCCCGCCGCAGCAGCTTCCTCTGTTGGAGAGCCAGGCAGCGCCCATTTTGATCGCCACCCTGCTAAGCAGCGTGGTCATCCTAGCCGTGCTGGCGGTCAACACGCGCCGGCCGCCGCGCTAACGCTTACAAGCTGCGCAGCCAGGCGGCCACGGCAGCAGCGATCTCCTCGTAGCTGCTCTGCTCCAGGTCGAACCAGCGAATGCGGGGATCGTCCAGACGAAACCAGGTGCTTTGCTGGCGCACGAAGCGCCGCGTCTGCTTCTTGATGGCTGCGACCGCCTCTGGCAGGCTCATGCGCCCCTGCAAATAGTCGACGATTTGGCGGTAGCCCACGCCGGTCATGGCCGGCAGCGGCGGCGCATAGCCGGCTGTTAGCAAGCCGCGCACCTCCTCCACCAGTCCGCCTGCTATCATAGCGTCGACGCGCTGGTCGATACGCGCGTAGAGAATCGCCCGCGGCCGCGTCAATCCCAGGCGCAGGATGCAATACGGGGGTGTCTGCGCAGCCTGCAGCTCGCTGATCGGCCGGCCTGTGCGCAGACAAACCTCTAGCGCGCGCACGACACGGCGGACGTTGCGCGCGTCGATGCGCGCGGCCGCGGCAGGGTCGAGCGCAGCCAGCCGCGCGTGCAGCGCCGCTGCGCCCTCGGTTGCCGCCAGCGCCTCCAGCTCGGCGCGCAACGCCTCATCCGGGACAGCCGCCGGAATGGTCAAGCCGTCCTACACGGCGCGCACGTAGAGCCCGCTGCCCCCCACCAGAAACGGCAGCCGCCCGCGAGCATGGATAGCATCGATAGCGGCATAGGCTGCAGCCTGATACTCTGCCAGAGTGAAAACCGCGTTGGGTGCCACCACGTCCAACAAGTGATGGGGGACGGCCTGCCGCTGGGCTGGGGTGGCCTTGTCCGTGCCGATATCTAGCCCCCGGTAGATCTGCCGGCTGTCGGCCGAGACGATCTCGCCGTCGAACTGCTGGGCCAGCCGCACCGACAGAGCCGTCTTGCCCACAGCCGTGGGGCCGACAATGGCGATCAAGGGCGAATCGGCCATAGACGAACCCTTGGAGTGCTCTCAACCAGCGATGCCGAACGCTGGACTCTGCGCTTGTTCGCGACGCCTGCAAAGCCGACCATAGCCGTAGATCGGTGGCAAATGCCCGACACCTGAGTCACTCAGCGCGGCCGTACTTTAGCCACCAGCGCACCCGGTCGAATGCTCAGCGACTCGACGTACCACCCCGCCAGACTCTGGTCCAGCGCCTGATTGACGAAGCCGGGGATGGTCGCAGTGGCCAGGTTGCGCGGCTGGATGCGGTCGGCGACGAAGTTGACGTCGCCGTTGACCACCTCGAAGTGGCCTTGCACGGTGACGTTGCGCAAGGACACGAAGCCGTAGCGCAGGCTGTCGAAGGAGATGGTCATGGTGTTGTTGCCTAGCTGCACATCCAGCCCCTGCACCTGCAAGCCAGGCACGGCGTCGCCCGCAGCCGCAGCCTCGATGTCCTTTTCCGTGATCACCAGTTCCTTGGGCCAGGCAGGCGTTGGCGTCGCGGTGGGCCGGGCAGCCGGCCGGGTGCGCCTGGTCGTGGGCGTGGCGCTGGGCAACGCCTTGGCCGGCGCGCGCGTGACGGTGGCCGTGGCTACAAGCGGCGTGGCTGTTGCTGTCGGCGGTTTGGCGGTGGCGGTTGATGTAGAGGGGACAGTGGTTGCCGTATCCGTTGGCGTGGGCGGAAGCGCAGTGGGAGTTGCCGGCGCAGCGGTCGACAGCGCCGGCGAAGTCTGCGTGACGGCCGGGGCAGTCGTGGGCCCCGCCATGGCAAGCGCTTGGCCAGGCTCGGCCTGCGCCTGCGCGCTGAACGCAGCGGGCGCCGCCGGCGGTTGAGCGCCTTGTGACCGCGCGCCCGGCGGATAGACGATGAACAAAGGCTCTGTGCAAGCCGCACTTCCCAGCAGCGTTAGCATCAGCACGAACCATAGCAAAACATGGCGAGCTCGTTGGTGTAGCATGCGCTTGTAACTTCGTGGCTCCTTCATCATTGTGGTGAACAGAGACGCTGCATCGGTCATTGCGAGGCTCGGCGCAGCAGTCCCGTGCCAACCATGTCGAGATTGCTGCCTCGCAGACGGATCACAACGGCTAGCAGAAACCCTCGCGACGCTGTGGTCAAGCCGGTACACTGCAGGCAGCGACTTCCCAAGTCTTGGGCATAGATCGCGGATGTTGGCTGCGACGGCCCGTCACCTTCAGGCGCCGACAGCATCCAGCACATGATTAACGGCCTCCAGCCGGCCATCAAGCGCTAGGTGGATAGCTACTACGTCCACGCGCAGCGGCCCGCTCCAGCCAACCTGCGCGGCATACGCCTCGGCCAGAGCCGCCAGCCGGGCGCGCTTGCGGGCCGTCAGCGACTCCTCGGGGGCGCCGAAGGGTTCGCCGCGTCGCGTGCGCACTTCAACGATCACTAGGCAGTCGCCGTCCTGCGCTACCAGGTCGATCTCGCCGATTGTGCCGCCACGCCAATTGCGCGCCAGCAGAACATACCCTTTGTCCTGCAACAGTTGGGCCGCCAACCGCTCGCCGGCTGCGCCGAGGTTCTGGCGTTTTGTCTTCACGGCAGGCGCTCAGGCGTGGCAAACAAAGCCGGCTGGCGGCCGCCCACCGGTTGAAACGACCAGCGATGGGCAGGGCACGGGCCGTGGCGCGCCAGCGCGGCCTGGTGGTCACGGGTGCCATAGCCTTTGTGGCGATCGAAGCCGTACTCCGGATAGATCAGAGCGAGCTCGTCGAGCAACCGATCGCGCGTGACCTTGGCGATAATCGAGGCGGCAGCAATAGATAGCACGCGGCAATCGCCCTTGACCAACGCGCGCTGCGGCAGCGGCACGCCGAACAGGCGCACATAGTCCAGCAGCAAGAATTGCGGCGTGACGGGTAGGTTAGCCAGCGCAGCGGTCATGGCCTCGCGCGTGGCGGGCAAGATGCCGATGGCGTCGATGCGCTCGGCAGCAACTACGCCCACGCCCACCCCAACCGCACATGCCATGATCAGGGGTGCCAGCGTTGCGCGCTGCGCCGGCGAAAGCTGCTTGGAGTCGGCTACGCCGTGTAACTGGTTAGCCACGGAGGGATCAGCAGGCAAGGCCACAGCGGCAGCCACGACCGGTCCGGCCCACGCGCCGCGGCCGGCCTCGTCCAGCCCGACCACCACCTGATAGCCGGCAGCCCACAAGGCAAGCTCCTCGTCTAGAGTTGGCTTTTGCGAAGTACGCTGGGCCATTAAAGACAAAGGCGCAGGGATGAACCCTGCGCCCAAAGAAAAGCTGCTGGGGACTAGATCTCCGAGCGTTCACGCAGTCGAGAGGCCTTGCCGCGCAGATCGCGCAGGTAATACAGCCGCGCCTGGCGCACCTTGGAGTGGCGCAGGACCTCGACCTTGTCGATGCGCGGGGAATGCAGCAAGAATGTGCGCTCCACCCCAATACCATGGGAAGCGATGCGCCGCACGGTGAAGCTTGCCCCGGCCGCTTTGTTGCCGTTGACGCGTATCACAACGCCTTGGAAAACCTGCACGCGCTCGCGGTTGCCCTCGACAATGCGCGCATGCACGCGCACATTGTCGCCAACCCTAAGCTCGGGAATCTCAGGGTGCGGTTGCGGCGCCAACGATTCAAGCAGTGGATGTTGCATTTTTTCGTACCTTCCTGTTATTCTCAGCGCCCGTGCCCAGTGTCTGTACCATTTCGTGGCCGGTCACCTTGTTTTTTGCATAGCGGATGAAAAGTATAGCACACACCCCAAGGCGGGGCAAATCCGCGAGTCGTATCGGAGTTAAGCAGATGAGGTCTCTCCACAGGCCGATGGGCTGCGCAGCGGGTCGAGCGAGGCTGTTCACACAGGCGCATCGAGCGTATCGCAGCCCACCGGCTTTGCTCGACCTGCCAACTGCGTACCTCCTATCACGCGTGGACAAGGGCTCATGCCTCGCCCGGATGAGCAGCGGCCTCTAGCGCAGCCAGATAGTCTAGATCCTCTTGCGTGAGCCAAGCCGTTTCCAGCATGTCCGGCCGGCGTTCCCAGGTCCGGCGCAGCGCCTGCTGACGCCGCCAGCGCGCCACTTGCTCGTGGTGACCGGAAAGCAGCACTTCGGGCACGCGCCAGCCGCGGAACTCCGGCGGCCGCGTGTAGTGCGGTCCCTCCAGCAGCCCCGTGGCGTGCGAGTCCTCGTCTGCGCCGCGGGCCTGGCCCAGCGCGCCCGGCAACAAGCGCGTGACAGCGTCGACAATCACCATCGCCGGGATCTCGCCCCCCGACAGCACATAGTCGCCGATCGAAATCTCGTCGGTGCACAAATGCTCGCGCACCCGCTCGTCCACTCCCTCGTAGCGGCCACAGATCAGCGCAATGCGGGGCTGCCTGGCCAGCTCCCACGCCACGCTTTGGTTGAAGGTGCGCCCTTGCGGGCTGAGCAGGATGATTGGAGTTGACTGCACCGACGCAGCATCGTCCGGCGTCGCAGCCAGTACAGTCTCTACAGCGCGAAAGATCGGCTCCGGCTTCATCACCATGCCGCCGCCGCCGCCATACGGGTAGTCGTCGGTGATCAAGTGTTTGCCCTCGGCGTAATCGCGGATGTTGTGCAGCACAATCTCCACAATGCCGGCCTGACGGGCGCGCTTGACGATGCTGTCGTCAAAGGGACCCCGGAACATCTCAGGAAACAACGTAAAGATATCGAAGCGCATAGGTCTCCAAGCACTCAGTAGCGGCCTCTAGCCCATATTTGCTCATACAACGACCTCGTGGCTATAATCGCCGTGCATGACTTCGGTGTTCCAGGAGAATTCCCTTTGCCCAAACGTCGCTCACGCCGCCGCCGCTCTCCGGTCGGCTGGCTACTGCTCGTAGCAGCATTGGCAGCCATAGCGATTGTCGCTCTCGATCAGGAAGGGTGGAGGAGACTAGCGCTCGCTCCCACCGCCACGGCTACGGCCACACCCACGGCGACTGCCACTGCCACCGCGACTGCGACTGCCACCGCCACGGCGACACCGACCGCCACCCCGACAACCACGCCGATCCCGTCGCCTACAGCAACGCCGACCAGCACACCAACGACCAGCGCAGCCATTACAACAACGACGGCGATCACAACCGGCTCGGCGTCCGGACCCGGCAGCCTGTGGCCCACGCCAGACCCTGCCCAAGCCCAGGAACACTATTGGCTGGCACGCGTGACCGGGTCCGATACTACCCAGTGGGCCTCGCCCTTCTATCCCTACGGCAGCACCGGACGTGGTAAGTACTTGTTGCACCAAGGCGCCGATATCGCCAACCCGCTTGGCACGCGGTTGCTGGCGCCCGCCGATGGCACGGTGGTCTTTGCCGGACGAGACGATCAGGTGGCGTTAGGACCAACAACTGACTTCTACGGTCTCACCACAGTCGTCGAGCTCGATCGGCGCTATCGCGATCAGCCGGTGTATGTCTTATTAGGCCACATGAATGCCGTTTATGTCAAACCTGGCGACCGGGTGCGCCGCGGGCAACCGGTCGGCGAGGTAGGCATGACCGGTATCGCCTTGGGACCGCACGTTCACGTAGAAGTACGCGTGGGCGCCAACGATCGCTTCCACACGCGCAACGCTGAGTTCTGGCTGGAGCCGCTGCCCGGTCATGGCACCTTGGCCGGCCGCGTGCTCACTGCCGACGGCCAACATTTGCCTGATATCGAAATATTACTCTACCCCGGTCCCGACTTCAAAGCGCCGCGCTTTTACACGTATACCTACCAGGACGAACCAGGGCTCATCAATCCGGACGACGCATGGGGAGAGAACTTCTTGCTGGCCGACTTGCCCGCCAACACCTATCTGGTCGAGGTGACGATCGGCGGCAAACTGTATCGCCAGGAGATTCAAGTTGCTGCCGGGCGCACAGCCTGGTTCGAGCTGCGCGCGCCGTAAGTTATCCGGCGCATGTCACAGGGCTAGGGTCTGGCGTGTCAGGGTTCAGTGCGGTGCGCCCAACCACCTTTCGACGAGCGCCGGCAGTGTGCCATCGGCCTGCAGGGCGGTCAACGCAGCATCCACCTCGCGCTGCAAGATGGGCGCGCGCCGAGGCATAGCAATGACATAGGGGTTGGAGACGATCACCAAAGGCCCATCGCCGGCGCGTGCGACCTGCACCGCTCCGCCCGTCGTTTCAAACTGCAACGCGCTGATATGGTCAACCAGCGCCGCGTCTGCTTGACCATCCGCCACCGCCTGCAGAGCGGCCTGTGCCGTCTCCTGCGGCAGAACTTGCACATCGGGGAACCGGCGCAGCAGAGCGCGAGCCTGCACATCGCCCTCCGATCCCCACTCCACCGCCAACCTCCGACCGGCCAGATCGTCCAACGACTGCACGCTCTTGCTGCCGGTCGGTACAACCGCCACGATGCCGGCCTCGAAGTAAGGCTGAGAGAATGCCACATCCTGGCTGAAGTGGGGTTGGTAGGGCAGAGCCGAGATCACCGCGTCGACCCGCCCAGCCCACACGGCGTCGATCAAACCGTCAAAGCCGATGCCCTCGAACTGCACGGACACGCCCCAGGTTGCCGCGATAGCGTTGGCCAGATCGACGTCGAAACCTACAGGCCGGCCGGCGTCGTCCAAGCTTTCGAAGGGGGGAAAGCTCGGATCGAGCGCCACGCGCCACCGGCCTGTGGCTTGAATGTGCTCCCAAAAGCGATCGCGCGGCTGCCCGACGGTGCGCCACAGCAACAGCGTCATCCCTCCTACGAGCACAACTGCCGCGGCTATTAGCCAGCGCTTCTGAAGCAGACACCGGTCGGGTTGGATCCGCTCGTCAAAAGGCGGCATTCTGTCGACCTCGGGCGTAATCTTGCGTCTCCAGATAGATGGCCCTGAGCTGAAAATCGGGCGACACGAACGTGAAGTAGTCCTGATAGGTGCGCGTCGGCGCCGGAAAACGAAAGGCCCAGGGGGCAAAGGCCAGACACCATTCCCACTCGTCCAAGGCTTTCTGGTAGGCACGCAGCGTATATGCGATGCGCTGCGCAGGCCGCACCGCCCGCGTCCAGCGCGGGTGGTCGTTCCAGCCCCCCTCGGTGATGACGATGGGTTTATCGCCATCACCGTTGGCGACCATGATCGCGCGCGCCAGCTCGGTGCGGGCGAAGTTGATGGCATTGCGGTCGGCCGGTTCGTCGGGAGGAAACTTACCGCCATAGGCATGAACCGCCAGCGCATCGAAAAACCCGGCGGCGCCTGCGTCGTACATCGCCTGCAGATAGGCAAGATCATCCATGCCCCATTCGCTGCCGGGCGGAGCCAAGGTCGGCGCCAGCGCGCCCGCTAGCACCATGATGTTGGGATCGGCCTCTTTGGCGCGGGCATGGGCCAGCCGTAACATCTCGACATAGCCGGCCGGATCCACGGGCCGATATCCCCATTCCAAGCTGAGGTTCGGCTCGTTCCAGATGATCACGCCGGCCAGCCGGCCGCGGTAGCGGCTCACAAAAGCATGCACGTAGTTGGCGAAGTCGGCGTAGTGTTCGGCATCGAGATACAGCGGCGTTGTGTCCTTAGGCCTAGCCCACTGCGGCACATACCCCAGCCGCGCTAACACCTTCAGTCCTTGCGCTTCGGCGTGGCGCATGACCATGTCGCTGTGCTCCCATCGCCCCTCGCCAGGTCGCTGTGGCTCCACGTAAGCCCACGGGAAATACTCCACGATCCAACTGGCCCCCATCTCACGCACCAGCTCCAGGGTACGCTTGACCTTCCACTCCTCAACCTCGTCGGTAAGCCGTGTATGGACTCCCATCTTGGGGTTGATCGACGCTACGGTCTGTTTGGGCCCGACGATCACCACCGGTCGTGGAGGCGCAGCCAGCACCACAAGCAGTAACAACACTGCGCCAAGGCGCAAAAGCTGGCGTGCGTGCCGTGCGAGCCAGCGGGGAAGTTGTCTCACACTCATTGTTCACACAAGTAGCAGCGCGGCAGGCTATCGCACCTCGTTGCCAACGCCGGCGTACACAGCTATCCATGGTGCACTCACAGCAACACTGGTGTCGCTGCAATGGCCAATCTTGACCGGCGGCAAGCATTATACCATTACCCCCACAACCGTCCAACCCGTCCATGTCATCCGCCCCACCTCTCGAGAACGGCGGCGCACGTCACAAGCTTGGTAGCAGCAAACGCCCGTAAAACAAGTCAAGGGCCCAGCAGAAAAGCTAGGCCCTTGACCGCCTCCCCCAGGTGCGCTCG
This sequence comes from Anaerolineales bacterium, assembly GCA_034432445.1. Taxonomy (GTDB): domain Bacteria; phylum Chloroflexota; class Anaerolineae; order JAAEKA01; family JAAEKA01; genus JANWYQ01. The sequence continues at coordinate 11,869 of DAOUBX010000249.1, forward strand.
TTAGGCTGGCTTCTCTCCCAACTGAGACCAAGGTACTTGTCCTGTGTCGCCTCAGAACAAGCACTGCCAGCCATCCCCTAGTCTATCAAAGACATTGGCGCTGTCTACTGACAGTTTCCTGACACTTGGCCAACACAGACGGTAGACGGCCTCGCGAATCAAGGGTGAGCAGTCAAGCGGGACGCCTGGAGTGGGCGCTTGGCTGGTTGCACGTCTTTGATCAACTACGGCCGGACATGTAGGATGGCGATTTGCGGACGATTTAGGAAGGTCGTCCTGTCCTACAGAAGCTTCTGCTGGTTTGAACACGCTCATCCACAGAATACCCCGGCCGTACGATGGCGTAACCTCCGTGATAATCTGTTCGTCTCCATCTGTGTGGAGTGTCCTTTGCCGTCTTGGCTCGTCAACTAGATCGAGTGCAAACGGCGCCTGCGTTGGCTGCCGGCGGCGCGCAGCCAAGTTTCGGGTGCACTTGACGAAACAGAAGTGCTGCGGTACAATGTCAACTGCTTATAATGCCGCTGTAGCTGGAATACCCAATTGGCTGGAAGTCCATAATCGGAGGAGTTGCCCACAATTACAACTAAGCTTACGCCCTTGGATTAGCCTGCAGTTGAGTTTCTCGGACGCAATGCTAGCGTCAATCTACCGTGCACACAGGAGGTGCATACCATGCGATCCTTGTCGATTGTGTCTCTTCTGCTAGTTGCTGCTTTGGTGTTGGCAGGATGTGGTCCAGCGGTGCCGACGGCAGCTGATGAAACCACAGCCAGCGGGCAACGCTTCTTGCTCTCCCTTCCCCGCCTAGAGATCGAAGTTGATAGCCAAGGCAACCCCACCATCGGTGGCGTAGCTATCTCCGACATCGGTGGACTGCTGGGGGCACAGCTGCCGGAGTTCGTCGTTTCCCCCTATTATGTGAACTGGATGACCAACACCAACGTCCAGCATATTGAGCTTGTGCATGGGGCGGACGGCATCTACTTATACGTCAACGGGCAACCGATGCCCTATCTAGGGTGGGATAGCGAATCGTTGGCCAATGTTGGTCAGGTGGCGGGCATGTTCAACGTGCCCTTTGCTCAGTTGATCGGGACTCTCGTTCCCGTTCTTGAGCGCACAGGGTTGGACGTGGTACTCCGCTTCCCCACTCAGAATGGCGCTGCCCCCATTGCGTTGCGCGATCCTAATGTGGTGCCTGAGCCGCCGACGCGGGATGGCGAAGTTGCTTCAATCGTCACCCGCGCTGACATCGTGTTCGACGAGCGTGGTATCCCTTCGATTGCGGGCATCAGTGGCCAAGACCTGGCCAATATCGGCATCGCCGTGCCCGCGCTTGCTCCTGCCACCATGGAGATGATCAAGCAGTACGGGATCAAGGACTTCCGGATCACCACTTCTGACGAGGGCGTCAACTTGTCTGTCAATGACATGCCGTTGCCACGGATTGTATGGAGCAATGCGTTCCTTACCAACGCAGCCGGGCTTTACGCACAGATGAATCCCGACAGCCCCTACATTGAGTTGGCTAAGCTGTTCCTGCCAGAGCTCAACAACGTCGACGTCGACCTGGTCTTGAAGTTCCCGGGTCAATAGGCTGGCCGTCGTGGCCTGGAAGGAGTAGCCGTCGTGAAAAGCCGTTATGGAGTCCTGCGCACGCTTGGCACCTTGTCAATCATTCTGGCTTGGGTGCTGCTGATCCTAGGCGTGGCGGTCGGGGTGGTTGCCTGGTTTGGCATTAGCCAGATCATGACAACGCTCATGAACGCGATCGACCTGCCGGAGGGCTTACAAGCGCTTGGCACTGTTGGGCCGCTGGCGGGTCTGGTACCTGCGCTCCTGTGGGGCATCGGCGGCTTTGTGCAGTTCTTTGTGATCGGCAAGGTGCTGCATCTATTGGTAGACGTGGACGACCGCTCGACGAATATGGCCCAGGAGCTAAAGCGCCAGGCGTCGAACCAGGAAGCGTTGGTGGCTGCGACACTCATGGCCCCTAGTGTGCCGTCAGAAACCACGCAGACTGCTTGACCGTCGCACAACCTCAGCGCCACGGTCAACTACAATCCAAAACGCGCCTGCAGCTACCGATCGATCCCGAGTGGACAAATCCAAACTGAACAGCCCTCGCTACCTGGCGGTTGGTGAGGGCTGTTTGCTTGTTCTCAACGAGCGAATTTTCCGTGCAACTTGCGCAATCGGACACATTCTGGTAGAATGACGGCGCTTCCATACCGGGGCCTATGGCCTCCCATCAGCGGACGGTTTTCACTGCCCGGCCCGCAGGACCGGACATTCACCATCGAACTGGCAAGGAGAACTTCACATGCGCAAGTTCACCGGCAAACAGCTTGCAGTCATCGGTGTTAGCCTTCTTGTGGCAGCTGTGCTCAATTGGCTGCTGTGGCTTCTGCTTATGGGCCATCCAGGCGAGATATCCTTCGTATTTCATCTCTTGACAACGATCTGTCTGGCCGCTGCGTTCGTGCACATCGGCGACCGGTTCACCAAAGCCGAGATCTTTAAGTGAGCGCACTCGTAGACTCTTTAGCCCATGGCTGAGCTGACGGCCTTGGCGGCGTATGCGCTGATTTTTCTCGGCCTGATAGGCTCGGTTGTCCCCATCGTACCCGGTCCCGTGCTAATCTGGCTGGGCGCGCTGGTGTGGGCCTGGCAAGACGACTTCCAAGCAGTGGGTTGGCCCTCCCTGCTCATCCTGCTGGGCCTCACCTTGCTGGCCTGGGGCAGCGATTTGCTGCTTACGACGCTGATCAGCCGCAAGAATGGCGTCAGTTGGAAGGCTATTGCAGGCGCGATTGCCGGCGGCTTGATCGGTGGCATTCTCTTCGGGGGGTTCATCCCCATCATCGGCACGGTCCTGGCTGCACTAGCAGGCAGCGTAGTCGGCATGTTGCTGGTCGAGTATTATGACAAGCACAACTGGCAACAAGCTGTCCAGGCAGGTCGCAACTACATTCTCGGCTTTGCCCTGTCCAGCCTCGTAGAGGCGTGGTTGGCGGTTCTCATGATTGCGTTCTTCGTCTGGCAGGCCTTCTTTGCGTAGACACGTCCTTCACACCGCCGTACTTTACCCGTAACTATTCAGGTGCCGGGCACTTGCGACCGGTTCCCAGCTTGAGCCGGCTCTGCAGACGCCCTGGCCAGCGCAGCCTTAAGTGCCCG
>DAOUBX010000250.1:0-14287 GCA_034432445.1 Anaerolineales bacterium
CAGGTGAGCGGCCACAGCCGCTGGGAACACGCTCCGCCAGGCCCTGAGGGGCCTTCGTACTGTCAGCCAGGGATTTCCAATCCTTGGATAGCGGCTCTTGCATGCGACGCCATTCGTCTCGCACCTGCCGGACAAGAGGTCGCTGATCCAGATATCCCCTCGGTTCAGGATCGCCTAGAAAATGAGCTCTACCTCAGCCGTGCTGAGCAGACTGTGACGATGGGCCTCGACGACAACCCCCAGGGTTCCTTTGACGCGCATGCCGAGTTCTTGGGCAACTTCTCTGGCAAGTAGATCGTCCAAGAGCACCCAGTCGGCGTCTGTTTGCCTAGCAAGAGCAATGGCATGCTGTTCGCCGACCTGAAGACGCGGTGCGCCAGGGGTCGCTGCAAGGTGCTCAGGGGCCACAGTGACAACGACGATCTCGCCGCGCAGGATGGCTCGTTGCACTGCGTATGCGTCGAGCTCACCCCGAACCATGCCGTGGGTCACGACCTCTTCGTGAACGGCCGTGGGAACGAGCACGCTATCGTAGAGCCCGCCGAGAAGGTGGATAAGCCCAAGTTTGCCTAAAGCGATCAAGGGTCCCGCATTGACAACTGCTTTCATGCTAGCTCTTCAGCCAACATCTGTTGCGACCAGCGCGGCTCGATGCCGAGGCCGCGCGCGTGACGGATCAGCTCGGCCCGCGAAAGGCCGGCCAACTCCGCGGCTCGGGCGAACGAAACAACCCCCTGCGCATAGAGCAGGAGCGCCTCTTGCGCCTTGAGCTGCGAGAGCCCGAGCAGGACCATCTCTGAGAGTCGATCCTGGTAGGGTTTGAACTGACGAGCTACATCGTCAGGAAGTTCGATGACCAGCTGCTGCATTGGCTACTCCTCTTCGTTCCATTGCATCAACGTTGCCACAGGCAACTCAATGTCCGTATTGTACACTGGCCGAGGTCGGCAGAAAACCTCGCCCAGCTCGATCAGTTCCGTCACACGTTGCACCAGGACGTCCGGACTCCTCTGGCAACGCGCCTCGTCCTGGTGCTGGCGGGCGATGACCGCCGCGGCGGCAGCGCCGCGTCCAGCGCGTCTAGCCGGCCGGCGTAGACCTGGCGCGGCCGGGCCAAATGCTGCCCCTGCAGTCCAAGCTCCAGCGCGCTGCGCACGATGGCGGGAGTGAAGGTGTAACGCAAGTTCATGGTCCTGGCGCCATCTTACAAGAGGGCAGCCCACTCCGATCCTGCTCCACCGATCGCTAGGTGGAATGGCGCCAGTTGGTTGCTTGGTGCTTGGCGCGCCAAAGTCTTCCACGTAGGCGCATTTTACCACCCTCGCGCACAGCCACCAAGGCGTCCGGCGCGCCTCGGCTGCTCCGCTGTTTTGCACGCCGCGCTAAGTTCTGGCACAATGGCCGCCCAGGAGCAATGAGCCTCCCGCGGCCGATGGCTTTGTCGGCGCCGAATCCCTTCTTCCCCCTCTCTCTACTCTCTGGCGCAGCGGAGTGCTTGCCCATGCAACTGACCCCCGTGAAATGCCCCTCCTGTGGAGCGCCGATTTCGGTGGAGCCCGAAAACCTGACGGCGACCTGCCGCTACTGCGGCCGGGAGCTGGTGGTGGCGGATGTCTGGCTGCGGCCGAAGCCGGTGGAAACGCCGCTGGCTAAGGCCGAGCCAACCGAGGTGCTCTCTCCCGCCTCGTACACCATGACGCTGGTGCTGGCCCTTGCGCTGGGGCTCTTTGGCGCGCACCGTTTTTACACCGGCCACCTGGTGATCGGTGTGATCCAGCTGCTGACCGGCGGCGGGTTCCTGATCTGGTGGCTGGTGGACCTGGTGCTGATCCTGACCGGCTCGTTCAAGGACGCCCAGGGGAGGTCATTGCCGCGGCCGGAGCACGTCAACGTTTGGGCGATCGGCGGGGCGGCCTACGTTGCCGGCCTCCTGGTGCTGACCGCGCTGATCGGCGATGGCCGCATCGCCGCCGCAGCGGCTCTCTTGCCGGCGGCCGCCCTGGCCCTATGGCTGCGTCGGCAAGAGGGCCGACGCTAGTCCCGCTCGCCCAGCGCCTGCGCCAGGCGAAGCGCTCCCTCCCTCAGCCGCTCCTCGTCGTAATAGGCAAAGCACAGCCGCAGCGCGTTGCGCTGGCCGCCGCGGCTGGAGAAACGCACGCCGGGCCGGAAGCTGACGCCGTAGGCCAGCGCCGCCGGCATCAGGGCCTCGGCGTCCCGCCCATCGGCCAGCCGCGCCCAGATGAAGAAGCCGCCGGCCGGCCGTCGGTAGCTGAGCTGGCCGGTCAGGTGGCGCTGCAAGGCCGCGTCCAGCGCGTCCAGCCGGGCCGCGTAGACCTGGCGCAGGTGGTCCAGGTGCTGTTGCTGCCAGCCCAGCTCCAACGCGCTGCGCACGATGGCCGCGGTGAAGGGGTTCAGCCCGCCGCCACTGTCCAGCAGGCCGCACTGCGCCAGCGTTTGCAGGCGGTCGCCGCGACCCTGCACCCAGCCCAGGCGCAGCCCCGGCGCCAGGATCTTGGAGAAAGAGCCCAGCGACAACACCGCCCCGCTGTCAACAAAACTGGCCATCGGCGGTGGCGGAGCGCCAGAATAGGTCAGACAGTGGTAAACCTCGTCGGCCACCACCAGAAAGCCGTGCGCCTCGGCCAGCGCGACCAGCCGGCGGCGTCGCTCCAGCGGCAGGGTGGTCCCCGAGGGGTTCTGGTGCGTGGGGACGGTGTAGAGCAAGGCGGGCCGCCGGCGCTTCAGCTCCTCCTCTAGCGCCTCGATCACCAGGCCATGCTCGTCGGTGGGCAAGCCCACCACCCGGAGGCGGTGATCGGCAAAGATGCGCAGGGCCAGGAAGTAGGTGGGCTCCTCCACGAAGACCACGTCGCCGGGCTGCGTGTGCAGGGTGCAGATCAGGTCCAGCGCCTGCGACACGCCGTTGCTGACGAAGAGCTGACTTGGGTCAATTTTAAGGGTGTACTCGTGACTTAAAAAAGCGACCAGCGCTTGCCGAAAGCGCATGTCGCCGGCCTCGTAGCCATATTGCAGCGGCGCAGCGTCCCCCTGCGCCAGCGCGTGTCCCGCGGCCTGGCGCATCAGCTCGAGCGGCAGCAGATCCATGTCCGGGTTGCCGACCCCGAGGTCGATCAGGTGGGGTGGGATGGGAGATTGGAGGATTTGGTCCATGGGCTGGCCTTAGGACGGACGGTGCTGATGTTGCCGCCAGTCTCGTTCGACGCGATAGTCTACGCCACGCGCAGGCCAGCACCGTCAGTCCTACGCGTGACGCTGACAGTATACCGGATCGAGCGTCTTATAGCCAAAGGAGCGCGCAATGTAGACGCTACAGCCCGTCTCAGGTATAATAGCCGCGTCGATCTCCCATCTGCCTCAGCGCACGGTTGTGAGGCGTTCCACAGCAGGGAGGGCATCTCCACTGGGAGCGAGACCATGAGCAGGACAGCTTCTCCAGAATCGGTGGCGCCATGACCACCGACCTTACCTTCTTTACCAATGAGCCGGATGCCGCGTTGCTGGATCGCTTCAAGGCGACTCTGCGCGATGTACAGTTCTTCGACGTGCTGGTGGGCTACTTTCGCACCAGCGGCTTCTATCTGCTAGCCGACGCGCTAGAGGAGGTCGAGGAGATCCGCATCTTGGTCGGCCTGGGGGTGGACCGGCAAACGCTGGAGATCGTCGAGGCTAGCGGGCGTCAGCTCGAGCTAGCCTTCCAGTCGGCGCGCCAGACCAAGGACCTGTTCGCCGACGAGCTGGTGGATGAGATGGAACGCTCCGCCGATACGATCGACACCGAGCGCGGGGTGCGCACCTTCGTGCAGTGGCTGCAGAGCGGCAAGCTCAAGCTGAAGGCCCACCCCAGCCACCAGATCCACGCTAAGGTCTATATCAGCCGCTTCCCCACCCATGACCGCGACTTCGGGCGGGTGATCACCGGCTCCAGCAACTTCAGCTACTCTGGACTGCTGGGCAACTACGAGTTCAACGTCGAGCTAAAGGACGCAGCCGACGTGCGTTTTGCCCTGGCCAAGTTCGAGGAGCTGTGGGCCGAGGCCGTGGACATCTCCGACGCCTACGTGGACACCATCCAGCGGCGCACCTGGCTCAACGACCAGATCCCGCCCTACGACCTCTACCTCAAGTTCCTCTACGAGTACTTCAAGGAAGATATCAACACCGACCAGGAGATCGACGTCTGGCTGCCGGAAGGCTTTCTCGACCTGGCTTATCAGAAGCAGGCCGTCACCGCAGCGCGCAAGATCCTCGACGCCTACGGCGGCGTTTTCCTGGCCGACGTGGTGGGCCTGGGCAAGACCTTCATCGCCGCGCTGCTGGCCCAACAACTGCCCGGCCGCAAGCTGGTGATCTGCCCGCCGGTATTGAAGGACTACTGGCAGGAGACCTTGCGCGAGTTCGGCGTGCCGGCCCGGGTCGAGTCCATGGGCAAGCTGGACCGGCTCCTGCAAGGGGACTATCAGCGCTACGACGTGGTCTTCGTGGACGAGGCGCATCGCTTCCGCAACGAGGGCACCCAGGGCTACGAGAAGCTGCACCGCATCTGCTGGGGGCGCAAGGTGGTGCTGGTGTCGGCCACGCCGCTGAACAACACCATCGGCGACGTCTTCACCCAGCTCAAACTGTTCCAGGCTCCCCGGCGCAGCACGATCCCCGGCGTCAGCGACCTAGAGAGCTTCTTTGGCAGCCGCACGCGCTGGCTGGAGGGCTTCGAGAAGGGCTCGCCGGAGCACCTGGCAGCGGTCAAGCTGGTGGCCGAACAGGTGCGTGACCGCGTGTTGAAGCACGTCATGGTGCGGCGCACCCGCAGCGAGATCACGCGCTTCTTTCAGGAGGACATCAGCCAGCAGGGGCTGGCCTTCCCGGAGCTGGCCGACCCACAGCGTATCGTCTACCGCTTCGACGCGGCGACCGAGGCCGCCTTCGACGCCACCATCCAGCGCCTGCGCGGCTTCAGCTACGCCCGCTACACGCCGCTGCTCTACCTCAAGGCCGGCGTCTCGCAGTTGGAGGAGCAGTCGCAGCTCAACGTGGGCGCGTTCATGAAGGGGTTGCTGGTCAAGCGGCTGGAGAGCAGCTTCTTCGCCTTTCGCCGCACCCTGGGTCGCTTCATCCAGTCCTACCAGCGCTTCATCGCCATGGCCGAGAGCGGCGTGGTCTACATCAGCAAGGGGGTGGACATCTACGCGCTGCTGGAACAGGAAGACGAAGACGAGCTGCTGCGGCTGGTGGATGCCGGCGAGGTACGAAAGTACGCGGCATCGGCCTTCCGGGCTGAGTTTTTCGAGCTCTTGCAGCGCGATCTGGTTTTGTTGCAGGAGATCGAGGCGCTGTGGCAAGGCATCGACAGCGACCCCAAGCTGGCGCAGTTCATCCGCGAGCTGCGCAGCGATCCGGTGCTGAAGGGCCAGCGCATCATCGTCTTCACCGAGTCCAGCGAGACGGGCAGCTACCTCTACGAGCGACTGGAGGCAGCCTTTCCCGGCAAGGCGCTGTTCTACTGGAGCCAGGGCGCGACCTACGCACCGCCATCGAATGGACCGGGGCGACTTGGAACCCGCTGACCGGCTGCACGAAGGTCAGCCCTCAGCACCGGTCCACAAGCAATGAGTACCCCCCATGAGAAAGCCAAAGCCCGGCAGCAATTGGTTCTTCGTCGACGAATCGGGCGATCCTACCTTCTACGACCGCAAGGGCAATCTGATCGTCGGCCGGGAGGGCTGCTCCCCCATCCTGGTGCTTGGCTTCATCGAAACGCAACAGCCTGAGCCGATCAGGCAAGCGCTTCAACGGCTGCAGAGCGAAGTGATTGCCGATCCCTACTTCGAGGGCGTCCCGTCGCTGGCAAAGACCGCCGTGGCGTTTCATGCCAAAGATGATCTGCCGGAAATCCGTTATCGCGTCTTCAAGCTGTTGTCTGAATTAGACTTCAAGACCCAGTTCGTAGTGGCGCGCAAGATCGAGCGGGTCTTTCGCAACAGCTTCCACGCCAACGAAGGGGAGTTCTACGATCACCTGGTCTCGCATCTGTTCAAGAACACCCTCCACCGCTATCAACGGAACCACGTCTATTTCGCCAAACGCGGCTCTCGCAGCCGGCAGGCGCCGCTGTCGAACGCCATTGGTCGCGGCGTCGCTCAGTTCGAGCAGCAGTGGAACACTCGCGTTACGTCCGAGGTGACTGTCCAAGCTCAAATGCCCAAGGGTGAGCCTTGCCTAAGTGTGATCGATTACATGAACTGGGCCGTGTACCGCGCGTTTACCCACGACGAGATGAGGTACTATCGCCAGGTGGAGCACCATGTCAGCTTGCTGGTGGATTTATATGACACGGAGAACTACCCCAAGAACTGGTACACGCGCAAGAACCCATTCGACATAAAGAAAATCACCCCGCTGCAGCTAGGTCCGGTTACCGGACGCACGGCGTGAAGCCGGCTTTCACATGCAGTGGAGTGACTTATCTGATGACAGTATAACACAAGGCCGATTGTTTTTCAAGCCCCATTTTTCTCGCAGTAGGTCTTGACCGGTCAGCCCAAGCGCCTGGCGCCTTGAACACCGCCATCGAATGGCCCAAGTCGACCTGGAACCCGCTGACCGGCTGCACGAAGGTCAGCCCCGGGTGTTCGGTGCCGGGCACTTGGGCATTCGCGGTGAGATGGTCGTCGCGTCGAGAGCTGCTCGACCGGTCAACCCAAGTGCCCGGCACCTTGAGCACCTAGGCGTTCCCGTGAAGAAGGTGAGAGGTGCACGAGATGAGACCGACGTTCTGATCCGTTTGTCTGATGCCGTTTGCGGATTCGTCCGCGCCGCTCTGGAAGGCCAACCTGACACGCGCAATCTGCTGGACGAGAACCTGCGTTTGGGCGTGCTAGTGAAGTGAGCGTCAAATAAAAATGCCCTCGTGGATAGGGGGCACGGCCTAGCCCTGGATGAGGGCACCCACCAAACGGGCAGTATTTGGCCGCTCTTTTGCAACTACTCATGCCAACCAAGACATCTGACCCGAAGCGCGGCGAGCTGCTGGTCGCCATCATCAACGCTCTGAACGACTTCGAGATCCTCAAGACGCAAGGCTGGTATCGCGTGCCGGTGGACACGGCGCCGAAGCGCTGGCCTCCGCAGTGGATCGCCTTCTACCAGACCAAGGTCTTTGGCAACGAAGCCCATGCCGTGCGCTACTACGGCCGGGTGGCGAGGATCAACCGGGCGCCCCGCCATGTGCTCTTTCCAGACGAGCCGGAAAATCCCAAGTCCAGTCGGCTGTACTATCAGGTTCACCTGAAATCCCTGGAGCAGCGCTATCAGCCCATCCCCAGCCGCCGTCTGCGGCGGATCGTGTTCATACCCACGACATGGGACAAGTTCGCCGAGGCCGAGGAGATCAACGACCTCTTCGACGACAGCCCGTTGGAGGACACGCTCTGGCGACATCTGAAGCGTGAACGGATCCCGGCCGAGCGCCAGTGGGAGTGGCAGTATCGCCAGAGCCGCTACGTGCTCGACTTCGCCGTCTTCTGCCACGAGGGCAGCATCGACATCGAGACCGATGGCGACAGCTACCATGCCAACCCCGACGCCGCAACCAGCGACAACGAACGCAACAACGCGCTGGCGGCTGCCGGCTGGCACGTGTTGCGCTTCAACAGCCTGCAAATCAACGAGCGCGCGGCGGACTACTGCCTGCCCAACGTGCTGGCTACGATCAACAAGCTGGGTGGCCCCAAGGAAGATACCATCTTGCCGCGCAAGTTCTACTCATTGCCTGATGGGTCGGCCCAGCAGCTGGCTCTGTTTGAAGCAACCCCCGATTACGATCTGTACTAGACTGGATCTGTCAGTTGGGGATCAAAAAAACGCCGGCCACCCTCATCGGGCAGCCGGCGTTTCTACGCGAGCCACAATCAGACTGGGCCGGTTTCTGAAACCGGCCCAGTCTTGTGTCTACTTGTCGTCCAGCGCGGCCACCCCCGGCAGCACCTTGCCCTCCAGGTACTCCAGGCTGGCGCCGCCGCCGGTGCTGATGTGGGTCATCTTGTCGGCCAGGCCGCTCTGCTCCACCGCCGCCGCCGAGTCGCCGCCGCCGATGATGGTGGTGGCGTCCAGGCTGGCCAGCACATCGGCGATGGCGAAGGTGCCCTTGGCAAAGGCCGGGAACTCGAACACGCCCATCGGGCCGTTCCACACCACGGTCTTGGCCGGAGCCAGGCGGTTGGCGAAGTGGGCGATGGTGGCCGGGCCGATATCCAGGATGCGCCAGCCGGGCTCCACTTCGTCCACGCCGACGACCTTGCTGTTGGCGTCGGCGGCGAAGGCATCGGCCACCACGGCGTCCACCGGCAGGATCAGCTTATCGCCGCCCTGGGCCAGCAGGCCGCGCGCGACCTCAAGGCTGTCTGCCTCCACCAGCGAGTCGCCCATCTCGTAGCCTTGGGCCTTGAGGAAGGTGTTGGCCATGCCGCCGCCGATCAGCAGCGAGTCGACCTTGCCCAGCAGGTTCTCGATGACCTTGATCTTGTCGGAGACCTTGGCGCCGCCCAGGATGGCGATGAAGGGCCGCTGCGGGTTCTCCACGGCCCCGCCCAGGAACGCAATCTCCTTTTCCAGCAGAAAACCGGCCACCACCGGCTTGCCCTGGCCGCGCATGATCTGTGGCACCCCGGCCACGCTCATGTCCGGCCGGTGGGCGGTGCCGAAGGCGTCGTCCACGTAGACGTCGATGTGGCTGGCGAGCTGGGCGGCAAAGTCCATGTCGCCTTTCTGCTCGCCTTTGTAAAAGCGCACGTTCTCCAGCACCAGCACCTGGCCGGGCTGCAATGCCTGCTTCTGCGCCTCCACCTCGGGGCCGATGCAGTCGCTCGCCATGATCACCTGGTAACCCGGCAGCAGCTCTTGCAGGCGGCGGGCCGTCGGCGCCAGGCTGAACTTGGGCTCTGGGCCGCTCTTCGGGCGTCCCAGGTGCGAAGCCAGCACCAGCGCCGCGCCGTGCTCCAGCAGGTACTGGATCGTCGGCAGGGCGGCGCGAATGCGGGTGTCGTCCGTGATCTGCTGGTGCTCGTCCAACGGCACGTTGAAGTCCACGCGCACGAAGACGCGCTTGCCTTGCACGTCGACGTCGCGAATAGTCTTCTTGTTCATAGGGGTCCTCCTAAAAACACGTAATGCGTAACTCGTAACCCGTAACCAGAAGTCGTCTCACGGAAAGCACCTCCGGGTTACACATTACGTGTTACGCATTACGGGGTTGCGCACTACGGGTTACGTACGGGTCATCCATCACCGCTCACGGGTCACCGATTACCGATCACCACTCACGGGTCACAGACCTTTGTCCGCCAGCAGCTTGCACAGATCAGCCACACGCATCGAGTAGCCCCACTCGTTGTCGTACCAGGTCATGATCTTGGCCATGTTGCCACCCAAGACCTGGCAGAAGGCCAAATCGACGATGCTGGAGCGCTCATCGCCCTTGAAGTCCATGCTCACCATGGGGTCCTCGGCCACGCCCAGGATGCCCTTGAGCTCACCCTCGGCGGCGGCGCGGAAGGCGTTGCGCAGCTCCTCGGTGGTCGTGGGCTTCTCCAGCTCGCAGACGAAGTCCACGATGGAGACGGTGGGCGTGGGCACGCGCATCGCCATGCCGTCGAATTTGCCCTTCAGTGAGGGGATGACCAGCGCTACGGCCTTGGCGGCGCCGGTGGTGGTGGGAATCATGTTCAGCGCGGCGGCGCGGGCACGACGGGGATCCTTGTGCGGCAGGTCCAGGATGCGCTGGTCGTTGGTGTAGGAGTGGATGGTCGTCATCAGGCCCTTGATGATGCCGAAATTGTCGTTGACCACCTTGGCAGCGGGGGCCAGACAGTTGGTGGTGCAGGAGGCGTTGGAAATGATATGGTGCTTGGCCGGGTCATACATGTCGTGGTTGACGCCCAGCACGATCGTAATGTCCTCGTTCTTGGCCGGGGCCGAGATGATGACCTTTTTGGCGCCACCCTGGATGTGGGCAGCCGCCTTGGGGCCATCGGTGAAGACACCGGTGGACTCCACCACGATGTCCACGCCTAACTCGCCCCACGGCAGCTTCGAGGGGTCCTTCTCCGCGAAAACCTTGACGGTCTTGCCGTTGATGACCAGATTGCCGTCCATGACCTCGACCGTGCCGGGAAAGCGGCCGTAGTTGCTGTCGTATTTCAGCAGGTGAGCATTGGTCTGGGCGTCGAAGAGATCGTTGATCGCAACGACTTCCAAGCTATCACCGTACTTCTCGCCGATGGCCTTGAGCACCTGCCGGCCGATGCGGCCGAATCCGTTGATACCGATTTTGACAGTCATTGTCGTTTCTCCTGTGTGATTGTGTTGCGGAGCCAAAGTTTTACTGGTGCAAGCTCCAGTGTTGAACGTGGACGAGGGGGGCTGTAGGCCGGCGCCATTGCTGTGCCAACCCTACAGCCTGGTTTCGGCATAGATATCCAACAACACCCGGGCGAGCTTAGCCGAGTCGTGTCGCCAAGGTCGCTGCTCGTCGATCACGTCCGCCGTAAGCAGCAAATAATCGGCGGGCGGCTGGGCAGGCAGGGCAACCGGCTGCAAGTGCGCCATGTCCCCTGTGCTAGGAATGATGCGGTCATTGGCCAGGACCACGGGAAACAGGTCGCCGATATGGCGGCGAAGGGCCTGGACGTGAGCGGTGACGTCGAAGTCAGAGGTCTCGCCTGGCTGGGTCGCGACGTTGCACACGTACACTTTCAGCGCCGACGAGGCACGAATCGCAGCGGCTATGCCCGGCACCAGCAAGTTAGGCAGCACGCTGGTGAACAGGCTACCTGGCCCGGCGATGATCATGTCGGCGTGCAAGATCGCCTTGATGGCATCCGGATACGCCGGCACGTTCTCAGGCTGCAGAAAGACCCGCTCGATCTGCTGCTGCGCCTGCGGGATGGCCGACTCGCCGACCACGCGCTGCCACTTGTGGCCCTTGGCGCCGTTGGCGACGCGCAGGTCCGCCGCCAAGGTCACCTGTTTCAGTGTCGCCGGGATCACTCGGCCGCGCACGGCCAACACGCGGCTCGATTCGCTGACGCCCTTCTCGAAGCTGCCTGTCACCTCGGCCATAGCCATGATGAACAGGTTGCCAAAGCTGTGGCCGCCCAGCCCGACTTCGCTGCTGAAGCGATACTGGAAGAGGCGCCCCGTCAACCCTTCGGCCTCCGAGAGCGCCACCAGGCATTGGCGCAAGTCGCCGGGCGGCGGAATACCGGCCGCCTCGCGCAGCTTGCCTGAGCTGCCGCCGTCGTCGGCAACGGAGACAATCGCCGTGATGTTGTCGGAATACTCTTTGAGGCCCCTCAAGAGCGTTGAGAGGCCGGTGCCGCCGCCCAGGGCGACGATCTTAGGGCCGCGGCGACGACGGTGATGTCGATAAACCTTCTGGGCCACATCTTCCTGGCCCGGCACCAAAAAGGGACGCAAGAGTGAGCGGTTGAGCTGGACAATCGCCAGCGCAATCAACCCAAATCCTATGCAGCCCAGGATCCCTGCGCGCACCGGGCGGGGCAGGAATTGCAGCGTCAAGTAGTAAAAGAACGGCGGGAAGGTCAGATCGGCGTACAAGTGCCGCAACAGGTAGGCCAGTCCTAGGCTGATCAGGACGATGCCCACCAGCAGCAACACCAGCCAACGCTTCACGTGCATCCCTGGCCGCAGCCACATCAGGGCTGTGTCTTGTCTGCGAGAGCGCATTGTCCAGTTTTTTTGGTCCGGTTGGTTTGCGAGCACTTTGAACTGAGCTTCACGATTATAACCGAACTAAGAGGGGAAGTCAAAGCCAGTTGTCAGATTAGCTAGGCCGCGGGTATAATCGCTGCGGCGACCCTGCCGGCGGGTACATCGGCGGTTGCCCGGAAAGGTTTTCACATGCTGCCGACCGCCCACGTCGAGTTCACCTGGGCCGCTCTCAATCTGTTGCAAAAGGAGGCTGGGCTGTTCGCCGACGCCGACTATCGGCTGGCTGCGTTGGCCGCCCTCTTACCTGATCTTATCGACAAGCCGCTGGCCACCTTTGTGTTGACCGACGCCGAAGCGGCCTTGCTTTACGGCCATACGGCCCTGCTGCACGGCGGCGTCTGGCTGGCCGCTGCTGCCACCGGGCAATTGGGCCGCAGCTTGCCCTATTTGCTGGCTTTTTCCGGCCACCTGCTCGCCGATCGCATGTGGAGCTTCTCGCAGACGCTCTTGTGGCCGTTGCGCGGCCGCCGCTTTCACCGCTGGAAACACGTCGGCTCACCACAGGCCATTGTCCAGGCTTACGCCAAGATCATCCGTGATGAGCCGCTGCTGCTGACCTTCGAGGCAGTGGGCGCCCTGTTGCTGGCTTGGTTTGTGCTCGACCGCCAGCTATGGCAGCCGGAGAAGCTGGCCGGTTTTCTGCGCGACGGACGGCTCTGACGTGCCACGCGCCAGTGCTAGGCGTTCGGCGGCGGAGGTTCCTTTGTGCTCGACGCTTGACAACATGACACATGACCGTGATCACCACCGTCCGCTGGACACTCCGTGATTTCCTATGCGTGTCATCGCCGGTACGGCCAAGGGCCGTCATCTTCTGAGCGTTCCAGGCGACTCGACCCGGCCCATCGCCGACCGGGTGAAGTCGGCCCTGTTCAGCATCCTCGAGTCGCAGGAGGCGATCCGCGACAGCCGTTGGCTGGATCTGTTTGGCGGCACGGGCGCCGTGGGCATCGAGGCGCTGAGCCGCGGAGCAGCCGACGTGGTCTTCGTGGAGAAGGATGGCCGCGCAGTGCAGGTGCTAGGGCAGAATCTGCGCAACACCGGGCTGGGGGAGGGTGGTCGTTCCCTTGTCGTGCGCGGCGACGCGTTCAACTACTTGGCGCGGCCGGACTTGCCGGCCTTCGATGTGATCTACATTGCGCCGCCGCAATACCGGGGCCTGTGGCAAAAGGCGTTGCTGGCTGTTGACGCTCGGCCTGAGCTACTCACGGCCCATGGGCAAGCCATCGTGCAGATTCATCCCAAGGAGGATGACCCCAATCTGCCGCTGCGGCACCTGCGCCGCTACGACGAGCGCCAGTATGGCAGCACACGGCTGGTGTTCTACGAGCGCTCAGCTTGACCATCGCAGCGCTGCTTGGGGGCGGCGTTCCCCCTCTGCTTGGGTCGGCCTTCGCCCGCGTCCCGTCTACGCGCCGCAGAGCCTTTAGATGCCAAACGGCCCCAGATACTTCTCCGGCTCCCACTGCGGCGGCGGCGGGCTGAGGTGGCCGTTGTCGCCGGCGTGCAGGCTGCGGAGCTCCATGATCTCGGCCTCCAGCGCCAGCATGCGCTCGCCAAAGGCCTTCAGCGCCTCGGCCGTGGCGTCAGGCAGGACGTTGTGCTGCAGATCGCGCTCCGGATCGACCGCCTGTAATTGCGCGTTGCGATGACGCACGCGGCCCGGCACGCCCACCACCACGGACTCGGGCGGCGTGTCCTTGACCACCACCGAATTGGCGCCGATGCGGGTGTGGTCGCCGACGGTGATCGGCCCGAGGATCTTGGCGCCCGCGCCCACGACCACCGAGTCGCCCAGGGTAGGGTGGCGCTTGCCCTTCTGCCAGCTCACGCCGCCCAGGGTGACGCCGTGGTACAAGGTGACGTTGGCGCCGATCTCGGCCGTTTCGCCGATCACCACGCCCATGCCATGGTCGATGAAAAACCCCGGGCCGATGCGCGCGCCCGGGTGGATCTCGATGCCGGTCAGGAAGCGGCTGGTCTGTGACACCAGCCGGCCCAGCAGCTTCAGGTTGTGCTGCCAAAGCCAGTGGGCCAGCCGGTGCAGCCAGAGGGCGTGCAAGCCGGGGTAAGTCAGCAACACCTCCAGCGTGCTGCGTGCAGCCGGGTCGCGGTCGAAAACGGCTTGTATGTCGCGACGGAGGGTGGTGAACATGGCATCTTCCTCAAGCGGCCAGCAGGTCGTTGCCGCACGGCATCGACCTGCTGCGCCTTGCTTCGGTGCTGACGGACTAGCAGCTAAACGCGCGCAACTTCGGTCAACCGGCCGCTGCGCACGTCGTAGATCGCGCCGACAATGGGAATATCTGCAGGAATCAACGGCGAAGAACGCAGGGTGTTCAGGTCATCGTGGACGCTCTGCTCCAGATCGCCAAAGGGAAGGAAATCAAGATCTGAGACGTCCACACCCAGTTCGTCCTTGATCTTGGCCGCCAACTGCTCGTTGGTAAAGTTCACCATGCCGCAGTCGGTGTGGTGGATG
>DAOUBX010000251.1:0-16905 GCA_034432445.1 Anaerolineales bacterium
ATTTGTAGGCGATTTGCGACCTAGGTTGGCTTCGCAGACACGTTTGCAAACTAGAATCCAAATGCCCGGCACCTATGGCTGAGTAGTTACTCGCCTGGTTGATTTGCGCAAGACGTGTGGGCGTCTCAGCGCATCGTTGCGTGGCTTATGGCGCTTGCAGCAAGGCCGGCGGTACGGCTGGCAGCTTGGGCAGCCGCGCGTTGGTCAGCCGGCGCTCGATGTTGGTCGCCGTCTTGCGGTTTTCCAGCCATTGGTTGAAGTCCGGCTCGCCGGCGTCCTCGCCTGTCTTCTTGATGATGTGGTAGCCGAACTGGGAGCGCACCGGCTGGCTGATCTCGTTGATGCCCAGCGCAAACGCGGCTTCCTCGAACTCCGGCACCATCTGGCCGCGACCGAAAAAGCCCAGGTCGCCGCCGTTGGCTGCGCTGCCGGGATCTTCGGAATATTGCTGTGCCAGCGCCGCGAAGTCCTCGCCGTTTTCTAGGCGTTGGGTGATGCTTATCGCTTTGGCCAGCGCCAGCTGGGCTTCTTCCTCGCTGGCATCTTGCGACAAGGAGATCAAGATGTGGCTGGCGCGCACGCGTTCGCCCGTGGTCGGCATCTGGTCGCCCAATGCCTCGAGGAGCTTGGCGCGCAGCAGGTCCACCACAAAGAGCTGTCGGAACTGCGCCTCGGTGAGGCCGGTGCTTTCGCGCACCGAGCGCAGCTGGTCCTGATACGCCGTGTCGATCGCCTCTTGGGTGACCACCACGGTGGTCGGCGTGGGCAGGGGCGTGGCTGTCGGCGTGAGCACCAGGGTACTGGTCAGCGTGACCGTGGGCGTTGGGGAAGGTGTGGGGCTGGGCGTGGGGGTGGCAACCGCCAGCGCCTCGGCCGTAGCCGTCGCCTCCGGCGCAGTGACGCCGCCCAGGCTTTGCGCGAACACGGAGTTGATCTTCTCGTTGATCTCGGCGTCGCTCACCGTCACGCCGGCTTCGGCGGCCGCCTGCAAGATCACACGCTCCTCGATCATGCGCTCCAACACCTGGTTGGCCAGCCCCTCCGAGTCGCTCAGAATGGCCTGCAACTGCTGAATCTGGGAGGTGAAGAAGCCCTGCTCGCCTGTGGGGTCGATCTGCTGCTGGAAGTTCAGGATGTTAACGAGCTGGTTCTGGTACTGCTGCTGATCGTACTTGCTGCGATTGGCCAGCTCGCGCGTGGTGATCTTGTCGGGGCCAACCACGGCCACGGTGGACGCAGGCAGGATCACGAGTTGGTAAAGCAGGCCGATGACCAGAATGGCCAACGCCACCCCCAGCGCTGCGCCGACAATCAGCGTGATGCGTCGCGCCTGCTCGCGCTCGCGCAGGGTCATCTGTTGTTCTTTGCGCGAGGGCTGGAGCCGCTCTCGCGGTTGTTTCTTCGCCATAATAATGGTCCTCGCTCAAGGAGCGATCACATCATCCGTACAGGCGAATGTGTTCACTGGTGTAGGGCAAGAGGGCCATGAAGCGCGCTCGCTTGACGGCCAGCGCCAGACGGCGTTGGTGCTTGGTGCACAGCGCGGTCTTGCGTCGCGGTCGGATCTGCCCACGTTCCGAGATGTAGCGCCGCAGGACGTCGACCTGCTTATAGTCGACTTGCTTCACGCCATCGACGCAGAACACGCAGACCCGACGGCCGCGTGGGGCTGCAGTTCGTCGTTTGCGGGGCGCTGCGCGGCCGGCTGCGCGGCCACTGCCCGTTCTTTCATCTGACATAACAAGAAACCTCGTGAAGTTGGCTGTTGCGCTCAGCCGGAGCATGCTGCGTCCGGCCGGCGGCAGCGCTAGTATTCGCTGTCGTTGTATTCGTCTTCGACCATGGGAGCCCGGTTGTCCAACATGATCATCTCATTCGCAACCAACTCGGTGCGGAAATGTCGCATGCCGTCCGGGTCTTCCCAGCTGCGTGTCTGCAAACGGCCCTCGACATAGACGTGCGAGCCCTTGTGCAGGTACTGGTTGCAGATTTCAGCCAGGTTGCCCCAGGACACCACGTTGAACCACTCTGTGGCCTCGCGCCGCTCTCCTTCTGATGTGCGCCAACCGCGACTCACGGCTACGCTGAAGGACGTCACTGGCTTGCCGCTGGGCGTGTAGCGCATTTCCGGGTCACCACCTAGACTGCCAATGATCATCACCTTGTTCAATCCTCGCGTCATTTTCCCATGACCTCATTCTTCCCAGAGTTGTCGAGCGAATTACTCGCCCTGGCGTACGATCAAATACCGGACGACCTGCTCATGTAGCCGCAGATTGCGATCGATCTCAGCCAGCTTGTTGGCGGGCATGCGCAACTCGTAAACCACATACGTGCCTTCGGTGACTTTGTCGATGGCATAGGCCAGCTTGCGCCGTCCCCACACGTTCGTCTTGAGCAGCTCACCGCCCAGAGCGCTGATCCATTGGCCGACCGTCTCGTTGAAGGCGGTCACAGCGTCTTCGTCAGCGTTTGGGTGAACGATGGCCATGATCTCATAGTCGTTCACGCGTGCAGTTACCTCCTTTCTATGGGATTACCTGCGGTCAACCGGCGCTAGGGGAGCGCTTGGGCCGCAAGCAGAAAGTAACGAGGGCTGATGGAAGAGTGGCTTCCGGCCCTCGCTGCACAGGCGGAGAGTATAGCATAAAGCCCCTGGCTTGGCAAAACCGGCATACCTGTCGCTGCGGCGTCATTGGACGCCGGGTCGCTCAACCCTGCCCCGTGCTGGCCGCCCAACGCATGCGCTTGGCCCAGGTGCAGCCTAGGCATGCTCCAGCAGAAACGCCGTCACGCGACGGTTGAACTCTTCCATCGCTTCGACATGTGGCACGTGACCGACGCCCGGCACGACCCACAGCTCGCTCTTGGCCACGCTTCGGGCGATCAACTCGGCGTGCGCCAGCGGAAAGAACGGGTCGGCGTCGCCGTGGATGATCAGCGTTGGGCAACGAATGGCCGCCAGCTCGCGCGACACGTCCCAGGCCGCGAAGTGAGGATCGGTCCAACGCTCCGCCCAGCGTTCCAGGACGGCCAACCCGCGCTCGCCGTGATCACGCGTCAGGGCGGCTTGCAACTCGTCCGACGCCAGCACTTCTGCGCGGTAAGCGCGGACAGCCGGTGGACAGGTGCTTGTCTCGACGAACACATGAGGCGCTTCGGCGACGACACAGCGCACTCGCGCGCTGTGTCGTGCGGCTGCCATGAGCGCAATCGCCGCGCCATCGCTGTGGCCGACGAGCGCTGTCTGCTCGATCCCCAGCCCGTCCAGCAGCTCCATCAAGTCGGCCACATCGTCGGAAAGATAGTCCAGGTGCCAGCTAGGTAGCCAGCTCGACCGGCCAAAGCCGGGCCGGTCGTAGAATAGCACCTGAAAACGCTCGGCCAGCGCCGCGGTCTGGCGCCGCCACGTGCGGCTGCTGGCGGTGGCATGATGCAACAGCGCTACCGGCGGCCCCTGGCCTATCAGCTCATAGTACAGATCGTGGTTGCGAACGCGCAGGTGTGTCACGGCAGGTGGATAGTGCCAGGGATTGGCGAGGGGCGCGGCATGCGCTCAGCCTTGTGGCGTTGCGTCGGAGGCGGCGTGCGCGGCCAGAAAGGCGAGGACGCGGGCGTTGAAGCGATCCGCGGCCTCCTTGTGCACCGGGTGCCCCAGCCCAGGCCAAATCTCGAAGACGCAATCGGGGATGCGCTCGGCCAGCCGCCGCGCCAGGCGTTCGGGGTTGCCGAAGTCGTGCTCGCCGTTGATGAGCAACACAGGACAGCGGATCTGCTGCGCCCGGCTGACACTTACATCGCCGCCGGCTGCCAGCATGGCCTGGATAGCCCGGGCCCATCCCGTGACCATCGGCTCGAAGGAAGAGGCCCCGTGCCGGGCGATGATCTGTGCGCGCCAATCGGCGCGCTTTGTCTCCCAGGTTGCTAGATCGGCGTAGTCGGCGGCGAGGGTCGCGATCTCGGTATCCAGCGCGCCGGCCACGCCCCAGGCCACCACGCTAGCCGTGCGGTCGGGGCGCTCGATCGCGACCAAGAGCGCGGTTTCGCCGCCGTCGGAATAGCCTAGGATGTGCGCTCGCTCGATGCTCAGGGCGTCGAGAAGCGCGCCCGCGTCGAGCGCATCTTGCACATAGAAGTCGGGCGTGAAGACCCGTGGCTTGGGCTCCGAGCGGCCATAGCCGCGCAGGTCTGGCGCAACCACACGGTGTGTCTGGCTCAGATAATCGATTTGGGCGCCTAAGTCGCTGCGTGCCGTGCCGGTGAAGCCGTGTAACAGCAGCACGGCTTCACCCTGGCCGGCATCTTCATACCACAGTCGCTGTCCCCGCACGTGGGCAAAAGGCATAGGTCTCTACTCAAAGGGCGCGTTTGCCAGTCTAAGCCTTAGGGCGTGTATTTCTGGCCGCCCAGGAAGCCCGTCAGCGCTTTGATCGTTGCGTCTGGGTCTTCGATCGGGAAAAGGTGACCGGTGTTGGGCAGGATCACCGTTTTGGCCTGGGGCAATCTGGCGGCCAGCAACTTGGCGTTGCCCGGTGGAATGACCCGGTCGTGCTCGCCGAAAAGGATCAGGGTCGGCGCCTTGATGCGTTCGAGGTGCTCCTCAAAGCTGGCTTCGGGTGTGGCGGCTTCGGCGCGGACGGCCAACTGCGCTTCGAGGCTCTCGGCCGACGTCTCCTCGGACATCAGATAGGCCAGCAGCTCGCGCGCGACCTGCGGCTGGCGTTGAGTAAAACCGGGTGCAGTGGAAAGGGTGATGATGCCCTCGACCCACTCCAACAGGCTGTCGGTTGGCGTGCGAGCGAAAGTCGCTTGCGCTTCGGCCGTCATCGGCAAGGCGTTCGGCCCGCCAAAGTCGGCAGCGGCCAGCACCAGCTTGCTCACCAGGTCCGGCCGAGTAAGCGCCATGTGCAGCGCTGCGTAGGCGCCCAGGCCATGGCCCACTACGAAGACGCCGCGACTGTGCAGGGCATCGACGAAGTCCGCCATGTCTTGGCCCAGCATGTCGATCGTGTAAGGCCCGCGCGGTTTGTCTGTCAAACCGGAGCCGCGCGGGTCGGGCGCCAGCACCTGATAGCGCTGGCTGAGGGCCGGCATGATCTTCGCCCAGAACCAGCTGCCATAGCCCGCATCTGGAATAAGCAACAGGGGATGGCCGGTACCGGCGGTGCGATAGTTCATGAGAATTCTGTTGACAATAACTTTGGGCATCAAATTCCTCCTTTGTTTGGTGTTAGCGACAGCTATTGTGGACTTGCCCGCAGACCGATCAAGGCGCGACAGCAGGTTGTACCACCCAACCCTGCCGCGCTAAGCGCTGCACCAGGCGTTCGGCCTCTGGTCGCACATGTACGGCCGTGCGCATGGTCTCCCAAAGCTGGGCGTTAGCCGCAAAAAGCAGTGGATAGATGCGGCCGCCGTAGTCCTGGCCCGCTGTCAAGGGAAAAACGGTCAACCCGGGCCACATGGTGCCAACCGTTGCGCCGGTTTCTTGAACGATCAGCCAGGCCGCAGCGAAATCCCATGCCTTGGGCGTGGTTTCGATGCAGGCAACTGCGGTGCCTGCTGCGACCGCTACCAGATCATAGGCCGCAGAGCCCAGAACACGCGCTTTGAACGGGCTTCTGATTTCCAAGAAGCGAAACCCGCGCGAGTCGGTGGTAAAGAACAGATTGCTTTGTTGGTCCTCTGGTGGCAACGGCGGGACATGCAGGCGTCGGTCTTGGCTCAGGCGACGATCATGCAGCCAAGCGCCGCCGCCGCGCAGGGCTGCAAATTGCTGCTGTAGCAGGGGAAAATCCAACACGCCCAGCAGTGGCTCCCCATGCTGCAACAGGGCAATGCTGACGCCCCAGTGCGCCAAGCCGTTGGCGAAGTTAGTCGTGCCGTCCAGAGGATCGATCACCCAGGTGAACTCGGCGCCCTCGTAAACTAGCGCGCTTTCTTCGGACACAATGCCGTGCTGCGGATAGCTGCTGCGCAGGGCGCCTTGGATGAACCGGTCGACGTCCAGGTCGGCTTGTGTTACAACGCTGCCATCGCCTTTGGTGCCGGCAGTGGCCTGGCCAAACCAGCCGAGCAGGCGTTGGCCGGCTTCAGCAGCTAGTGATCGAGTGAACTGCAGCAGGGCTGCGGGGGTTTCGCGCGTCAAGTCGAGTCCTTCTTGTCTTACGCCAGCCCGTGCGTGCTTCTGGTGGCGTAGGCTGAGCCAACGGCTGATGAGGTAATAGTCTATCAGAGAATTGCGGAATACGCAAGGCACCTGGCGCCTTGTTGAGGGGCTTCGCCAGCAGGGGCCTCGCGCCTGGGGCGGCGCACCGACGTGCTGTCCAGTTCGGCGCTTGCGCCGAACGGCTCACGCGCCACCGATCATACCATCAAGCATCGCTTGGCGTCACCAGCATACGGCCCAAGAGTCGAAACGCATCCTCCACGTGTTCGCCGGTCTTGGCGCTGGTCACGAAGTATGGCGCACCCAGGGCAGCAGCAAAGGCGGCTGGCGCAGCCAGCCGCTCCTGGCGCAGCGACCCTTCCCAGTCGGCCAAAAGGTCCGCTTTGTTGGCCACAACCACCACTTTGGCCTGGGGGCTGATCTGCTGTAAGTCCCTCAGGTAGCTGTCTAGGCCGTCCAGCGTCTCGGGACGGGTCAGATCGCACACCAGCAAGGCACCGGCTGCCCCGCGCAGATAGCTGGCCCGCATTTGGTTGAATTCTTCGCTGCCCGCCAGGTCCCACAGCAGGATCGTCAGCTCGACTACTTCATCGTCGCTCACGAGCGCCACCGTCTTGCGGCTTACTCTGACGCCGATGGTGCTCAAGTACTTTTCGCTGAAGGCATTGTGGACGAAGCGATTGACCAAACTGGTCTTCCCGACGGCAAAGTCGCCCAGCAAACAGACCTTCGTGCTGAGTGCTCTCATTACATCTCCTGCGCCGGTGCACTGAACACCGGAAACGTGACCCAGACCGTTGTGCCCTGTCCTACTTGGCTGGCAAGGCCAATGGAGCCGCCGTGCAATTCGACCAAAGCGCGCGTGATGTGCAAGCCCAGGCCTGCTCCCTGGGCGTCAATCAGGCGCCCGGTATCGGTGCGGAAGAAGCGATCGAAGATCTGGGTCTGGTCTTCTGCAGCAATGCCGACGCCGCTGTCCTGCACAACCACCTGAACAAAGCCTGGCTCCGACGCCTGTTCCACCCGTATCGCAATGGCGCCCTCTTCAGGCGTGTACTTGATCGCATTGCTCAAGAGGTTGGCGATGATCTGTTGGCAGCGCGTCTCATCCACCAGCCCCAAAGGCAGGTCAGCGGCTGTCTCGAGCGTTGCAGCCAACCGTTTGGCCCGCAGTTGCGGCTCGAACTCACGCACGACGGCTTGCACCAGGGTCGGCAGATGCACCGGCCGCAGCAGCAGCTCTAGCCGGCCAGCCTCGATGCGCGCCAGGTCCAGCAGGTCATTGGTGATGCGCAGCAGGCGGTTGGCGCTGTGCTGCACAATCTGGAGGAACTGCTGCTGTTGCTCGTTGAGGGGGCCGGCGACATCCTGCAACAGCGCATCTGCGTAGCCGATGATGGCCGACAGCGGCGTGCGCAGCTCGTGCGCAGCGATGCTCACGAACATAGACTTGGCGGCGTCCAGTCGGCGTAGCTCGGCGTTGGCCGCTTGCAGGGCCAGGTTGGTGCGGGCCAGCTCGCTTTGCGCCAAGCGCAGCTCGTTGCGCTGTTGCATCGCCGCTTGTTGGAGCTGGCCTTGAGCGGTCACATCCTCCGCTACATGGATCAGACCGCTGATGATGCCCTGGCCGTCACGCCAGGGCATCGTGGTCAGGTTGACATAGTACGTAGCGCCGTCTGGCGCTGTCCGATTCACCCATTGCAGAGCGAAGCTGGGCAACTGCGCGGCCAGCACGGCGCGCAGCACGTCCTCGTGACCCTCCAGCTCTGGGCTCAGAGTGAACAGGGAAGTGGGCAGCTTGACCGTGTTGCTCCACAGGTGGGTCGGGTCGAAAACCTCCTGAACGATGAAGCGCGTGTCGGTGACTGCGTAGGCAAGGCGATGGGTGTGGACGATGAAATCGAGCGCTTCGGCCAGCATAGGTGTCTCATGGAGTTGTAGATTGTAGCGGCACTACAGGCACGTTGGTGGTAGCGCCTTCGACAACAACTCCCGTGCGCGAGACCCAGCCCTGTGCGCCGTCGGCCAAGCAACACACTTGCCACCATTGCTCGTCGGCGCTGCGACCAACGACGGTGAACGTCTGGCCCGACAGGGCGACGGCGATCGGCGCATACTGGACACTGGGACCTGACCGCACCCGCAGGCGGAAAACGCTGACAACCGCTTGCGGCGGCAGTGGGGTGGCCGTAGCGGTAGGGGTAGTTGTCGCCGTGGGCGATGGCGTAAGGGTGGGCGTGGGCGACGGTGTGGCGGTCGCCGTGCTGGTGGCGGTAGGGGTTGCCGTCGCCGTGGGCGTGGCGGTGGGCGAGGGCAACACAGTGGGTGTGGCTGTGATGATCAACACGACCGGTGTCGGCGTGACGCTCAGCGCCCGGGCCGTGCGCCACACCCAGGAGCCGGCCAGGCATGTGAGCGCGCTGCACGCAAAGATTAGCGCCGCTGCGCTGGCCAGGATGCGCTTTTGGGTGCTGCTGAGCTGGGCCGGCGCTGGCGGCGTTTCCTCTGCTGGCTCGCTCAGCAAGGCGGCAAGCTGCGCGCCGGCCGGCGCCAGTGCGTTGGCGTCGCCGGCAAAGTGGCGCAACTCTTTCTCGTAGGTTCGGCTGATGTCAACGAGGAGCGAGCGCATGCGGGTGCGAAAGCCGGCCGGCTCGATGCCATCCACGACGACCGCCAGGTACGCGAACTGGGTGGTCTCGATCAGAACGCGCAGGTCGCCGTACTGGATCTCGTCGAGTTGGCCCTCCTGACCATGGCCAAAGGCGTCGGCCACGAAGTCACGGATGGCTGTCAGCATGCCGCTGACCAGATCGGAGTCGGGCGAAGCTGCCGGGTTGCTGGAAGTATGCCACAGCAGCAGGCCGGTCTCGCGATGGATCAAGAAGACCTCGACGACTCGAAAGGGCAGCACCTCGCGCAGCGCCAGATCGGCCGTCGAACCGCCGCTTAGCCGCATTTGCAGTCGGCGCAGCAGGGCTTGCGGGGTGTAGGAGGTCCGCATGCGCGCATCGACCGTGCGCGCCAAGTCGCGCACCGCCTCCGACACGGCGCGCGCGACCAGTTGGCCCAGGATCGGGTACAGCGCCTCGACCATCTCGTCGCGGCCCTCGCGAATCTTGCGGCGAATCGCCTCGCCCAAGACCGGCGCAATAATGGCGGCGAGCGCTTCGTGGTCGTCGAGTTGGGCCGCTAGATTGTCCAGTTGCACCCGGTAAGGGTCGAACAGGATGCGACGCAGTTCCTCTAGCGCCGCATCGTCCGCGGCGCTCAGGTCTACCGGTTGGTCTTGGTCCTCCCCGTCGTTTGCAAAGTCCACTGCCACGGGTTGATCCCTATTGCATCGCTGCGCCTAAGCCTTTCAGCAGATCGTCGAGACTGGCCGCTGCGCCGCCGCGCCGCAGTTGGTCGCCGATCTCGATGAACATTTCGGCCAGCGCCAACCGGTCGGTCTTGGTATCGGTGAGCTTTTGCATGGTCTCGCGCAGCTCCGTGCGCAGCTCGTCGTCGGCCTGGCGCAGATCGCGGCGCAAGTCATGCAGCGCTTTGCTCAGGCTGCTCTCCTGGTCGGCTAGTTGTTGGCTCAACAGTTGCACCTCTTCTTTAAGGCTCTTGGTCTGAGCCGCGTTTTGGTCAGCCAGTTGTTGGCTCAGTTGCGCCAGCCTCTGCTGCAGCTTCTCGCTTTCCTGCGCCAGCTTGCCGGCCTGCGCTTCATCCTGGCCGGCTAGCAGGCGGCTGAGCCGCTCGGCCTCGCTTTTGAGCTTCTTGCTCTGGTTGGCGTCTTGTTCGGCCAACTGCTCGTTCAGGCGGTTAAGCTGCTGCTGCAAGCGCTCCAGATCGCGCTGCAGCAGTTGGAAGCGTTGCTCGTACTCGCGAATGTGAGGGCCCAGGAT
This sequence comes from Anaerolineales bacterium, assembly GCA_034432445.1. Classification (GTDB taxonomy): domain Bacteria; phylum Chloroflexota; class Anaerolineae; order JAAEKA01; family JAAEKA01; genus JANWYQ01. The sequence continues at coordinate 10,060 of DAOUBX010000251.1, forward strand.
GATGTCGCGCAAGCGCTCCACTTCTTTAGATTGAGCGGCAGGTGTCGCCGTCTCCGGCGCGGCTTTTTGCGCCATGGCTCTTCTCCTCTCTCGGCGAATAGTGCAGGGGAGTTACGCAGTTGAAGTCTCGATGCGGGGCCGGCGGGTTGATTGCGGGTTAAGCGAGGCAGTTTGCGCGAGCGAACCTAACCCATCGCAACCCACCGGCCCTACGCGACCAGCCAAAGGCGTAACTCCTGCGTTCGAAAAGGGTAACTGCCCAGGTGCCGGGATTGGGCCCCTTGGGCGATTGGCGGCCCAAGTTGGCTTCGTAGACACGTCTGCCAACGCGCGTCCCACGTGCCCGGTGCCTACAACATTTCCACGCTCAGCGCCACCGCCTCGCCGCCGCCTAAACACAAAGTCGCCAGCCCGGTCTTCAAGTTGCGTTGGCGCAGGGCATAGAGCAAGGTGACCAGCACGCGCGCGCCGGAGCATCCGATCGGGTGTCCCAGCGCAACCGCGCCGCCGTTGACGTTGACCTTGTCCCAATCCATGCCCAAGGTGCGTCCATCGGCGATGGTTTGCGCAGCAAAGGCCTCGTTGACCTCGATCAAATCGAAGTAATCGATGGTCACGCCCAGCTTGTCCATCAGCCGGCGCACGGCGAAGATCGGCGCAGCGAAAAGCTCCAAGGGCTTGACGGCAGCCTGGGCATAGGCCGTGACGCGGGCCATAGGCTGTAACCCCAGCGCGGCGGCGCGGCCGGCGCTCATCACGACCAGGGCCGCCGCTCCGTCGCTGATCGGCGGCGCATTGCCGGCCGTGACCGTGCCATCCTTCTGGAAGGCTGGTCGCAGCTTGGCGAGGGCCTCCAGACTTGTATCGCGCCGTGGCGTCTCATCGGTGTCGAACAAGACGGCCTCTCCCTTCTTGCCTGGCAGCGGCACGGGGACGATTTCGTCCTTGAAGCGGCCGGCGTCGATGGCAGCGATCGCTTTGCGGTGGCTCTCGAAGGCCAGCTGATCCTGGTCTTCCCGGGTGACGTTGTACGCGCGCGCGATCCACTCGGCGGAGTTGCCCATGTGATGGTTCTCGAAAGCGCACCACAGGCCGTCGTAGACCATACCGTCCTGGATTTCGGCATTACCCATACGATAGCCGAAGCGCGCCTTGGAGAGATAGTAGGGCGCCATGTTCATGTTCTCCATGCCGCCCGCCACGAAGACCTCGCCGTCGCCGGAACGGATGGCTTGGGCAGCAATCATGACTGCCTTAAGCCCTGAGCCGCATACTTTGTTGATCGTGGTCGCGCCCACACTCACCGGCAGCCCACCCTTGATGGCTGCTTGACGCGCCGGGGCTTGTCCCTCGCCCGCTGTAACCACGTTGCCCATGATGACCTCGTCAACGGTGGCCGGGTCGATGTTGGCGCGGCTGATGGCTGCTTTGATGGCAATTGCGCCCAGCTCAGGCGCCGGCACGGCGCTCAGCGCGCCTTGAAACCGCCCAATTGGTGTGCGCGCTGCACTGACTATCACGACTTCGGGGTAGTCCATTGCATCCTCCTTGACTTTGCGCAGAAAGAAGCTGCTGGTCGGTCGCACCTCAGACAGTGGCCAGCATGATCACAATGTATCATGGCTCACAAACTATGTCAAACACAGGTGAAGAGAAGGGGCTGACCTCCCCAAGGCGCCGGGGGACTTGCCTCGACCCCTGTTGGATGCTATAATAGCCAACCGTAAGCTCTTTTAGGTGAACAGAGAGGACACGATCTTGAGCGATCGCAACGACGGAGTTGCCGAACCCCTGTCTAACGGCGACCCCAACAGCCGCACGTTCTTATCCTCAGCGCAACCGACCCCAGGGGAGGCTCCGCCTACTGTGCCTGACGCGCGCACGTCCACCGCAGGCGCCTTCCTGCGCGAGGTCGTCGAAACGGTTCTGCTCACTTTGGTCATCTTCCTGCTGATCCGCACGGTCGTGCAGAACTTTCGCGTCGACGGCATGAGCATGGAGCCGAACTTTCACGATGGCCAGTTCTTGCTCATCAACAAGCTGGCCTACAAGTTGGGCGAGCCGCAGCGTGGGGACGTGATCGTGTTTCGCTACCCACGTGATCCCAGCCGCGATTTCATCAAGCGCGTGATCGGCCTGCCGGGCGAGAAGGTGGAGATCGTCGATGGACAAGTGTACATCAACGGTCAACGGCTGGACGACTTCGCCCATGTGCTGCCGGCTGCTTACACCAGCGATCCCGTTGTGCTGGGGCCGGATGAGCTCTTCGTGATGGGGGACAATCGGCCCAACTCCAGCGACTCGCATAGCTGGGGGCCGTTGCCGCTGAACCTGGTGATCGGCAAAGTTGTCCTTTCCTATTGGCCTCCCAGCACCTGGGGTCTGGTCAAGACACCCACCAGCGATAACCTGGCGGCCGGCGCCGCAGCAGGACGGCCATGACCTCGCCTACTCCGGAACAAGTACGTGCTACGGTGCGCAGCGTCTTGCAACGCCTGATGGCGCCAGAAGAGGCCGGCGCAGCAGATGGCCGGACTGCGCCGCAGCGCGCCGTGATCGACGCCGAGGCGGTCAGCCGCACGGCCCCGGGCGGCGTTCTCGCCGTACCTCCCGGCGCCCTTGTGACGCCGCTGGCGCGCGAGCTGGCGCTAGAGCGCAAGATCAACCTGGCCGTCGCCCACTCAGCGCCTGCAGTGACCAGCCCACCGCAGCGCACGATCGCCATTGGCGCCGATCACGGTGGCTTTGGATTGAAAGAACAGCTTAAGCCCTATCTGGCTGAGCTGGGCTGGCAGGTGGTGGATTGCGGCACGAACAGCACCGCCAGTGTGGACTATCCCGATTTTGCCTACGCCGTGGCGCGGCTGGTGGCTGACCGCCGCGTGCAGTGGGGCATCATCGTGGACGGCGCCGGCATTGGCTCGTGCATGGTCGCCAACAAAGTGCCGGGCGTGCGTGCTGCTATGTGTTACGACCTGGCGTCGGCTGCCAACAGCCGCGAGCACAACCATGCCAACGTGCTCACCTTGGGCGCCGGCTTGATCGGGCCCGCCTTGGCCCGTCAGATCGTCAAGACCTGGCTGGAAACACCCTTCGGCGCCGATCGTCACGCCCGCCGCGTGGACAAGATCATGGAGATCGAGCGGCGCTTTGCCAAGACCTAACGCGCTTCGCGCAGTAGTTTTCATCATGCCACTCTCTTCCTACACCCTTGACCAGTTGGTAGACATCGTCACGCGCGAGGTTCTGAAGGCGTATCCCGTCGGTGACCAGGCGTGCTCAGGCTGCGGGCCGCAGTGCGATGGCCACTGCGCAGCGACCTGCCCGGACCGCTGTCGCGAGATAGTGGACGCCGGGGCGGCGCGCTTGACGGCCCGGCCCGGCACGGGCAAGGTGGCCGCCGACTTGGCGCGCATGATCGACCATACCTTGCTCAAACCGGAAGCCACAGCCGAGCAAATCATCAAGCTGTGCGCCGAGGCCCGCGAGAACGGCTTTGCCACGGTCTGCATCAACCCCTCTTGGGTGGCCTTGGCCGCGCGTGAGCTGCGCGGCAGCCCGGTCAAGGTGTGCACGGTCGTCGGCTTTCCGTTGGGCGCCACCTTGCCGGAGGTCAAAGCCTTCGAAACCGAGCGCGCCATCGCTAACGGCGCGCTTGAAATCGACATGGTGCAGAACATCGGCGCACTGAAGTCGCGCGATTACAAGCTGGTGGCCGAGGACGTGGCGGCCGTCGTTCAGGCAGCTCACGCACGGCAGGCCAGTGTCAAGGTGATCATCGAAGCGGCGTTGCTCACGGACGAGGAGAAGATCGAGAGCTGCGCCATTGCGCAAGCGGCCGGCGCAGACTACGTCAAGACCTCCACCGGCTTTGCCTCTGGCGGCGCCACGGTGGCCGATGTGGCCCTGATGCGCAAGGTGGTCGGGCCCACGATCGGCGTCAAAGCTGCCGGCGGCATCAAGTCGGCTGCCGACGCAGCGCAGATGATCGCCGCCGGGGCCACCCGTCTGGGCGCCAGCGCCGGCGTCAAAATCATTCGCGAGGCCGGCGGCGGCTGAAGCAACAGCCTTTTGGGGCCATCCGACTGAGCCCCACGAGCCCTGGAAAGCGAGATTACCCCGTGTCAGAATCACGCACCAGCGATCTGGCTATTCTGCTGGGTCATGCGTTGCAATGTGCACCCTGTCGCGATCGGCTGCTGGCCGCGCCTGAGCGGACGCTGGTGGGACGCAAAGTCACGGCGGAGCAGCGCGGCCGCGTGGCGGCGTTGACGCAAGAGGATTTCGAGAACACGGCCACGCTGGCGGCGGCTGTCGGCCTGACGTCGCTGGAACTCATGGAGGGCCAGAATCACCCACGTGCCCGTCTACGCCACTTGTAGCATCCGGTCTCCTACTCGACAAAGCAGAAGTTGCCACGAAAGGAAAAGCTCCCTTGGCCGTCGAACTGCGCTCCTATGTCTATCTGGACAGCTTGCAGCCGCAACATGCGGCTTTTCTGGGCACGGTGGCGCGCGGCTTTCTGCCCCTGCCCAACGACGCCTCGCTTTGGATTGAGATCTCGCCCGGCATCGAGATCAATCGCATCACCGACATTGCGCTGAAGGCTACTCGCGTGCGGCCCGGCATGCAGATCGTCGAGCGCCGCTATGGCCTGCTGGAGGTGCACTCCAGCTCCCAGGCCGAGACGCGGGCCGCCGGCGCGGCCATTTTGGAAGCCCTGGGCCTGCGCGAGGAGGATCGCATGAAGCCGCGCATCCTCTCCAGCCAGATCATCCGCAACGTCGATGCGCACCAGGTGCAGCTCGTCAACCGCATGCGCCACGGCCATATGCTGCTGGCAGGCCAAACCCTCTACGTGCTGGAAGTCGAGCCCGCCGGCTATGCCGCCCTGGCCGCCAACGAGGCGGAGAAGCGCGCCGAGATCAACATCCTGGAAGTCACGGCCTTCGGCGCCTTCGGCCGCGTCTACCTGGGCGGTGAGGAACGCGACATCATGGCCGGCTACGGCGCGGCCGTGGCTGCGCTGGAGGGCCTTTCTGGCCGCGAGCCGGCCGGCACAACGGATTAGTGCAGTTACGTATTGTTCGTTTCGCATTCCCTCTCAAGGAGAACAACCACATGGCAGAAGCACTAGGCATGATCGAGACAAAAGGCTTTGCCGCCATGGTCGAAGCCTCGGACGCCATGGTCAAGGCCGCCAAAGTGGAACTAGTCGGCTATGAAAAAATCGGCGGCGGCTACGTCACCGCCATCGTGCGCGGCGATGTGGCCGCAGTGAAGGCGGCGGTCGAGGCCGGCGTGCGCGGGGCCGAGAAAGTCGGCGAGGTCGTTTCCGTGCATGTCATCCCGCGGCCGCACGTCAACGTCGACCGCGTGTTGCCGCTGGGCCGCCAAACGGCTGCTGCGGGCGCCGAGGAGTAGCTCGTATGGTAAACCTTTGGCGCGAGCTGCGCACCGGCCCCCAAGTCCCAGACGTGGTCTACGTCATCGTGGAAATCCCTAAGGGCTCGCGCAACAAGTACGAGTATCAAAAGGTCAACGGCGTGATTTTCCTGGACCGCGTTTTGTACTCGTCGATGGTCTACCCGGGTGATTACGGCCTGATCCCGCAGACGTTCTACCCGGACGGCGATCCGTTGGACATTTTGGTGATGGTCAACGAGCCCACGTTCCCCGGTTGCATCATCCAGGCGCGGCCCATCGGCCTGTTTCGCATGCTCGATCGCGGGGTCGAGGACGCCAAGGTCTTGGCTGTGCCGGCCACCGATCCCCTGTTCAAGGACTATCGCGACCTAAGCGACGTGCCGCAGAGCTACCTCAACGAGGTCGCCCACTTCTTCGAGGTGTACAAGGACCTGGAAGGTCAGCGCACCAAGCCTATTGGCTGGGAGAATGCTGCTGCGGCCAAGGCCGAGATCGAGCAGGCGGTCGGCATGTACAAAGAGCGCTTTGGCCTGAAGGAACTGTAGCTTATGCTGATCGTGCCTGGGCTGCATCTGGTCGACGGGATGCAGAACGGCGTCGTCAACGCCTACGTCTGGGAGCGTCCTGACGGCGGCCTGACGTTGATCGACGCCGGCATGCCAAAGGACGCTGCCAAGATCCTTGCCTTCGGTCGCCGGCTGGGGCTGGAGCGCTTGGATCGCATCATTGCAACTCATGGCGATATCGACCACGTGGGCGGCCTTGCTGAGGTTCAGGCTGCGACCGGCGCGCGGGTGATCTGCCACGCTGTGGAGAAGGACGTAGTGGAGGGCCGCAAGCCACGCGAGATGGGCCGTTCGGCGGCTGCGCGGCTCTATGGCCCTCTGTTCAACGTCGTCTCCAGGTCGATGCTGGGCTATCGGCCCGTGTCGCGCGTCGATGAGCTGGTGTTGGACAAGGCTGTGTTGCCCGAGGGCTTCCAGGTGGTGCATGTGCCCGGCCACACAGCCGGCCAGATCGCCCTGTTTGAGCCACAGCGCGGTATCCTGATCGCTGCCGACGCCCTCAACAACCGCAACGATCGGCTGGGCGAACCGCCGGCCATAGCAACGCCTCTCCCTGCCGTGGCGCGCGAGTCGATCCGCAAGCTGGCCAGGCTTCCCGGCGTGCAGGTGATCGTGTTTGGCCACGGCCAGCCGATCACCGTCAACGCTGCGCAGCGGCTGTCAGCCTTTGCTGACAGTCTGTCAACGCCGAGCTTGGGCCGGTCTACCTCAAGCTTGGGCCGGTCTTGAACCCGAAGACCGGCCCAAGCTGCCGACCGTTTAACTCAAGCTTGGGCCGGTCTACCTCAAGCTTGGGCCGGTCTCGCACCCGACCTTAAGACCGGCCCAAGCTGCCGACGGTCTACCTCAAGCT
>DAOUBX010000252.1:0-36161 GCA_034432445.1 Anaerolineales bacterium
ATTTGTAGGCGATTTGCGACCTAGGTTGGCTTCGCAGACACGTTTGCAAACCAGCATCCAAATGCCCGGCACCTATGGCTGAGTAGTTACGACACGCGAACGCGACCGTCTACTCTTCCGGCAGCTCGTCCCATTCACCAACCGACCATGCGCCCACGCTAATCAGCAGAGTCGTCTCGTCGCCGGAGGCGAACACCAGCACCAGGCCGCCGTCGTCGGTCTCGGCGACCTCGTCCAGCACGCTCTCGCGATCGATCATGGTGGCAAGGGCCTGTTCCAGAGCCGGCATGCCGACCAGCGGCTCGCTCTCTGGCGAAGGATACAACGCTGCGCCGTACAATTCCAACGCCACGTTGTCTTCCAAGTACATGTCGATGTCGATCAACATGCGCTCTTCCGGCGTAATCTCGCTCTCCTCCATCTCGTCGGCCAGGGAACTATCCCAGAACGACACGCCAATAACGGCGCTTCCTTCTAGCTCGGCCAACTCCTCGTAGGCTTCTTCGGTCAGCTCGGTGTTGAGCGACTGATCCTCGAACAACTCGAATTCTTCAATGGTTTCGGTCGCGCCATTGTTAGATGCCATGGGAATCAAGTACTCCTTTTTCCGGTTCGGCTTCAGCGAACCAATGGTTTGTTTTTGCGTCAGCGCCGGCGGCGGGGCGCAGGGCTGATGATCATGCGCGCCGGGATGCTGGCTTGTTCCACGTGATCGCCAACGGCGATGAAATCGCTGAACAGCGCCGGCATGCCCTGGTCGACGAACAAATGGGGGCCATTTTGCAGATGGTAATGCAAATGTGGCCCGGGCGACTGGCCGGAGTTGCCGACCGCAGCGACTTGCTGGCCGCGCTTGACAACATCGCCAGGCTTGACGCGCACGCTGCCGGCCTGCAGGTGCGCGAGATAGCTGAACTCGCCATAGCCGTGGGCGATCACAACAACGTTGCCCGCCACGCGCGTGGGGTCACCAGCCAGCAGTGCTGCGTCCATCGGCTGGCCGGGCGGCTGATCGGGCAGATCAGCGCGCGCCAGGACGACCTTGCCCGGCGCCGGGGCCAGAACCGGCTGACCGAAGCTGTAGTGGTCGGTGTTGTCCAATCCTGAACCGTTGAAGGTACGGCCATCAGGGCCCAAGCGCACGAAGTCGTAGGCGAAAGGCCAGCTAATGGGCTCGGCCTTGTGCAGGGCCGTCCAGTCGTTGCCGGTGATCGCCCACCAGACGCCTTCGGCCACCGGCAACTGCAGCCGCGCGCGCTGCTGATGGTAGACCAGCGGCGCCTCGGCAAAGGCTGAAACGATGCCGCGTGTCTCGGCGTCAAAGCCGGCCACGCTCACGCGCACCTTGCTGAGCCGCAAGAGCCCTGGCTCCAGGAAATAGCAACGACGCAAGGCCAAGCCCAAGCCAGGCGCAACGCCGTATTGGCCTTGCGTCAGTTCGTTCATAGCCGCCTCGCCCAGCCGCTGACGCACAAAGGCCACGTGCTCCGTCTCGTCGAAAACGCGCCACACCACATCGGTGAGCACCACCGGCCGGTTGGCGGTGATGCCCACTTCGAGCACGAACTCTTGCACCGGGCCAAGCGCCGGATGCGGCAGACGATCGTAGACGCCGACGTAGATCTGCGCCGGACGCACCTCTAAGCGCATCTCCGCTGCGCTCATGACGCAAAGGACTCCTTGTCATCAGCGAATTCTTGGGCAAAGCGCAGCAGCACGCGGTTGATCTCGTCGCAAATGCTCAACAACACGGCCGCCAGCTGGGGCAAGCCGTGCAACTCATCATCGAGGACCCAAAAATGGCGAGCGTAGATTCTGGTCAGAGCCAGCTCATCGCCCGTAAAGGTAGCATCCACGTCAACAACCACGATGTTTTCGTGGTCCACCAGATCGCTAAACACGCGGCGTATCCGTCGTGCCACTGTTTCGATGCCGGCATCGCTGTCGATTTGCTCGACGAGGCTGAACGGCAAATGGTACTCGATCTCCAGTTCTATGAAGAACTCGGCCGAGCCTGGCTCGTGCTCACAGTCTTCACCTTCGTCGTGATAGAGACTGCACAGAGCTTCATCGCCCTGCAAGCTCAGCGCGGTGTACTCCGTGGGCCACTGGAAGCCGATCTCGGCCCGCATTCGGTAGGGCGGTTGCCACTCGCTGGGCACGCAACAGGCCTTGAACTCCCGCTCGAGCGTGTTGGTGTCCAGCATGTTGGCCACCGAATACAACCGCAACTTGTTCTGCACACACGCCCACATCAAGGTGCCCACCACCTGCTCATAGCTGACGTACATGTCAGCAAGCATGGCGGAGTCGATGTCCAGGTCCATGTCCGGGAACATCGAGCCGAGGTTACCCGACGAGCCGTTGCCGTTGGATTTGCCGTTGCCGGAATCGGTCATAGCATGACTGCTCCATACTGAGAGACATCGATCGCTTTGATCGCCGTCTCAGCCAACGCCGCTGCACGCTGGCGGCGCCTTACTCTTTCCGCGCAGTGCAGGTTCACCGGCGTTCAGCGCATGATAACACACATGGCAAGAGGCACCAATTCGGCAAGACGCAGCGCGGGGCTCTAGCCAGCCTCTGCTTTGGCCGATACATCGGGACGGAACTGCGTCTCGTACAGCTGAGCATAGAGGCCGCCTTTGGCCAGCAGTTCGGCATGGCTGCCTTGCTCGACAAGCCGACCCTCGTCCAGCACCAGGATCTTGTCGGCCGCCAAGATCGTGGACAGGCGGTGGGCGATCACCACGCTCGTGCGGTCGCGAAACAGCGGCTCGAGCGCGGCCTGGATGAGCGCCTCGTTTTCCGAGTCTAGATGCGAGGTGGCCTCGTCCAGGATGAGAATGCGGGGGTTCTTGAGGATCACGCGCGCGATGGACAGGCGCTGCTTTTCGCCGCCGCTGAGCCGATAGCCCCGTTCGCCAACCACCGTGTCGTAGCCGTCGGGCAAACGGGCGATGAAATCGTGGATGTTGGCGGCGCGGCACGCAGCAATGAGTTCATCTTCGCTGGCATCGGGCTTGGCGTAGCTGAGGTTCTTGCGAATCGTGTCGTGAAAGAGATAGGTCTCCTGCGTGACGATGCCGATCTGCTCGGCCAGGCTTTCCTGCGTCACATCGCGTAGATCATGGCCGTCAACGGTGATGCGCCCTTCGGTCACATCGTACAGCCGCGGCAAGAGGTAGGTGATGGTCGTCTTGCCGGCGCCGCTGCGGCCCACCAACGCTACGAGCTGGCCCGGCTCGATCTCGGCGGTGAAGTGGCGCAGCGCCCAGCGGCGGCTGGCGATCGGCGCAAGCCAAGGCGCCGCGCTGCCGGCGGGCTGGTCGCCGTCTTTGCCGTTGCTGCCCGTCATTGGTGAGCGGTGACTACTGATCGCTGACAACTGATCGGTGACCGGCGTTGGCTCGACGCCGCTCGCATCTTGCTCTGTGCTCCCCCCTACCTGCGCTCCCTCCTCGGCTGACAGGTAGGTGAACGACACGTCCTCGAAGCGAATGTGACCGGCTACATGGCGCAGCACCACCGCGTCGGGCTTGTCCTGGATCTCTACGGGCAGGTCGAGATACTCGAACACGCGCTCGAAGCTGACCATGGACTGGGCGAACTCCACCTGGACGTTGCTGAGCGAGGAGATGGGGCCGTACAGACGTGTCAGATAGGCGGCGAAGGCCACGATAGTGCCGACGGTCAGCGCATCGGCCAACACCAGCCGCCCGCCCAACCAGTACACCAAGGCGGTGCCGATGGCGCCGGCCAGGCCCAGCCCCATGAAGAACCAGCGGCCCACCAGGGCGCGACGCACGCCGATGTCGCGCACCTTGGCATTGATCTCGCGAAAGCGTTGCACCTCCTGTCGCCGCCGGCCAAAGGTCTTCACCAGCAGCACGCCGTTGATGCCTAGGGTTTCGGTGATGATGTTGCTCTGCTCGGCGTTGTATTCCATCGCCTGCCGCCGGATCTTGCGCAAGACGCCCGCCACCCGACGCGCCGGCAACAGAAACAGCGGCAACACTGCGATCGACACCAGGGTCAACCGCCATTCGATAGAGATCATCACCACCAACGTCGACACCAGGGTTACCAGGTTGGTGACGATGTTCGGAATGGTGCCGGTAATGGCGTTCTGCGCGCCAACCACGTCGTTGTTGAAGCGCGAGACGATCTCGCCCGACTTGGTGTGGGTGAAGAAGCGCAGGGCCAGCCGCTGCAGGTGTTCGTACATCTGCTGGCGTAGGTCGAAGATGATGCCCTCGCCGGTCTTGGCGCTGTAGTAGCGTTCCAGCACTTCAATCAGCCCGACCGCTACCGGGATGGCGATCAAGGCCAGCGCTAGCAGATTGAGCTGGGCCAAGTCCTTCGTCGGCAGCGTCACATCGATGAGTTGGCGCAGAATCAAAGGCGGTACCAGCTCGAGCAAAGACGTGGCGATGATGGTGAGCAGCACCACCAATACCATCCACCAATAGGGCCGGGCGTAGCCGAGCACCCGCCCCAGCAGAGCCCGGTCCACCTTGGGTTTGTTTTTGGTTGGGTCAGCTGAGAGAAAGCTCCACCAGCCGCCGCTGTGCATCATGGTTTACTCCTGTCAATCTCCTGCCGCAGGCGTGCTTCCTCGGCCATCAACTGGTCAAGACGACGCTCCAGTTCACGGATGCGACGCTGGCTATGGCGATCGTCCCACAAGCGCAGCCGTTCCAGCTCACGCTGGCAGCGGCGCAGCTCGGCGATCACCTGGTGTTTGCGATCGATCAACTGTTCACGGGTCATGACCGGATTGTAGCAGAGCTTAGGCTACGCCACAAGAAGTCGCTGCGCGAGCGGTGCCAGCGCATGCCTCTCTAGGACCAAGCGAGCGGCCAGCGGCTCGTTTGGCCTTTCCTTGTAACGCGTGTTATACTTGTTGCCGGTTTCTCAAACCGTCATCGGGCTACAGAGACGCGCATTCCTTTGGCAAATCAACTACCACAAGTGTGAACGCAACTGCTCAGCCTTAGGTGCCGGGCACTTGAGTCTGCGTTTGCCACCGTGTCCGCAAAGCTGACCGAAGCCGCAAATCGGGCGCAAGTGCCCAGTACCTGCATAGTATCAACTATCTTTGAGGAGGATTTCCTATGGCTATCGACGTTCAATCGCTGCTTGGCCCCGAAGCTGAAAGCCTGCTTGGCTTCAACACGCCCAAGATCAGCAAAGACATGTTGCACCTGCCCGGCCCGGACTACATCGACCGCATCATGCTGGCCACCGACCGCTCGCCCCAGGTGCTGCGCAACATGCAGCAGATCTTCAACACCGGCCGGCTGGCCGGCACGGGCTACGTCTCCTTTCTGCCTGTGGACCAAGGTATCGAGCACTCGGCTTCGGCCTCCTTCGCGCCCAATCCGATGTACTTCGACCCGGAGAACATCGTGCGACTGGCGCTAGAAGGCGGCTGCAACGGCGTCTTCTCCACCCTGGGCGTGATCGGCGCTGTCGCCCGCAAGTACGCGCACAAGATCCCGTTGATGGTCAAGCTCAACCACAACGAGACCCTATCCTACCCGCTCACCTACGACCAGACCATGTGCGGCACGGTGGATCAGGCGTGGGACATGGGCGCCATCGCCGTGGGCGCGACGATCTACTTCGGCTCGCCCGAGTCGCGACGCCAGATCATCGAGGTCAGCGAGGCCTTCGCCCGCGCACACGAGCTGGGCATGGTGACCGTGCTGTGGGCCTACCTGCGCAACTCGGCCTTCAAGAAGGACGGCGTGGATTACCACCTGGCCGCGGACCTGACCAGCCAGGCCAACCACATCGGCGTGACCATCGAGGCCGACATCATCAAGCAGAAGCAGGCCGAGAACAACGACGGTTACCGCAAGATCGGCTTCGGCCACACCAACAAGAAGGTCTACGAGGACCTGACCAGCGATCATCCCATCGACCTGTGCCGCTATCAGGTGGCCGGCTGCTACATGGGCCGCATCGGCTTGATCAACTCCGGCGGTGCGTCGGGCCAGAACGACCTGGCACAGGCCGTGCGCACGGCGGTGATCAATAAGCGCGCCGGCGGCATGGGCCTGATCAGCGGCCGCAAGGCGTTCCAGAAGCCCTTCGCCGAGGGCGTGGCGCTCTTGCAGGCCATCCAGGATGTGTATCTGGATCCGAGTGTGACGGTAGCGTAATCGGTGATCGGTAAACGGTGACCGGTGAACGGTCGATGGTGAACAGGAGAAAAAGGGGCCGGCTGCATGGGCACGGTCCTTTTTTCGTCCCCACCTCCCCCAACCACCGCTGTTCACCCGTCGCCGCACGTCGTTCCCCGATCCTTGCCTCCAACTCACCGTTTGCCGTTCACCGTTCACCGCTTACGGTCCCCCATGAAGCTCCTCGTCGACTCCATGCTGGGCACGCTGGGCAAGTGGTTGCGGCTACTGGGCTATGACGCGGCCAGCGCCGCCAACCACGCGCCGGACATCGAGCTGGTGCGTCAAGCGCGGGCCGAGGGGCGCGTGATCCTGACGCGCGACCGGGAGCTGGCTGGCCGGCGGGGCGTGCAGGCGTTGTTGGTGGTCGACGACGACCCGGAGGCCCAATTGCTGCAGGTGGCGCGCGCGCTCAATCTGCCACCGCCACAGCCCGGCAGCCGCTGCGTGCACTGCAACGCTGCACTCCAGACGGCCAGTCATGAAGAGGTGGCCGGCGACGTACCACCCTACGTGCTGCAGACGCAGCCGGCCTTCCGGCGCTGCCCCCAATGCAGGCGAGTGTTTTGGCGGGGGACCCATTGGCCGGAGCTCCAACGCAAGGCCGAGCTATGGCGCACAGCAACCGCCACCCTCTCTTCGTAGTGGCGACTTTAGTCGCCGGTGGGACCGCAGAGACGGCTAAAGCCGCCACTACCAGGGGGTGGGGGTTATGCGGCCAGCAGTCGCCACACCTGCGCCACCAGAAAAGTGACGGTGAAGCCGATGGCCAGCGGTAACAAGGCCGACACCGCCGCCCATTTCTTGCTTCCGGTCTCCTTGTAGATCGTGAAGATCGTCGTGCTGCAGGGGTTGTGCAACAAGCTGAACAGCATCAGGTTGACCGCTGTGAGCAGGGTCCACCCGCCGGCCTGGAAAAGCGCCATGAGGTCGTTGCGGTTCTCCAGCTCGAACATCACGCCGGCGCCGGCGCCCACTCCCGACGCTCCGGTCACCAGCACGGTCAGCATCAGCACGGTGGGGATCACGATCTCGTTGGCGGGGATGGCCACGATGTAGGCCACCAGGATCACGCCGTTCAGCCCGATAAGCAGGCCGAGGGGGTTCAGGAAGTTGACCAGGTGCTCGGCAACGCTGACGCCGCCGACCTGCACGTTGGCAATCAGCCAGATGACGGCGCCGGCCGGCGCAGCGAAGACGATCGCCCGCCACAGCACGTAAAGCGTGCGGTCGATGATTGAGGTGTAGATGGTCTGCAAGACGCGCGGCGGCCGGTAGGGCGGCAGCTCCAGGCTGAAGGTGGACACCTGACCCTTGAGCACGCTGCGCGACAAGCCCCACGAGACGGCAAAGCTGAACAGCACGCCCAACATGGCGACACCCACCACAGCCAGCGCTGAGATCAGCCCGGCCCACTGCGCCGACACGAGGCCGCCAATGAACAGCGAGGCAATCAAGATCTGCGTGGGCCAACGGCCGTTGCAGAGGGCGAAGTTGTTCGTGATGATGGCGATCAGCCGCTCGCGCGGGCTGTCGATGATGCGCGTGGCCACTACGCCGGCCGCGTTGCAGCCAAAGCCCATCATCATGCTCAACGCCTGCTTGCCGTGCGCGCCCGCCTTCTTGAAGATGTTGTCCAGGTTGAAGGCCATGCGCGGCAGGTAGCCGAAGTCCTCGAGCAGAGTGAACAGAGGGAAGAAGATGGCCATCGGCGGCAACATCACGCTGACGACCCAAGCAGTCGCCAGGTACACGCCGTCAATCAGCACGCCGCTGAGCCACCACGGCAGGTTGAGGGCATCTGCTACCTGGTGCAACCAGGGATAGATGGTCCCGATCAAGAGGCTGGAGAGCATCTGTGATGGGATGTTGGCGCCGCTGATGGTGATCCAGAAGACTAGGGTGAACAACCCGATCATCAGCGGAAAGCCCCAAAGGCGGCTGGTGACCAGCCGGTCGATGGTGCGGTCTAGGTCGAAGCGCGGCTTCTCGCCCGGCCGGGTAACGGCGCGGTCGGCGATGCGCGCCGCATCGGTATAAATGGCCTCCATCAGCGTTTGGTGGAAGTCGCCCCCGATCTGCCAGCGCAGGGAGCGGGCCGTGGCTAGGATGTCGTCCGGCGTCACGCCTGCGGCCTGCGCCGGGCGACCGCCGGGGTGGGGTGCAGCGCCGGGCAGACGCTCAACAAGCTGTGCTGTTTCGCTCATCACGCAGGCTCCCGTCTCAAGGCTAAACTTTGCACGCGATCCTCGGCGTTGCCATGACTCAAATCGCCGAGTTCTCCTTTGCGCACAGCCTCCGCAATGCGCTCATCGCCGTCCAAGAGGCGCAACGCCACCCAGCGGGCGTTGGGCAAGCCGGGAAAGAGGGCTTCGATTTGTCTGGTCAACGTGGCGATCGCCTGCTTCAGGGCCGGCGGCTCGTTCTTGATGCGATGCGGCCGGCCAACCACCTTGCCGCTGGCGACCTCGCTGATCGCTTGCAGCAGCTCAGGCAGCCCCTTGCCGCGGCGAGCTTCCATCGGCACCACCGGCACGCCCAGGTCGCGCGCCAGGCGGCGGTCATCCACCTGCAGCTTGTGCCGCCTGGCCTCGTCCATCAGATTCAGCGCCACCACCACGCGGTTGGTGATCTCCAACACTTGCAGCACCAGGTTTAGGTTGCGCTCCAGACGCGTGGCGTCCACGACGACTACAGTGACGTCGGGCTGGCCGAAGAGGATGAAGTCGCGCGCCACCTCCTCGTCCAAGCTGGTGGCGAGCAACGAATAGGTGCCCGGCAGATCCACCAGCTTGTAGCGCTGGCCGCCGTATTCGAAGCCACCCTCGGCGCGGGTGACGGTCTTGCCCGGCCAGTTACCGGTGTGTTGGCGCAAGCCGGTGAGCGCGTTGAAGACGGTGCTCTTGCCCACGTTGGGGTTGCCGGCCAACGCCACCACGTAGTCCCACTCGCTCATGTCGATGCCCAGCTTGCGCAGGTTGGCAGCGTTGTGCACAGGACAGGTCGCGCAGCCCGCCGACGTTGCAGAAGCCGGCAGCGGCTCAACCGTGATCGTGAAATTGTCGTCTGAGTCCTGAAACAAGCCGGGAATCAAGTTGTTCGCAGCCTCTAAGGGCTGTTGCGCGTCGTTCTGCATGGTCTCGATCCTAACTCAGCTCAGCTGTTGTTCCCGTTCAATTGAAGCGACAGACCGGGCCGCCGACGGTAGCCGCACCACACGGATCAGCCGCGCTTGCTCCTTACGTAAAGCAATCAGTGCATCGCGGATGCGATAAGCGGTGGGGTCACCGCTGGGGCTGACCATCTCCACTGTGATCTTGGCGCCCGGCAAAATGCCCAAGTCCATCAACCGGCGCCGCTCGGGGCCGCGCGAGCGGGGGGAGATGCCCACCACTTCGGCCTGCTCACCCGGGCGGAGCGCACTCAACTCAGTGTAGCCGGCCCTTAGCTCGCCGTCGACCGGACCGGGCTCGGGCGCACGCGGCACCACCGAAATGTTGTCGGCCAGCAGAGGAGCCAGCAAATGCTCGTCGCCGTTGGCCCAGAAGCGCACGCGTTGCGGTGTGACCTCGATCAGTCGCACATTCATGCCCGGATACAGGCCCTCGGCCACTAGCTGCGCGTACACCAACTCTGGCTCGTCCTCGATGTGCACGATCTGCGCCGGCGTGTCGAGGGGCAGGGCTGTCAGTGGCTGACCGCCGTGCGCCACGAACTCACCGGCGGCGTCGGGGATGGGATCGCCGTGGGGATCGTGCGTGGGATAGCCTAGCTGCGCAGCAAGGGCATCCGCCTCGGCCGGCGGCAGCGTATGCTCCAAGCGCTCAGCCTGCTCGTGCCACTCCGCCTCGTCGAAGCCGGTGCGATCGGCCAGGTAGCGCTCCCACAAGCGGTGGGCACGGATGATGTGCAACGCCGCCTCACGGCCGGCCGGCGTGAGGTGGAAGTCGCCGTGCTCCACCGATAAGAGATCCATTTCCTGCAGCGTGGTCAGCAGCTGCGCTGCATCGTCGCGGCCGATCTGCAGCGCGCCGGCCAGGCTATCCACCGTAGGGCGCCGGCCCTTCATCTCGCATTTATGAATGTGCTTGAGCGCATCCTCGGTCAGGACGCGCGTGGTCATCTGGCGGGCGCGGCGCCAGCGCAGCCACAGCCCTTGTTCGGGCCAGAACAACAAGGCCAGAACCAGTCCGATGAACAGCGCAAC
Source organism: Anaerolineales bacterium (assembly GCA_034432445.1). Taxonomy (GTDB): domain Bacteria; phylum Chloroflexota; class Anaerolineae; order JAAEKA01; family JAAEKA01; genus JANWYQ01. The sequence continues at coordinate 10,399 of DAOUBX010000252.1, forward strand.
TGCTAGAGATATCCGAGGATCAGGCATCACTTGCTCCAACGCCATGAACGATGCAAACCGGCTCACTCCACCACATCACAGACCGCCTCGCCCACCAGCAGCAGCCCGGCCATATCGTGCGCCAACGCATGCCGCTGACCGTTCACCTCGATCGTCACCGGCCCATCAAACGGCGCCCGCCCCAGCACGGTCACCCGGGCGCCGGGATAAAGCCCCAGGCTGCCCAGGTAGCGTAGGCGTTCGCTGTCTTGCGTGCGCACGCGCGCCAGCCGCGCCGGTCGATCCTGCGGCCACGCGGTAAGGGCAATGTCGCTCACGACGGCCCTGGTGCCATCCTTGGCCGGAATAGGGTCGCCGTGGGGATCGAAGCGCGGATAGCCCAGCTTGCGGGCAATCGCTTCTTCCAGCTCTTCGCTGATGACGTGCTCCAGCTTCTCAGCCTCGGCGTGCACCTCGTCCCAGGGAATGTCCAGAACCTCGTGGAGAAAGAGCTCGATCAGCCGGTGGTGGCGCACCATCTCCAGCGCAATGCGTTCCCCCTCCGCAGTCAGGCTGACACCGCGGTAGGCTTCGTAAGTCACCAAACCCATGTCGGCCAGGCGACGCACCATGTTGGTGGCCGACGCGGGCGTTACGTTCATAGCCTGGGCGATGGCTGCGTTGTTAGCTTCTTCCCCGCGGCTATGCAGCATGTAGATGGTTTTGAGGTAGTCCTGATGCGACTGGGAAAGCTCTGTTTCCATGGCTAATCCTTATTTTAGTCGTACCTAAATTATATTTATGTTGCTGTTTGTGTCAAATTCAGTGGTTCACGATTTGGCGCGTGGGGTGCACTCTAGCACGCTGTTGCGCATCGACAGATCAACCCGGCGTAACTATTCAGGTGCCGGGCACTTGCGACCGGTTTTCAGCTTGAGCCGGCTCTGCAGACGCCCTGGCCAGCGCAGCCTTAAGTGCCCGGCACCTAGGGCTGAATAGTTGCCATAATTCTTGATCTTCATCATGCCTTGGGCGGCTGCCGCTGACACAGCGTGCTCATCTCAACGGGAATGTCAGACTGATCTGTCGATCTTCCAAAGTGCGTATTGCGAATAGAGAGGCGTTCGCCTGGTAGCCGGACCTACGCGCCGAACCGCAGGTCACGCTACCGGCGCAACGCTCTGGTGCGCCAGCTTGACTTCAACAAGAGCGACGCTGCGTGGAGACAAAAAAGGACGATCCGGCAAGATCGTCCTACATTGGTTTCAGGGCGGTTTGAGAACTCCCTATTGACTGACTAGAGTGTGTTCAAAACCGGTTGATGCCCCGTCATTGCAAGGGCGCATGTCGCCCCAGAAACTTGCGTCACGTGCAGCGACGTGTTCAACCTGTTTTGACTGCACCCTGTTGCTAAGTGTCGGAGTCCTCTCCTTCTTGTGCTGTCACTGTGCGTTGGCGCGGCTTGGGCTTGGCGGTCGACCCGGTGGTCGGCTTGGGCTTGGCGGTCGATCCGGTGGTCGGCTTGGGCTTAGCAGCCGGCTTGGCCGTCGATCCGGTGGACGGCTTGGGCTTGGCAGTCGGCTTGGCGGTCGATCCGGTGGACGGCTTGGGCTTGGCGGCCGGCTTGGCCGTCGACCCGGTGGTCGGTTTGGGCTTGGCGGCCGGCTTGGCGGTCGACCCGGTGGACGGCTTGGGCTTGGCGGCCGGCTTGGGGGTCGACCCGGTGGACGGCTTGGGCTTAGCGCTCGCTCCGTCAGACTTTGGCCGTTTGCGACGCGGCTTGCTGCCAGAGACACCGAGCATATCGGCCGCAGCTGCTACCATGGCTTCAGCCTGCTGTTGGTCGATGTCGAGCTTCTTGGCCACTGCCTTGGCCAGCTCCTTGCGCGCTATCTCGGCCAAGTCAGGCTTCCCGCCGCTGCTCAACAGATCGGCCAACAACGAGCCGGCATCCAAGCGCTCGCCAAAAGAGATGGCTAGCTGATCCTCGTCGGGTTGCCCTGCCGGCGGCGTCTCTGCTGCCAGCCCCTCGCGCGCGGCCGTCCAGACCACCTGCGCTTCGGCCTCGGTCAACCCGAGTTCGGCTGCCAGCTCGGCAAATTCCCTTTCCGTCATATCTTCGCCACCCTGCACCATGATAGGCTCCTTTCACATCTGCTCATGTGCAGCGCCGTCGAGCAGGCAATCTTCAGGCCAGCAAGGCATTTCCGCCGGCTTGGATCAATGCTCGCTGCGCCGTCACCTGCGCCATCGCCCGCCGATAGGCGGCGCTGCCGCGGAAGTCATCTGGGGTGTCCAGGCTAGGCAGTAGATCAGCCAGGACGGTCCCAAGGTTTTCCAGGTTGATTCCACTCAGCAGCACCGGACGATTGGCCACCCCGCCCAGCGCCAAACGCCCTGCAACACCCGTACTTACGGCTACAGCCGCGACAATCGGCTCGTCGGAGGGGGTGCGGCCCACACGCGCCAGGCCGCTGCCGGTGTTACTCGGCGGCCAAGGCAAACGGATCTCGATGATCAACCCGCGGCCTATCGCCTGCGCCGTGTCATGCAACACGGTATCCAAAGGCAGTTGACGCGGTTGGCCATCATCGATGATCACCTGCGCTGCCAGCGCCAACAAGGCGAGAAGGACGAGGGACGAGGTATCGCCGCGCGCCACGCAGCCACCAAGGGTCGCGGTGTTGCGCACGTTGATCGGTGCATCAGCGCGTGCAGCCTGGGCCAGAACCCCTCCTGCCAGCTCCTGACACGTAGCATCGTCCACCAGGCTGGACAAGGGCGTAGTAGCGCCAAGGTGCAACCAGTGTTGGCCGGCCTCCTCGCTGACCGTAACATAATTCAAGCCCAAGTCGGCCAGATCGACCACAGCATCCACGGCATCGGCCAACGGCGAAGAGATGTCGCGACGCAGCCGCGGCGCAAGCCAGCTGCCGCCAGCCAAAGGGACGACGCGCAGAGCCGGCTGCTGCAACAAACGCAGAGCCGCCGACAACTCGGTTGGCTTGTAGTAGTGCAGAGTGCGAGACATGTTTTTTCTCCAAGGAGCGATCAAACGGGTAAGAGTTGGGCAGTTGGTCGGTCGAGCAGAGCCGGGGGGTTGCGATACGCCTGAGTGGCTATGGCAGACATCGTCACAAACGCAGAGGCGAGGGCCGGAGCCTATGTCCGAGTGGTGTTACGCCAGCACATCATCGACGGTCAAGTAGCGTGCATCGCGATAGAGTTTGTTGATCTGGCTGGCGAAAACCAACGAGCCGGTCATCACCTCCCGCGTGGGCCCGCTCAGCACGATCTCGCCGTCGGCCATCAACACCACCCGATCGGCGCAACGCGCCACCAGCTCCACATCATGCGTAACCAACAAGACAGCGCGGCCCTGGCTGCGCAACTGCAGCAAGATGGCGGTTAGGGCTTCCTTCTGCTCGTAGTCCAGGCCGCGCGTCGGTTCATCGAGCAACAACACAGGTGGATTGGCAACCAAAATAGCAGCCAGTGCAGCGCGCTGGCGCTCGCCGGTGCTCAAGTCGCGCGGATAGCGTTCGGCTTTGTCGGCCAGCCCCAGCTGCGCCAACAACGCCACGTCAGCGGCATGGTTCGGAAGCAATTGATGGCCTTGGCGGGTGAAGGCCAATTCCTCTAGCACCGTATCCTTGAACAGCAAGGCGCCCGGATTTTGCGGTACAAAGCCGACGATGCGCACAATAGCGCTCATGTCTGCGGTGCGGGTATCCAGCGCCTTTGCCGGCTGGCTATCGGTGGCAGGATGACGCAAGGTGATTGCGCCGCGCTCTGGTTTGCGCAAGCCGGCCACGAGTTGCAACAGCGTAGATTTGCCAGAGCCATTGCGGCCCACCACGGCAACAATTTCCCCTGGGCTAAGCGCTAAACTCACATGGCGCACAGCTTGCGGGCCGTTGTCATAGCGGTAAGACACGTCGTCAACCACAACGACCGGGGCGGCAGCATCCACAGGAGATGCGCTTGCAGCGTTAAGGCTGGCCATCTCGGCGGCTGCGCTGCGCGCCGCCGCCGCGCTACGCTCAGCGCTGCGCGAGGCAAAACGCCGCGCCTGTTTCACGGTCAGTGGCAGTGGACGCCAGCCCAACGCCTTGCCCAGGCTGGCCAACGGCGGCGTCAAAGGAATGGCAGCCATCACTTCCTCCGGCGGGCCCAGCAGCGGCGGCCGCCCGGCCCCCGGCAAGTAGAGCACGCGGTCGACGAACTGCACCACGCGCTCCAGGCGGTGCTCCGCCAGCACCACCGTCAACCCCAAATCCTCGTTCAAGCGGCGTATGGCCACCAGCACCTCTTCCGCCGATTGTGGGTCAAGCTGCGAAGTAGGCTCGTCCAACACCAGCACTTCCGGGTGCAAGGTCAGAACTGCGGCAATGATCACGCGCTGTTTTTCCCCGCCGGAGAGGGTGCTTACGTGCCGGTTGCGCAGGTGGGCGATGGTGAGTTGGTCGAGCGCCTCCTCCACGCGTTTGCGCATCAAGGCCGGCGGCAGGGCCTGATTTTCCATGCCAAAGGCCAGCTCATCCTCCACCCGGTCGGTGACGAACTGCGTCTCAGGGTCCTGGAAGACCATGCCGACGATCCCACTCATGCCCTGCGGGCTAAGCGCTACCGGATCGCGGCCGGCCACACGAATGCGACCACTGAGCTCGCCGCCGTAAAAATGGGGCACCAAGCCGTTCAGGCAGCGTAGAAAGGTCGATTTGCCGGCTCCCGACGGTCCGACCACGAGAACCAACTCGCCTTCGCCGATCTCCAACGACAGGTCGGTCAGGATCGACAGCGCCGCGCTGGGAGGCTGGGCGCTTGCTGCGGGGAGAGGATAGCGATAGGTAACGCGGTCGAAGGTGATCATCGGCGAAAAGTATAACATCGGTGGCATGGGACGTCAAAGGCCAGCGCCGGACAGGCTACTCGTCGATTTGTTTTGTCGATTTGCTGCGCCTGAGCTACAATGCACGCCGTTGACCGCAACCTATGCGAGGATCTGAAAGTTGCCTGTGACTTAGTGTCGCATGCTGGCCAGGCCGAGATTGCTTTACCGCAGACGGCTGGCCATGACAGTTCATGGGCACCGAAGGCCCGGCGCCTTTAGCAGAGTAACCACTACCTTCTGACTACCCCCGAGCGCTGCGAAGCAACAGGACACTGCTGTCCAGGCGGGCGCTGGGGGTAGCGTTTGTTTGCAGTCCATGACAACTTCCGCCCACATCCTGGTTACCAACGACGACGGCGTGCAGTCCCCCGGCCTGCTGGCCTTGAAGCAAGCGCTCGAGCCGGTGGGCCAAGTGATCGTCTTTGCCCCGGATCACAACTGGAGCGCCGCCGGCCACAGCAAGACCATGCACAAACCGTTGCGCGTGCACCAGACAACCCTGGCCGACGGGACAATCGCGTACACGACCAACGGCGCGCCCTCCGATTGCGTCGGACTGGCAGTGTTGGGCATCGTGCCCCAACGCCTTGATCTGGTGGTCTCAGGGATCAACCAGGGGCCCAATCTCGGCCACGACATCACCTACAGCGGCACGGTGGCAGCCGCGATGGAGGCCGTTGTGAGCGGCATTCCGGCGATTGCGGTCTCGCTGGACGCCCGCCACTGGACCGACTTTGCAGCAGTAACCAACGCTGTCGTGCATCTTGCCCGTCTTATCCTGGCCCATGGTTTGCCAGCAAATCTGTTGCTCAACGTCAATGCGCCAGGCATTCCCTCGACTGCCGTGCAGGGCATCGCCGTGACGCGGTTGGGCCGCCGTGTCTACCGGGATGTGCTCATCGAGCGACAAGACCCCAAAGGCCAGCCATACTACTGGATCGGCGGCGAACCGCCCACCGGCATTGTGGAAGACGGCACCGATTTCGGCGCCGTAGCAAACGGCTACATTTCGGTCACGCCACTCAGCATGGACATGACCGACTATGGATTCATGGAGCAACTCAAGACCTGGCTGTCAGCGTGAACAGCACGCGACGCCAAAGCTGCCTAAGATGCTTGCGCAGGAAAGGATGTTCTCATGACCGATTCGACGAAATATGCGTTTTTCGAGGGCCGCATCGTGCCGATCGAAGAAGCAAAGGTTAGTGTGATGACGCACGCGCTGCACTATGGCACGGCGTGTTTCGGCGGCATCCGCGGCTACTGGAACGAAGAAGACCAACAACTATACGTGTTCCGGCTGCTCGACCACACCACGCGTTTTCTGCAGTCCTGCCGACTTCTGATGATGAAACTGCCCTACAGCCCCCAAGACCTGGCGGACATCATCCTCCAGCTGCTGCGCCAGGAGGGCTTCCGCTCCGACACCTACGTACGGCCGTTGGGCTACAAGTCGGCCCTCAAGATCGGCGTCATGCTGCATGGCATTGCCGATCAGGTGACCATCTTTGCGCTGCCATTTGGACGGTACGTCGAAAACGAGGAAGGCACAGCGGTGTGCACATCTGCGTGGCGTCGCGTGGACGACAACGCCATTCCCGCGCGCGGCAAGCTGGCCGGCGCCTATGTCAACTCCGCCCTTGTGAAGAGCGAGGCGCTGCTGAACGGTTTCGACGAAGCCATTGTGCTCGACCACAACGGCCACGTGTCCGAGGGCAGCGCTGCAAACCTGTTCATGGTGCGCCAAGGACAGCTCATCACCCCATCGGTGACCAGCAACATCCTGGAAGGCATCACGCGACGGACGATCATAGAGCTGGCGGAGGCTGAGCTAGGCATGTCCACCGTCGAACGCGACATCGATCGCACGGAGCTGTACGTGTGCGACGAGCTGTTTTTCTGCGGCACAGGTGTCCAGATCGCAGCCATTACCCAAATCGATCATCGTCCCGTTGGAACTGGAACCATGGGCCCTGTCACGGCAGCGATACGCGACCTGTACTTCGATGTCGTGCGCGGAAAAGTCGCCAAATATCGTCGCTGGAACACGCCGGTCTATTGAGATGACATTCAAGCCAGCTCCCTTTGCAGCAGCGCAGCGCGGTTTGCTTACGCTGGCTGCGCTAGCGCTAGGCGAAGTCCTCTTGCTCGCCTTGCTGCTCTCGCTGCCGATCAGCGGATGGTCCTTTCTCCTAATCGTTTTGGCGCTTGGGCTGCTGGCGCTCATCCTCTACCTCGTCTGGCGTGCGTGGATCTGCCTATCCTTGCAATACTGGATCGACCGCAACGCGGTTACCGTGGTGTGGGGGCCGCTGCGCCAGGTGATCCCATTGTCAGCCATCCAGGCTGTGCAGCACGGCAGCAGCATAGAAGCGGCTGCCCACCGGCTCGATCGCTGGCCACAGCTAGAGACCTGGGTGCTGTTCGGCCGCGAGCTGAACCTGACGCGCAGAGTACGGCAACCCAAGGGGAGTGCAGCTGCTGCGGGCACGTCAGCCGGGCCGCTACTCAGCCTGGCGTCGCTGCCGGTCGCACAGCAGTTGATCCTCGTCACCAGCCAAGGGTGGTTTGGCGTTTCTCCGAAAGACCCCAAGGCCTTCATCCAGGCTCTGGAGGACCATCATGCACTTGGCCCAACGCGGCTGTTGGTCATGCGGCGCGTCCGGCCGCAGTGGGCCGAAGCTGCGCTGTGGCAGGACGCTTGGGGCTTGGGCCTGCTGGCTGCCGGGCTGGTGGGAAGCTTGTTGTTGTTGGGTACACTGACTCTGCGCTATCCCACGTTGCCGCCTACTCTCACGGCCTTAGGCGGTGCCACAGTGGAGACGCTCTTTCTGGCGCCAGCCTTCGGTTTTGCTGTCTGGCTGATCAACGGCGTATGGGGACTGCTGGTGTACTCACGCCAACGCGTGGCAGCGCTTCTGCTGTGGGCCGGCGCCTTAATCGTGCAACTGGCTGTGCTAGCTGTGCTTCTCTCGGTCAATGGCTAGGAGCGAGTTTCCGTGTCACCCGGTCGCATACTCACCGGCTTCCTTTTGAGCGTGATCATCGGCTGGCTGGCCTACCGGCGCGGATCGCTGACGAGCAGCGGCGTGGCCGGCGCCATCCTCACCGGCACCATGACCTTCGGGTTCGGCGGCTGGACGTGGGGCCTCCTGCTGGTGGCGTTCTTTGTGAGTTCAACGCTGCTCAGCCATTACAAGCAAGCGCGCAAGACCCATCTGGCGGAGAAATTCGCCAAGGGTGAGCGCCGCGACCTGGCCCAGACTCTGGCCAACGGCGGCTTAGGCGCGCTGCTGGCGCTGGCCGTGCTGCTGGCGGTCGATCTTGCCGGCCAATCGCGCGCGGGCAATCCCATCTACATCTTCCTGACCTGCGCCTACATCGGTGCAATCGCTGCCGTCAACGCCGACACATGGTCGACCGAGCTCGGCGTGCTCGCTGCCAGACCGCCTCGCTTGATCACCACCGGCAGGGTCGTCCCTGTAGGCACTTCGGGAGCCATCAGCGGCCAGGGGGTAATGGCGGCGTTGGCCGGCAGTATCTTCATCGGCATAGCGGCCTTCGTCTTCATCCAGGCGGCCGCGCTGATTACAACTGGCAAGCTGCTGCTGACAGATTGGGTGGTGATCGTGATTGCTGCGCTGGCTGGGTTAGCGGGCTCGCTCTTCGATAGTCTCCTAGGCGCCACTGTACAGCAGATCTTCTGGTGTGAGACGTGTCAAAAAGAAACAGAACGCCAGATACACGCTTGTGGCACGCCGACTCGGCCCCTGCGCGGCTGGCGTTGGCTCAACAACGATACGGTCAACTTCGCTGCGTCTGTGATGGGCGGGTTGCTGGCCGGCAGCTTGGGTTTGTTGTTTCTGCTCTAGGATCGTATAATCGTGCGCATGTCATCTATTGAATCCGAGCGTCCTCTATGACCAATGCGGAGTCGCCTCTGTTTCTCTCCGTCGTTATTCCTTGCTACAACGAAGCGCGCAACCTTGAGCGTGGGGTGCTGGACGAGGTCGAAGAATTCCTCAGCCGCCAAAGCTATGCGTGGGAAGTTCTTGTGGTGGACGACGGCTCGAGCGACGGCAGCAGACAGCTTGTCGAGCAGATCATTGCGGGCAAAACCGGCTTTCGGTTGCTGGCCATCCCCCATGGCGGGAAGCCGGCAGCCGTGTGGGCAGGCATCCAGCAGGCACAGGGCAATATCGTCTTGTTCACCGACATGGATCAGTCGACGCCCATTTACGAGATCGACAAGCTGCTGCCCTGGTATGACCGGGGATACGACGTGGTCATCGGGTCACGCGGCGCGGCGCGCGAGGGTTTTTCTGTGGTGCGCAAGCTAGGCAGCCTGATCTTTCGCGGTCTGCGCAGCCTGTTTTTGTTGCGCAACATCAGCGACACGCAATGCGGCTTCAAGACCTGCCGCCGGCATGTGGCCTTGGCAACCTTCCCCCGCCTGCAGTTCTTCAAACAAGCCGATCGCCCAACCGGCTGGAAAGTGTCGGCCTACGACGTGGAGCTGCTCTACATCATGGAGCGCTCCGGCTACGCCATCAAGGAAGTCGTGGTCGAATGGCAAAATCGCGACGTGAGCGTCACAAAGGGACAACAGAGCGAGCTGATACGCTACTTAAACGAGTCCGTGGAGATGGCCCGCGAAGTCTTGCGGGTGAAGCGGAACCAGCTGCGCGGGATGTACGATAACGTCGCGTAGCACCCTCACCGTGCTGCGGTCCTGGACGAAGGGGGACAAGTGCCAGACGAAAACAGCAGCCCGAGGAGCTTTAGTTCCTCGGGCTGTTTCATGTGCATATGAGCCGCACAGGGCTCGAACCTGTAACCTAGGGATTAAAAGTCCCTTGCTCTACCATTGAGCTAGCGGCCCACGACCTCTAGTGTACCATAGAGCGGGTCGTTGCGCAAAGCGCGCAAAGGGCGCTACGTCCGAAGCACCGACGCGAAGCGGTCATATAACGCCACGCGTCAAGGCCGGGTCTGGGCGACCCGGCCTTGCAACGCTACACTTTTGTCAAAGGCGCTGGCGGGGAAAGCTACGCTGTAGCTATCCCGCCCTAGGTGCCGACCACTTGGGTCTGCGTTGGCACGGGTGTCCGCGGCGCGGACTTAAGCTGCAACCCGGTCGTGTCTTCCCATGCGCGGCACCAGAAAAGTTACGCTACGCCTTCATGGCCTCGAGCTTCTGCTCGATCTCGCGCAGGATCGTCTTGCGGCCATCATGCGCCATCTCGAACTTCTGCACCGCCAGCAAGCCCTGCTCATCTAGCTCGCCAAGCATGGCGACGACTTCTTTGGCCGACAAGTTGGTGTAGTTTGCGATGGGCAAAGCCGCCTGCTCGGCCGTCTTGATGTAGGCATCCAGCTTCTTGCCGATCTTGTCGAGCTGCTTGTTCAGCGTGGCCACGTCCTCGGCGCTCGGAATGTGCAACGCACGCAGCACGGCTTGCACTTGCTGCTCGATCTGCTCCTCGGCCACGTTCACCTGCTTGCGGCCGCGGCTCTCCCAGTCCTTCAGCCACTGGTTGATGCGGCTGGTCTGCTCCTGCTCGATCTTCTCACCGCGCTGCACCAGCTCGTCGAACAGGTCATGGCCGCGCGCCAGCAGGTGGTCGGCTTCCTCTCGGGTCATGTTCAGCGCGCCCCGGCTGGCCTTCATCACGCGATCGGGTACGCTGGTGACCATCTCGCCGGTCTCATCGAGTAAATCTTGCATCCGCTTCGGGAGCGAAAGTGTCAATTCTGGCATGGTAGTTCTCTCCTTTGCCATTGTTATCGGCACTATGACCAGCGCTGCTGGCTGGTCAGCAATTGCCTTGCTATTATGACGCATTGCGTCATAGCTATTCTAACACGCTACGCCTAGCTTGTCAAGAAACACATAAGACCAGGAGTGGTTCACGTTGGCAGGTAAACCCTCGGGGCTTTGGGGCTCTCAACGCGCGTCTATTACGAGCTGCTGGCCCAGAACCCGCGGGGTTGCGCGCCCCAAAACTGAAATGCGCCCAAGAAACCCGACGCGTGATGCAGTTTTCTCGGATCAGTCGGATATGGACAGTTCAGGGCTCTCGCCGGCTGGCGTTGCGGCTTCCATCTGACGCCGCAACGCCTCGACCTCGAGACGCAGCCGCTCCAGCTCCAGTTGTTCTCGCCGGGTGTCACGACGCTCTTTGCGCCAGGCCAGCCAGGTCGTGGTTAGAAAGCCGAGGATCGACACAACGGTCGTGATGAGGGGCAGATAAACCGACCAGACCGCAGGCTGATCGGACTGTTGGAGCAGGATTACAGCCACTGCACGCCCCGGTTTGCTGGCAAGCAAAGCGTTCAACAGGTGGTTGCCCCCGGTCCCCAGCATCTCCTGCAGCGCGCGTGTCGATGTCTCAAAGCTCCATTGCTGGACAAATGCCCAAAGCGCCCAAACGGTCAAGCCAAGGCCGATCAGAGCCAAAACAGCGAAGAGCAATTGCAGGTTGAGGGTGGTGCGTCGGTTCATTTTTGCCACCACAGGCGAACAATCGTCGCCACATAGTCACGTCCTTTGTCTATGTACTCCCACAGATTGGCCCCGGTTTTGCTTGCGCCGGCTGTGCGAGGTACGCAGACATAGGGCACTTCTTGCAGCCGATACCCCAACCGACCGGCGCGGATGAGCAGATCGATGCAGTATTCCCCGTAGTCGCCGCGCAGCCGAATCTGTCGCAGCACCGCGGCACGGGCAGCCACGAAACCGCTTGTGTAGTCGTTGACTTGTCGACCGTGCAGAAGAATGGCGAAGTGATTAATGATCCAGCTCAGAGTGCGCGCCATCAAGCCATGGGCGACGTCGGCGCCACCAGAAATCCAGCGCGAACCTACGGCGACATCGGCGCCGTCTCCCACGATGGCCTGAACCAGCTTCGGCACGTCCTCAGGCGGCATGGAAAGGTCGCAATCCATCCAGGTGACGATAGCAGCACCATGGTGCAAGATTGCTTCGTCGATGCCGCGCTGAATGGCCGAGGTCAGTCCTTTCTCGCCGATGCGACGAACCAGGCAAACGGATCCCCTTCCGCCTTCCTCCGGCGACCGAGAAGGCGGAAGGGGATATTGCTCTGCCAAGGCTTCCACTTCGCGCCACGTGCCGTCCGGCGAGTCGTCGTCCACCACCAGCACCAGGTATGGGGGGCGGTTGGCAGCAAGCAAGCGCTCGATCAACGGACGGATGTTGTCGCGCTCGTTGTAGGTTGGCAGCACAGTGCAAACAAGCGGCTGGGATGTCATCGACGCGTTAGCTGGTGGTCGGCGCCTGCGACATCATTTTGTTCAGCGATCGCAGTTGTAACCACCACTGGTTGATGGGCCGTTGGTGGCCCGGCTCCATCAGCAACGGCAGATCGGCTAGGCTGGTGAAGGCTACCTTGCCGCCCTGCAAACCGATGGCAGAACAGCCTGGCGCCGGCTTGCCCGCCTCCTCGATCAGAAACTGCACACAGCGGGCCGCAAGCCGCGTCGCCTGGATGCGGTCGAAGGGTGTGGGATTGCCGCCCTGTTGCACATGGCCTAGAATAGCCGGTCGCACGTCGAAGAAACCCTGGCCTTCCTTCTCGAACAAAGCGCACATGAAGGACGTGGTGTACACCGGATCGGCCAGCTCGTTACGGATCATCAAGCCCAGCCGTTTGCCCTGAGCGAAGTCGCGACGCAAGTTGGTGACGTCAGCCTGCAGATCGGCCAGAGTAACGCCTTCCTCAGGCAGATAAACGCGCTCCGCGCCGGTGGCCAGGCCGCTCATCAACGCCAGGTAGCCGCAGTCGCGGCCCATCACCTCGACCACGAAACAACGCCGAGTCGCCACAGCTGACTGTTTGATCTTGTCCACATCGTTGACGATGCTGTTGAGGGCTGTGTCTGCGCCGATGCTGAGCTCGGAGCCGGGTAGATTGTTGTTGATGGAGGCCGGCAGGCAGATGATGGGAATGCGGAACGCAGGCTCCGCCTCACGACGTTTGTAGATCTCATAGGCCGTGCGATAGCCTATCCAGCCGCCGATCATGAGTAGGCCATCAATCTGATGCGCCTTCAGATTGGCGGCAATGGCGGCATAGTCGGCGTCGGTCAGCGACTTGCGGCTTGTCCCCAGCTCAGCGCCGCCGCGCGACACCCAACCGTGCACACTCATCCAGCTCAGCGGATAAATGTCGCCCTCCGCCAGCCCCTGAAAGCCGTTGCGCACACCAAGCCAGGAGTGTCCTTGGTCCATGCCCAGTCGCACGGCCACACGGACGGCGGTGTTCATGCCCGGAGCGGGGCCGCCGGCGTGCAGAACAGCCAGCCGCAGCCGCTTCTTGCCCGGCTCAGGTTCGCGGGGGTGGGCCTGGGTGATGGTCAGAAAGGTACGAAACGACTCGGCAAAGCTGCCGCCGCGCATGGCCATCGCTTCCTCGTAGTTCTTGGCCGCGATGACCTTGGCCACTTGCTTGGTCTTGGCCACTGCCTCCATCAAGGGGGAACGAATGGGCTTGTTCTGGCGCAGCCCGATCAGCTGCGGCTCGCGGTCGGGCGAGGCAGTCAGCACCTCGTCCACGGCGTCGGCGCCGAGGATTGTGCTGTGCCAGCGGTCGAAAGCGCTGGGGGCGCCGCCGCGCTGGACATGGCCGAGGATGGTGACCCGTGTGTCCTCACCCAACCGTTCTTCCAACACCTTGCGCACATACTCGCCTGAGATAGGTTTGCCGTGGCGATTGCGCGCGCCTTCGGCCACAATGACTATGTTGTGGCGGCGGCCGGCGGCGCGGCCGCTGGTCAACGCCTGACACATCTCCTCTTCCCAATTGTCCGACTCGGGTGGGTTTTCGGGGATGAGCACCCAGTTAGCGCCTGTAGCGATGGCGCTCATCAGCGCGAGGTAGCCGCAGTTGCGCCCCATCACCTCGACCACGAAGGCGCGTTGATGACTGGCTGCAGTGCTGGCAATAGCGTCGATGGCCTCGGTAATGCGATGCAAGGCTGTATCGGCACCGATGGTCATGTCGGTGCCGAACATGTCGTTGTCGATGGAGCCGACCATGCCGGCCAGAATGAGATTCGGATGAGCGTCGGCCATTTCCTGGGTGATCTCGCCTTGGGCTACCAGCTCAGCCAGCAACCCCGACCACTCCCGCCGGAACTCGTCGGCCCCGCTCAGACTGCCGTCGCCGCCGATGACGATCAACGCATCAATGTCGCGGGTGACCAGGTTCTTAGCCGCCTTGCGCAGGCCCTCGCGCGTGCGAAATTCCGCCGAGCGCGCGGTGCCGATCACAGTGCCGCCCTGGTGCAAAATGCCACCTACAGCATCCCAACTCATCTTGCGAATGTAATCGCCGCCTTCTACCAGGCCCTTGTAGCCCTCGTAGACGGCGTACACATCCACGCCGCGGCCAATCGCCGTGCGCACCACGGCGCGCACAGCTGCGTTCATGCCTTGCGAATCGCCGCCGCTGGTGATGACGGCGATATTCCTGTTGTTCTGTGTGGTCACGCATACCTCCACGCCCTGGTTTGGGCAAAGCCAACACGGTCGCACGCGACTGCCACGATGGCTGTCTGTACCGCCTCGCCTCAAGTAAGGCGAGTGCTGCAACATCCCCATTATACTCAGATTGCGCGAACCGGCGGCATTGGTGCAAGAGCCAAGCCGTTGCGATGCGCGCCGGTCACCGTAGCCAGCACCCGACCACAGCACAAGAAAGCTGCAGCAGGGCGCAGACGTTTGAACAGACAAGCCATTGGTGGTACAATGGCATCCATCGCCCCGCCGACCTGCCCCATACACACGCGATGGCGGCCGGGTCACCGATCCGTCCCACGGCTGGAGTGCACCATGTACAGTCTCCTGGCAGCGCTCGACAACGCAGCCGATGGCGCCTACGTCATCGATGAAAACCAACACATCGTCTACTGGAATCAAGCTGCGCAAGCCATGCTTGGCTACACGGCAGACGAGGTCATAGGCCGCTCCTGCCACGAGATCATCCAGGGGCGCGATGAGCACGACCACCGCTGGTGCAGGGGAAACTGTCACGTTGTCGCCAGCGCGCGGCAAGGGCAATCCGTCGAGACCTTTACGGTATGCGCTCGCAGCAAGTCAGGCACACTGCGCTGGATCAATGTCAGCATTTTGACTCTGCCCCTGGGGACAACAAACAACGCCAAGCTCGTGTTGCACCTCTTTCGCGACGCCACCGAAGTTCACCAGCGCAACGTGTTTGTCCGCCAAGTGCTCAACCTGGTGAGCGAGCTACCGCCTGCCGAAGTGCCGCCGGCCCGGCCAACGTCGCCTCGGGTGGAGCAGATACTAACAAGCCGCGAGGAACAGGTGCTGGTGCTCTTGGCGCGCGGCCATAGCACCGACGAAATCGCCGCTATGCTCTCCATCTCCATAGCCACTGCTCGCAATCACATCCAGAGCATCTTGCAAAAACTGCAGGTGCACAGCCGCGCGGCCGCCGTCTCCTACGCGTTCGAGCACAACCTCATTGCCAAGAACGACTGAGTACGCCTAGAGCCAGGGCGCATGTGGGGACAAATAATGCAAATGCATCAGCTAAGAATAAAGCACCTGCATCTTTTCAGTATCTAGCGAGTGCGCTATAGTAAGACTGGTAAACGATGCAAAGCGTGTAAAACGTGCAAAACGCTCAGACAGATCCGTACTGTGGGAGTTAGAAGGTACATGCTGCCCTGCCAGTGACGTCAGGCTGGCGTGTACGTTTTTGTTTCAGGCGACAGAGCTGAAGCCGGTGTCGTTTCGAGTGCCGAGAGGCCGGGTCCGACCCGTTGCGGGGCTGCTGCCGCATTCTGACCGGAGATGCTGTCTATGTTTCGATCTCCCAACCCCGAAAGGCGCCTCCTAAGCCGGGCAGAGGTGGCTGAGATTTTTGGTGTTTCACCCAGCACGGTCACACGCTGGGCTGAGGCGGGTTTGATCCCATCTGCCAAGACCTTAGGTGGCCATCGCCGCTACGAAGCTGACGCTATTATGGCGTTAGCACAACAACTTGTTAAGGAGACCGTCGCAATGGAAGAACTGATCCTCGGTGTGCCCGCCATGTGGGCCGATCACCACGTGCTGGCCGTGCGCAAGGTTCTGCTGTCCCTAAACGGTGTGGACGACGTGCAGGCGAGCTCGGCCTTCAAGACTGTGCGCGTTAGCTTCGATTCCAACCGCATTTCGGCTCAACAGATCGTCAAGGCGCTGCTGGATGCCGGCTACCCACCGGCTGGCTTCGATAGCGATGGCACCAATATTCCCGTGTCCACCGGCAAGACCGATCCCGCCTGGACTACCCTGCCGATGCGCACGATCAAGACCCACCCGGCGGACATGGCGATGTCGGGAGAGTTTCGGAAGTATTAAGTAGACAAGTAAGCAAGTAGACGAGGCCGGAGGTTGTGCCCTTGTGTACTTGTGTACTTGTATACTTGTTTCCTTGTCTACCCCCTCTCAGGAGACCAACCATGGCAAGAAAAGGACGTGACATCAACGAGCGCACGATGGACCCGGCCGCGCAGGCGATTCTGATCCGCGCCGACGCGCTGGGCATCGGGACGGCTTTTACCCGGGCCGATGCCATGCCGCCCTGCAACATCGGCAGCGGCAAGAGCGGCATGTGCTGCAAGAACTGCTTCATGGGCCCCTGCCGCATCACCAAGGACGGCCAGGTGGGCATCTGCGGTGCAACACTAGAGACCATCGCCGCACGCAACCTGGCGCGCGCGATTGCCTCGGGCGCCGCCGCCCACTCTGACCACGGCCGCGACCTGGCCTTCACGCTGGAGGCGGTGGCGCTGGGCCAGGCCCCCGGCTACACCATCCGCGACGTGGCCAAGCTATGGGACGTGGCCGCGCGCGTGGGCATCAAGACGGAGGGCCGCACGGTCAACGACGTGGCGCTGGACGTGGCGCGCAAGGCGCTGAGCGAGTTCGGCCAGCAGCGCGGCGAGCTGACCTATCTCAAGAACGCGACCAAGAAACGCTACGAGCTGTGGAAGAAGATGGACCTGGCCCCGCGCGGCATCGACCGCGAGGTCGTGGACACGCTGCACCGCACCCACATGGGCGACGACCAGGATCCCGTGCATATCCTCAAAGGCGCGATTCGCACGGCCCTGGCCGACGGCTGGGGCGGCAGCATGTGGGCCACCGACATCAGCGACATTCTCTTCGGCACCCCCAGCCCCAAGGTCAGCCAGGTCAACCTGGGCGTGCTCAAGCAGGACGAGGTCAACATCCTGGTGCACGGCCACGAGCCGACGCTGAGCGAGATGATTGTGGCGGCCGTGCAGGACACGGAGCTGATCGAGTATGCCAAGAGCAAGGGGGCCAAAGGCATCACCTTGGCCGGCATTTGCTGCACCTCCAACGAGGTGATGATGCGCCAGGGTATCCCCAGCGCGGGCAACTTCCTGCACCAGGAGCTGGCCATCCTCACCGGCGCCGTCGAGGCCATGGTGGTGGACGTGCAGTGCATCATGCAGGCCCTGCCCAACGTGGCCGAGCACTTCCACACCAAGGTCATCACCACCTCGCCCAAGGTCAAGATGCCCGGCGCGCTGCACATGGAGTTCGACGAGCACCGGGCCTTGCAGGTGGCCAAGGACATCGTGCGCCTGGCTATCGACAACTACCCCAACCGCGGCGAGGTGCTCATCCCCGACGTCAAGTCGGACGTGGTGCCCGGCTTCAGCCACGAATACCTGAACTACATGCTGGGCGGCAGCTACCGCGGCTCCTTCCGGCCGCTGAACGACGCCATCATGTCGGGCCGCATCCGCGGCGCGGCGGCGGTCGTCGGCTGCAACAACCCCAAGGTGACCCAGGACAAGGAGCACATCGACATCACGGCCGAGCTGCTAAAGAACGACGTGCTGGTGGTGCAGACCGGCTGCGGCGCCATCGCGGCCGGCAAGTACGGCATGCTGCTGGGCGAGGCGGCCATGGAGATGGCCGGGCCAGGGCTGCGCGAGGTGTGCGAGGCCGTCGGCATCCCACCGGTGCTGCACATGGGCTCCTGCGTGGACAACAGCCGCATCCTGACTGTGCTGACCCAGATGGCCACCGAAGGCGGGCTGGGCGAAGACGTCAGCGACCTGCCGGCTGTGGGCATCGCGCCGGAGTGGATGAGCGAGAAGGCGCTGGCCATCGGCACCTACGCCGCGGCCTCGGGCGCCTACGTGCTCTTCGGCGTCGACTCGCCCTACGAGTTCAGCGAAGAGGTGTCGGAACTGATCTCGGCCGGCTGGGAGGAGATGATGGGCGGCAAGATGGAGTTCGTGGCCGACCCCAAGGAGATCGTCCGCCGCGCCCTCGACCACATCGACAAGAAGCGCGCTGCGCTCAAGCTACCGCCTTACGATCCCACCAAGTTCGGCAAGAGCGGCGACTACCCGCTGCAGTACTACTTCGAGCTGCCGATTGAGGAGCAGCAGGCGCTGTTGTACGGCGTGCCGGCGTAGGGCCATCCACGAATGAGTGCACGAATAAACTAACGGGCGCGTGCGATATTCGAGTATTCGTGCAGAATTCGTGGATAGCACACCCTAGCGAGCAGCCATTCACGGCCAAGCTACGAATTGGGCGCGAGCCATTCGTGTATTCGTGCAGAATTCGTGGATGGCAACCTCCCCAATAGGAGAACTACTGATGTCACGATATATCGCCAGTCGAGCAATACGCGGCGCGCATTTGCTTGTTAACGAGGCCGACGCGCTGTTGGCCAAGACCATCGCCGAGGTCGGTCCCGATGCGCCGGTCGCGTTTCCTAACACGGCCTATTACCTGCCCACCATCAACGGCATGATGGGGGTGCAGGTGGAGACGGTGGGCCAGCTCAAGCCGGTGCTGGAGCACGCCCGCAGCTTGTTGCACCCCATGCCCTCGGACACGCGCTGGATGCCCTACCTGGGCGAGACGCTAGACAGCGGCATGGCGACGCTGTTCGCGGCCGAGGCCATCGAGGCGCTGCGCTTCGTCAAGGGCGAGGAGCCCCAACGGATTCCGGGCTTCCACATGACCGGCGGCAGCTTCACCAGCCCCGATGCGGGCGCAGGCGGCGACGGCGGCAACGGCTATCTCAACGGCCCCATCGACGACGTGCAACTGCGTTCCTGGGGCATCCAGCTCGTCGACGGCCGCATGCCCGGCTTCGCTGCCATCGTCGGCTGCGCCAAGAGCAACGAGGTAGCGGTCAAGATCGTGCGCGAGCTACAGCGCCGCAACATCTTGATCTTCCTCAGCGGCAACGTCAACGGCCGCAGCATCATCCACCAGCTCCAGGAAGAGGGGGTGGAGATGGGCTACGACACGTACATCGTGCCCTTTGGCCTGGACACGCTGAGCGCGATCTACGCCCTGGGCTTCGCCACCCGCTCGGCGCTGACCTTCGGCGGCCTGAAGCCTGGCCAGGCCAGGGAGATCCTGCTCTACAACCGCGCCCGCGTCTTCGCCTTCGTGTTAGCGCTGGGCGAGATCGACGACCTGAAGTACGCGGCCGCGGCCGGCGCGATCAACTATGGCTTCCCGGTCATCGCCGACACCGTCATCCCGCAGATCCTGCCCACCGGCGTCACCCAGCACGAGCACGTGGTCTCGCTGCCCTTCAACACCATCCCCGGCAAGGACGATCTGGAGCGGGCCGAAAAGCTGGTGCAGCGCTGCATCGAGACGCGCGGGGTCAAGATCAAGATCACCGAGGTCCCGGTGCCGGTGCCCTACGGCTCGGCCTTCGAGGGCGAGGTGGTGCGCAAGAAGGACATGCGCGTCGAGTTCGGCGGCAAGTACAGCCGGGCCTTCGAGTACTTACGCATGGTGCCGGCCGAGCAGGTGGAGGATGGCCGCGTCGAGGTGATCGGCCCCGACTGGAGCGAGGTGCAAGAGGGCGGCGCCATGGACCTGGGCATCTTGATCGAGGTGGCCGGCCGCACGATGCAGAAGGACTTCGAGCCGGTGCTGGAGCGCCAGGTGCACTACTTCATCAACGGCGCCAGCGGCGTGCAACACATCGGCCAGCGCGACATCGCCTGGATCCGCATCAGCAAGGCGGCGGCCGATAAGGGCTTCAAGCTGGAGCACTTCGGCAAGATTCTGCACGCCCGCTTCCACGGCGAGTTCGGCGCCATCGTGGACAAGGTGCAGGTGAAGATCATCACCGACCCGGCCCTGCACGCTGAGTGGCTGCAAAAGGCCCGCGACGCTTACAACGAGCGCAACGAGCGCATGGGCGCGCTAACCGACGAGAGCGTGGACGAGTTTTACACCTGCACCCTGTGCCAGAGCTTTGCGCCGACCCACGTCTGCATCGTCAGCCCGGAGCGGCTGGGCCTGTGCGGCGCGTACAACTGGCTGGACTGCAAAGCGAGCTACGAAATCAACCCCACCGGCCCCAACCAGCCCATCCGCCTGGGCGACACCATCGACCCGGTCAAGGGCTACTGGACCGGCACCAACGACGTGGCGGTGAAGAACAGCCAGGGCACCGTGCACGAGGTGGCCATGTATTCGATCATGGAGAACCCCATGACCGCGTGCGGCTGCTTCGAGTGCATCGTGATGTTGATCCCCGAGGCCAACGGCGTGATGGTGGTCAGCCGCGAGGATCCCAGCATGACGCCGGCCGGCATGACCTTCAGCACGCTGGCCGGCATGGCCGGCGGCGGCCTGCAGACGCCGGGCGTGATGGGCGTGGGCAAGTACTACCTGACCAGCCCTAAGTTCATCTCGGCCGACGGCGGCTTCAAGCGCGTGGTGTGGATGAGCAGTGTGCTCAAGAAGTCGATGGCCGAGGAGCTGAAGGCCGTAGCCGAGCGCGAGGGCGATCCCGACCTGATCGAGAAGATTGCCGACGAGACCATCTGCACCGACGTCGACGGCCTGATGGCCTGGATGGAGGAGCACGAGCATCCGGCGTTGTTTATGGATCCGATTTTCTAGCGACAAGGACATCACAGAGGCGCAGAGGGCTGACTCGCTTTTTCGGAGTCTTCCCTTTGCGCCTCAACGGTCTTGTGCAGAAGCAGATCGAACAAGAATCGAGAACGTCCTATGCCAACGAAGGAAGCGCAAGACATCTATACACAAGCCAGCAAACTCGTGCGCGAAGATGTCAGCGACAAGCGGTCGCAGCGCGACGGTGCTGCCATGCTCTTGATCGCGCTGGAGCGAGCAGGTGGTCCCTTTCCAGATGCAGACGCTGAGCTTGCCTTTGCCTACTTCAATCTTTTCAACGAGCATGAGTCCGTGAAATATGCTGACCGTGCCCTAAAAGTTGATCCGCATCAGTTCACTGCTCAATGGGTCAAGACATGTTGGGCGTTTTCAAAAAGGGCTGGCAAGGTGGCCGATCAAATTCTCAAGTCTGAGATAGGAAAGTTAGCAGGTACATTTGAGAAGCGTTGTAGGCAAGATCAGAGTGCGGATTTGTTTGTTGACCGTTCTAGATTGTTGATGAAACTTGCCGATCTTGTGATGGATGATCGCAGCATGTCTACTCCCGAATTGTATGCTGCGATCGCAAACGCCCCCATCGACCAATTCGAATATGCGAATGATGAGCAGCGAGATGAAGTACAAACTTTGCGCATCATTGCTCAAGGACGGATAAAACTGTAGGCGGCAATACCTGTGTTCAGCGCAGGCCAAAGCAAAAGGAGGCCCCAATGTCGGTAAAGGTTCAGGTCTACGATCGTGACGGTAAAGCGCTGGCGAATGCCGACGTCTTTGTGAAGTGGAAGTCTGGCAGTACCTCGAGAGGCTCGACTTCCAGCAATGGACTGATCGATCTCCGTTGTTCTGGCGGCGAGATCGACTTCATGACGGTGTGGGGCAAATCGGTTGTTCACCCGCCCAGAGTTGGCAACGATGACACCATTCAAGTCACGTCACCGACAAAGTGATGCAGCGCCCGGAAGCGCTCCATTGTCTCGCAACGACCAAGCGAGGACAACCAACAAACTCATCGATCTCCGGTTGACGGCTATTGTAATCGGACTATAATTCTAGTCAATGCCAACTCGTCTTTGTTACGACATCGAGTACACATCCGACGCTCTCGATCATCTCGAAGCGATCGAGCGCAAATACTACAGTCTGATCGAACGGACAATCAACCAGCAGCTCACCCATACGCCCGACAAGCAAACGCGCAATCGCAAGCCGCTGGAGCAGCCGGCTCCCTTGAGCGCAACCTGGGAGCTGCGATTTGGGCCAAAGAACCGCTTTCGAGTTTATTACCACATCGATCCCGAAGAGCGGTTGGTGTTCGTGAAGGGCATTGGCGTGAAGGTTGGCAGCCGTTTATGGATCGGTGGCGTGGAGATCTTCCGATGAGAATCGCATCTTTGGCTGACGTGAAAGCGAAACTGAGCGCATACGTGGACGAGTGCCAGACCGAAGGGCCGATCGTCATCACCCGCAACGGGAAACCAGTGGCTGTGCTGCTTGCCCCACAGGATAACGACGACCTGGAACGGCTGCTCCTGGCGCGCAATCCACGCTTCCAGGCGCTCATGGCTCAGGCAGAGGAAAGCATCAAGGCTGGCAAGACGCTGTCAAGTGACGAATTCTGGCGCTTGGCCTATCAGCGCGCAGACGCACGCGCGGCTGGCCAGCAGGCAGCTTCATCTCCTGCAAGCGCACCAGTTATTGCCGAATCGCGTGTCGAGTATCGCACGACTGAGGAATGACGAAGGCCGCCCTCGGTGCGGCGGCCAAGGCGTGATCTGATCGCACTGGCGACTTAACAGAATCCGGCCATGTCTAGCTACACCGCTAATCAGCATCATCCAGACATCGACAGCCGAGACGAGTACCCCCAAGTCACTCAGGCCGATCTGGATCGAGCCACTTTTCGCGTTGGGCTTCAATTAGCGCCTGATGCGGTACCATACGAGGTAGGCTTCCTGGAAGACCTGTCCGATCCCGAAGAGGCGATGGCCTATTTGGAGGCTGCGCTGGAGGACGGCGATCAGGAAGTCATTTAGTTAGCGCTGCGACATGTCATCGATGCGCAGGAGCCTGGTCACGACGCAATCCACGTTGCTGACATGGACGAAGAGCAACTTCAGTTGAGCACCAGCGACCAATTCTAGAGGTTGATCTCCGAGCGCCGCAAGCAACCAACCATCAGCCGCGCCGAGTTGGAGCGCCGGCTTGAAGCGCGAGATGCAACGCAGCAAACGCTGACGTCCACCATGACGCCGGCCATCGCTGAGCCAAAGGCGAATTACGCCACGGGCGATTCGTGAGTTCTTGATTCATGCATGCCAGTGGAGACAAGGACATGACCACTCGTGTAGCTGACCTGACGGTAGATGATCTGAGAAGTCTGATCCGAGAAGTTGTGACACAGACCATGGAAGACTTGTTGCGCGATCCTGACGAAGGTCTGGAACTGCGCGAGGATTTCCAAAGTGCAGTGCAGCAATCGCTACTCGCTGTTCAGGGCGAAGGTGAAACGCTTTCGGCGCAGGACGTAGCAAGTCGGCTCGGCTTAACGTGGTGACATGGCCCAAGTCCATTTCACGCCCACCGCCTACGACGATCTTGGCCGGCTGAGCAAGCCCTCTGCGCAGCGGATTTTGAACAAGATTCGATGGCTGGCGGAGAATTTCGACCAACTGACCCCTGAGCCATTGACTGGCCCTTGGGCCGGTGTTTTCAAGTTGCGTGTCGGCGATTATCGAGTGTTGTACACGCTCGACGACGCCAAGACCTCGGTGATTGTCCACTTTGTGCGCCACCGGCGTGAAGTCTACAAGACGAAATAGACGGTTGTCCCCATGCCCACCACCCTCGTCCGTGACCTGATGCGCGTCGGCGTGCCTACCTGCCGGGAGGACACGCCACTCAAGGACGCCGCCCGCTTGCTGGTGCAGCGCAACGTCAGCGCGCTGGTGGTGCTGGACGAGGACGCAAACATGGTGGGCTGGCTGGGCGAGCAGCACGTGGCCCGGGCCATCGACCGCGACCATGCCCGCCTGACCGCGGCCGACGTGATGCACGAACACGTGCCGGAGATCTTGCCCGACATCCCGGCCGCGGCCGCGGCGCACCTGATGCTCGACCGCGGCCTGCAGCAGCTCTTCGTCACCCACCACGCCGGCGGCATCAAGTACCCGGCGGCCGTGATCACTCTGCAAGATGTGTGCCGCATCATCGCCGGCCTGGAGCGCGCCCCCGGCGTCGGCGTCGGCGCCGAGCGGCCCACGGCGGTGGATCTGTTCAAGCATCGGTATGGACTTGGGTGAGCGGTGACCGGTAACCGGTAATCGGTGGTCGGACAGCACCGTTCACCGTTCACCGATTACCGTTTACCGATCACCGATAACCCTCTCCCAAAGGAGTGAGACCCCCACATGCCTGTTACCATCCCCAAAAACAAGTATGCCGGCAAAGTGCGCGAGGTAACCATCGGCGCGACCAGGGCCGAGGGTGGCACGCGCACCAAAACTGTGACGGTTGGCGGCGAGTCGACGCTGCCTTTTCTCTTCCACGAGGGCGCCATGCCCCATCCACCCGTGGTGGCCGTGGAGATCGCCGACCAGTGGCCGGTGGACTGGTCGCCCCTGCTCAAGCAGGCCTGGGGCGAGGCGGTGAATGACCCAGCAGCCTGGGCCAAGGCGGCCGAGGCCAGCGGCGCGGACTTGATCCTGCTGCGCCTGACCGGCCCGGTGCAGCGCGGCCCCGGCGGCGCCAAGCCGACCGCAGCCGAGGCCCGCAAGACGGTGCGCACCGTGTTGAACGCCACCGGCCTGCCGTTGATGGTCTTCGGCCCCGGCATCGCCGACCTGGACAACGAACTGCTGGTGGCAGTGGCCGAGGAGGCGGCCGGCGAGCGGCTGGTGCTGGGCGTTTGCGAGGACAAGAACTACCGCACCATCGTCGCCGCAGCCATGGCCCACGGCCACCTGGTGGACAGCCGCACCCCCATGGACGTCAACCTGGCCAAGCAGCTCATCATCCTCACCCGCGACGTCGGCCTGCCGCTGGACCGCATCCTGATGGACCCCAGCACCGGCGCGCTGGGCTACGGCATCGAGTACGGCTACAGCGTCATGGAGCGGCTGCGCCTGGCCGCGCTGGCCGGCGACTCCATGACCCAACAGCCCATGCTGGTGACCCCCGGCGAGGAAGGTTGGAAGCTGAAGGAGGCCAAGGTCGGCGAGGGCGTCCCGCAGAGCTGGGGCGACTGGGCCGAGCGGGCCATCACCTGGGAAGTGCTGACCACGACCACCCTGCTGCACGCGGGCGCCGATGTCGTCGTGCTGCGCCACCCCGCCAGCGTGGCAGAGGTGAAGGCGGTGATCGCGCGGCTGATGGCAGCGGGACAGAACGGGAACTGAGAGGAACTCGGAGGAACTGAGAGGAACTTGGTGGAACTCGGAGGAACTTGGTGGAACTCAGTGGAACTCAGTGGAACTTGTCGAAACTCCGACGTCTCTATGCAGAGTTCTCCCAGTTCCCCTAGCTCCCCCACTTCCCCCAGCTCCCCCAGTTCCCAGGAGCATCTTATGAACGATCAAGCCACCACCCAGCCTGACTTCACCATCGAAGAGCTCATCGCAGCCATCAGCCACCAGATCGAGGTGTCGCACGGCGGCTGGGTGGAGTTCGTCGGCTACGACGGCAAAACGCTGCAAGTCCGCCTGCAAGGCGCCTGCGTCGGCTGCCCCATGTCCCAGCAGACGCTGGCTCTGGGCATCGGCCGGCTGTGCAAACAGTATTTCCCGGAGCTGGAGTATATTCAGGCGGTGGCGTGAAACGATGAATGCACGTAACTATTCAGGTGCCGGGCACTTGCGACCGGTTTACAGCTTGAGCCGGCTCTGCAGACGCCCTGGCCAGCGCAGCCTTAAGTGCCCG
>DAOUBX010000253.1:0-8886 GCA_034432445.1 Anaerolineales bacterium
CCTAGGTGCCGGGCACTTAAGGCTGCGCTGGCCAGGGCGTCTGCAGAGCCGGCTCAAGCTGTAAACCGGTCGCAAGTGCCCGGCACCTGAACAGTTATTCTTAATCTAGCAATCGCTCGGGCCGGCCTGTGCGGAGCCACCGCGCTCGCCATGCTTGCCTTGCCAGTGGTGCCCCTCGCGCAGGGGCAACTGGCTTTGTCCTAACGAAAGAGCGAGTCCACAAATACCCGACCGTCGAACACCGCCAGGTCGTTCACGGTCTCGCCTGTGCCTACAAAGCGCACCGGCACCCCCAGCTCCTTGCTGATGGCAAAGACGATGCCGCCCTTGGCCGTGCCGTCGAGCTTGGTCAAGATGACGCCGGTGATGTCTACCGCCTCCTTGAAATGGCGAGCCTGGCTCAGCGCGTTTTGACCTGTCGTAGCATCCAACACCAGGAAGGTCTCGTGGGGCGCCTTGTGCACCTGCCGCGCCGCCACGTTGCGCACCTTCTCCAACTCCTTCATGAGATTGAACTTGGTGTGCAGGCGGCCGGCTGTGTCCACGATCAGCAAGTCGGCCTGGCGGCTCTCCTGACAAGCGCGAATGGCGTCGAAAACGACCGCGCCGGGGTCTGCCCCTTGCCCCTGCGAGATCACATCCACGCCCACGCGCTCGCCCCAGATCTCCAACTGGCGCACGGCCGCTGCGCGAAAGGTGTCAGCTGCGGCCAGCACCACCTTGCGACCGTGGTCCTTGTAGAGCTTGGCCAGCTTGGCAATGCTGGTGGTCTTGCCCGAGCCGTTCACACCCACGACCAACACCACGGTCAGCAAACGCGGTTCATCGATCTCCATGCCCTCGCCCTGGTTGAGCAAGGCCAGCATCTCTTGTTTCAGCACCGTTTGCACTTGATCCGCGCGCTTGATGCCTTCCTTGCGCACGCGCTCACGCACGCTTCCCACCAGGGCTAGCGTGGTCTCGATCCCCACATCGCCCATGATGAGCGTCTCCTCCAGCTCATCCCAGGTCTCGTCGGTGATCTCGTTGGCTTGAAAGAGAGCGCCCAAGCGCCCCATCAGCCCACTGCGCGTCTTTTCCAGGCTGTCGTGGATCTTCTGTTCGTCAGCCTTCTGCTCTTCGTTTGTGCGGCGA
This sequence comes from Anaerolineales bacterium, assembly GCA_034432445.1. Lineage (GTDB taxonomy): Bacteria > Chloroflexota > Anaerolineae > JAAEKA01 > JAAEKA01 > JANWYQ01. Next base: position 1,135 of record DAOUBX010000253.1, read on the forward strand.
AACAACTTCAACACGCGATGGTTAACTCCTCTGTTCTGCAACACTTGCCCTCTACGCAACCGCTGCGGCCGCTCTCCGACCGCAGCGGTAACGTTTTCTAGGGCCTCGACCAGCCGCAGACGCCGGACGCTTCACGCTGAGCTTGCAACCGTGTTGGGGAACGAGCTCGCACCGTCAATCCGGTCGCCGGCGCCTGACGCCTGCGCAATTACCGGAGGCATTATACTGCGTCCAGCCCAAAGCGCGAAACTAAGGTTGCGCGCCGAGCAAGCCACTGCCATTCGCCGCGCTCTGCTTGACCTACGCTGGCTCTCACATGGCAAGCGCGCCGCCGCCCGTCCCACGACTACGACACCGCCCTCACCCACCGGGGCGCACCCCTTGGGCTTTTGCCCTCCCTGTGCTATAATCTGTGCAGCCATCGACCATCCTAGGAGTCCCTCTCCCCACATGACCGACTTTGTGGTGAACACTAAAACCTCGTTGCTGGAGGCCGCTCTGCGTTTCGAGCAAGCAAGCGGCCTCCGTTTTCGTGACAAGACGTTGCTGCAGCGCGCGCTCACCCACCGCTCTTATCTCAACGAGACACGCGATTTCCTGCTCGCCGACAACGAGCGCCTGGAGTTCCTGGGCGATGCTGTGCTCGATTTCTTGGTCGGCGAGCACCTCTACAACCGCTTTCCGGAAATGCGCGAGGGGCCGCTGACCAACATGCGCGCTGCCCTCGTGCGCGAGGAAACCCTGGCCGACCTCGCCGATCAACTTCGTCTAGGCGACTACCTCCTTATGGGCCGCGGAGAAGCCGACACCGGCGGCCGCCGCCGCCCTGCCACGCTCTGCGCTGCATTTGAAGCCCTTGTGGGCGCGCTGTACCTCGATCAAGGCATAGACGCCGTGCGCCAATTGGCGCTGCCTTTGATGGAGCCCATTTTGCCCGAACTGGCGGCTTGGGCAGAGCTCAAAGACGCCAAAAGCCGCCTGCAGGAGTGGAGCCAGGCCGAGCTGCACGCGACCCCGCGCTACGAGACGGCCGCCGTCGAGGGCCCCGATCATGCCCGCATCTTCACCGTCCAGGTGGTCATCAACGACACGGTGTACGGCATCGGTCAGGGCAACTCCAAACAGCGAGCATCGCAGGCTGCGGCCGCCGACGCCCTCAGCCGAATCGCTGTCGCTTAGCAGGTCAATCCTTATGCGCATCAACCTGCTCGTCACGGGCGCCAGCGGTTTCTTGGGCGGCGAGATCGTCCGCCAGGCCAGCGTCGATGAACGTTTTAGCACAGTCTGGGGCGCCCGCCACAGCCAGCGCCTGCACATGCCGAAGGTGCGGCCGGTGTACCTGGACATCACCCAACCCGCAGCGGTGCGCCAGCTCTTCGCCGATATCTTGCCTCAGGTGGTGATCCACACCGCCTACAGCAAACAGGACGAGCGGTTGCAGTCCGTGACGGCGGAGGGGACGCGCCACGTGGCTGCCGCTGCGGCTGCCATCGGCGCGCGGCTGATCCACATTTCGACGGACCTGGTGTTGGATGGTGAGCATGGGCCTTACGACGAATCGGCCCCGCCTGCGCCCGTGCATGCCTATGGCCGCGCCAAGGCCGCCGCCGAGGAGATCGTGCACGCCACAACACCCACGGCCGTCATCGTGCGCACCTCGCTGATCTGCCGCTTGGACCCACTAGACCCCGTCAGCGACTGGATCGTGACCAGCCTGCGCCGCCAACTGCCGATCACCCTGTTCACTGACGAGCTGCGCACGCCGGTGTGGGTGACTGACCTAGCGCAGGCTCTGCTCGAGCTGGCCACAACACCAGGGTTCAGCGGCGTTATCAACATCGCCGGCCCCCAGTGGCTCAGCCGCTACGACATGGGGGTGCGGCTGGCGCAACACTGCGGACTCTCGCCGGCCGGCCTAACCCCGGGGCTCAGCAGCGAAAGCGGCTTGGTGCGGCCGCGCGATTGCCGGCTCGATACTACGCTGGCGCAGCGGATGCTCACAACCCGTCTGCGCAGTTTTGACCAAGGATTATTGGCTGACCATGGGTGAGACGCCGCTGACAACCGATCTGACGCACCCCGCCGACAGCCCGGAGGAGATTGTCGCGCCGGAGGAGGCCATCGACACCCCCGATCAAAGCGGGTACCATGTGCTCGATGATCCGATCATCTACGTTGTGATCGCGCTGGGCGCGCTCCTGACCACGGCGCTGCCGGTGTTCTTGGGCCAACGCTTCTGCCTGCCTCTGCTCAATACGTTCGTGATCTTCCCCCTCTTCGTGTGGGCTGTGCGTGTGGGCCGACCGCGACGCGCCGTGACCCTGGCTGCGTTCTGGGCGGTCTGCCAGGCCGGCGCCATGCTAATCGCCGGCCTGTTGCTGTCGCAACAGGCCGGCAATGCCGTGCTCAACGGCCTCGAGATGCGCTCGCAGGCCATCGCCTGGACGGCCGCGCGGACCTTCAGCGGCCCCTCAGGCTTCATTGCCGGCCTGCCCTGGAGCCCTGCCACACAGCTGGCGCAGCTGGCCGTGGTGGCCGTCGGCTCCTTGCTCACGGCTGGCTTTGCAGGGCTGTTGATCGACGCCCTGACCATCAACGCCACGGCCTACATCGTCGCCAGCGTGCTGCGCGAGGCCAGCACCCCGCTGGTTGCCCTGGCGGCGGGCTGGCCGCTGTGGACTGTGGTGCGCCTGGGCGGCTACCTGCTGATCGGCGCGGCGCTGGCCGAGCCGTTGGCCATCGGCGCAACGACCCCGCGGGCCGAGGACTCAATAGAGCCGGCGTGGACCTGGCGCGCTTGGTGGCGCCGCAGACGGCGCTGGCTCGGCGTCGGCTTCGCTCTGGCGTTGCTGGCGATCGTTCTACAAATCCTGCTCGGCCCGCCGTGGGCCGAACTGATGCGGCAAATCACCAGCTAAACATCGAAGCAACCAATGCGGCTGAAAGAACTCGAACTCCAAGGCTACAAGACCTTCGCCTCCAAGACCCGCTTTGTCTTTCATGGCGGCCTAACCGCCATCATCGGCCCCAACGGCTCGGGCAAGTCGAACATCGCCGACGCCATCCAGTGGGTGCTGGGCGAACAAAGCTACAGCGCGCTGCGCGCCAAGCGCAGCGAAGACATGATCTTCAGCGGTTCCAACGAGCGCGCACGCATGGGCATGGCCCAGGTCAACCTGACGCTGGACAACAGCGATGGCTGGCTGCCGATCGACTACGGCGAGGTGGTGATCGGCCGGCGCACGTACCGCTCCGGCGAAAACGAGTACTACCTCAACGGCACGCGTGTGCGCCTGCGCGACATCACCGACCTGCTCAGCCACGCGCAATCGGGGCTGGGCCGGCGCACCTACACGGTGATCGGCCAAGGCCTGATCGACCAGGCTCTGTCGCTGCGACCGGACGAGCGCCGCGCCCTGATCGAGGAGGCTGCGGGCATCACCGGCCATCAGAGCAAGCGCAACAACGCGCTGCGCCAGCTAGAAGAAACGCGCCACAACCTCGAGCGCGTCAGCGACATCCAGCAGGAGCTGGAGCCGCGGCTGCGCTACCTCAAACGCCAGGCAGAGCGGGCAGAAGAGCGCATGCAGGTGCAAGCCGACCTGGACGCCCAACTGCGCGTGTGGTACGGCTATCGCTGGCACCATGGTCTGCAGCAACTGCAACAAGCCAGCCGGGAGGAAGCCGAGGCGCGGCAGGCCGTCGAGACGCGTCGTGCGTTTCTGCAACGGTTGGCCGACAACGATGCTGCCCTGCGTCAGCACCACAGCGAGCTGCGCCAAGAGCTGGGCGACTGGCACCGCGCCAGCAGCCACCTACACCGCCAGGCCGAGGCCATCCAGCGTGAGCTGGCGGTGGGCAGCGAGCGACTGCGCCAACTGCGCGCGCGGCAGGAGGACTTGCAGCGGGAGCTAACACCCCTGCGCGAGCGCCTGGCCGCCCACGAACAACAGCTGGGCGCCGCCGAAGCTGCCCTGGCGGCCGAGCAAGCCGCGTTGCGCAGCGCCCAAGCCGCCGCCACAGAGGCGCAGGCCCGCCTGGACGCCGTGGAGAGCCAGCGCAGCGGCCACCGCCAACGCCTGGTGCAGGCGCAGCAAGAGGTCGCCCGCCGGCAGAACGAGCTGGCAGCGCAAGAACGCCGGCTGATGGAACAGGAAGGGCGACGCCGCACGCTGACCGAGGAGCGGCAGCGCTTGCAGGCTGAGCTGCAAGCGGCCGAGGCCCGCCACGCCGAGCTGGCGCCGCAGATCGCCGCACAACAGGCGCGCTTGGCCCAGAGCGAGGCCGACGGCGAGACGATCGCAGCGCAACGTCAGGCCCTGCTGCAGGCCATCGCCGAAAGCGAGGCCGAGCTGGCGCGGCTGGCCGAGCAGGTGGCCAAACAGCGTCGCCTTGCCGACCGCTTGCAAGACCAGCTCGACCTCCTGCAGCGCCTGCACGACGAGGGCGAGGGCTACAGCGGCGGTGCACGGGCGGTGTTGCGCGCCGTGGGTGCAGCCAGAAGCGCCGGCCACGCCGCGCCACCCCTACAGGGCATCGTGGGCGCAGTGGCCGACCAGTTGCAGGTGCCGGCCGAGCTGGAGCTGGCCATCGAGACAGCGCTCGGTGGACGCTTGCAGGATGTGATCGTCGAACGCTGGGAGGACGCCGAGCGGGCCATCGACTGGCTTAAGCGCACCAACGGCGGCCGCGCCACCTTCTTGCCCATGGACACCCTGCGCGCCGCGCCGCGGCTGAAGACCGCCACGGGCCCCGGCGTCCTGGGCGTTGCCGCCGACCTGGTGCAGGCCGCCCCGCGACTGAGGGGCGTGGTCGAATACCTGCTGGGTCGTGTCGTGGTCACCACAGACTTGCCGACGGCCCGCCGTGTGTTGAACGCCAGCGGCTCCGGCGAGCGCGCCACGGTGGTGACGCTGGAAGGCGACATCGTGCGGCCGGGCGGCAGCGTCAGCGGCGGCAGCCAGGCCCCGCGCCGCGACCAGGGTGTGCTGGCGCGCGAGCGCTCGCTGCGCGAGCTGCCTGCTCAGGTGGCGGCGGCCAACCAGGCCTTGGCCGAGCTGCGCGCCGCACAGACCGGTAGACAAGACGCCCTACACGCGCAGCGCCGGCAACTGGCCGAGATCGACCAAACCCTGGCCGCCGCGGCACGCCAGGCACAAGCCGAGAGCGCGGCGCTGGCCAAGCTGCAGGGCCAGGCCGCCCAAATCGCCCAGGAACTGACCTGGCGGCAGGAACGGCTGGGCGCCATCGAGCGCGAGCTGGACGCAAGCCGCGCGCGCGACGCCGAGGCACAGCAGCGCATCGCCGGCCTCTCCGCGCAGATCGCTGCCGCCCAGCAAGCCATGGCCGAGGCCGAAACGACCTTGAGCAGCCTGGAAACGGCGACGCTGGCAGCCGAGGTGATGGAGCGCCGCGGCGCTGCCGACATCGTGGCCGCGCGCGTGGCCAGCCAGCAGGCGCTGCTGGCCAATCAACAGCGCGCCCTGGCCCAGCTGCGACAGGAGATACAGCAGAAAGAGCAGCGCGGGCAGGCTCTGGCCGCCGAGCACGACGCCCTGGCCGCCTCCCTGGAAACGCTGCGAGCCAACGATCGCGAGTTCAGCTCCCAGATCGACGCTTACGCGCGGCTGATCGAACCGGCCGAGGCTGAGCTGGCCGCCCTGGAAGCCGAACGTAGCCGCCTGGCAACCGAAGAGGCCGAACAGCGCAAACACTTGCAACGCGAGGAGGAAGTGCACCGACGGACACAGCTCGCTCTGCAGCGCGCTCAAGATGAGCTGGCGCACCTGCGCGGCGAGATCGAGCACGACGTGGGTTTGGTCGAGCTGGAGCAGAGCGAGGCGCTGCACGACCAACCGCCACTGCCGCTGCGCCCTTTGGTGGAGCGTTTGCCGATCGTCGAGACCTTGCCAGAGGGCCTGGAGCAGGAGATTCGCCGCCTGCGCGCCCTCTACAGCCGCCTAGGCAGCGTGAACCCCAACGCGCCGGAGGAATACGCGGCCGCGCTGGAGCGCTACGAGTTTCTGACCGGCCAGACCAACGACCTGCAGCAAGCGGCGGCTAGCCTGGAGACTGTGATCAAAGAGCTGGACGCGGTAATGCAGCGCGAGTTCATGGCCACCTTCCGCGCCGTGGCGCGCGAGTTCAAAGAGCAGTTCACGACGTTGTTCGGCGGCGGCTCGGCGCGGCTGGAGCTGAGCGATCCCGACGATCCGATGACGAGCGGCATCGAGATCGTCGTGCGCGCGCCCGGCAAGCGCACACAGCCGCTGCCGCTGCTGAGCGGCGGCGAGCGCAGCCTGACGGCCGCGGCCTTGATCCTAGCCATCCTCAAAGTCAGTCCCCCACCCTTCTGCATCCTAGACGAGGTGGATGCGGCGCTGGACGAGGCCAACGTGAACCGCTTCCGCGCGGCGCTGCGCGAGGCCGCCGAGAAGACGCAGTTCATCGTCGTCACCCATAACCGCGGCACCATCGAGGCGGCTGACACGATCTACGGCATTTCCATGGGATCCGACGGCGCGTCGCAGGCGCTGTCGCTGCGCCTGGAAGAACACGACGGCCAGCGCGAGTTGGTCGAGGCGTGAGAGGATAACCGGTGATCCGCAACCGGTTTCCCTCTCACCGTCCACCGATTACCGTTCACCGTTCACCGACCACCGCCCCATGCGCTGGCTCAAGCTCTTTGGCGTGCTGACCCTCTGGGCGCTCAGCTTCATCCTCAACGAGGTGGCGCTGGCCAGCCTAGGACCGGCAGCGGTGGTGGCGGGTCGCTGGACGATCACGGCTGGGCTGCTTCTGGGCCTCATGGCGTGGCGCCGCAATTTAGGCGCCCTGGCCGCTGGCTTGCGCCGGGACTTAGGCGGTTTCGTGGCCTTGGCCGTGGTGGGCATCGCCTTGCTCTATGGCTTGCAAGTGGCCGGCCAAGCGCTGACGAGCGCCATCAACACCGGGCTGTTGGCCAACATGGTGGGCGTGTTCACGGCGCTGCTGGCGCGCTTTTTTCTGCACGAGCGGCTACCGCGCGCGGCCTGGGCCGGCATCGTGATCGCCCTGCTGGGCGCCTGGGTGGTTAGCGCGGGCGGGCTGCGCTTGCAGGTGCAGGCCGAGTCGGCGCTGGGCGACCTGCTGGTGCTGGTCTCTTCCTTCGTGGCCGCGCTCTATTTCATCATGGGCAAGCGGCTAGTCGGCCGGCACTCGCCGATGGTGGTCACAACCGCCTCGGCCACACTGGGCGCGCTGACGCTGTTGCCGGTGGCGGTCATCGAGGGCAGTTGGCAGACGGTGACGCTGCCCTCGGCCCTGGCCGTCGTGGCGCTGGGCATCGGCCCCGGCCTGCTGGCCAACCTGTGGTGGTGGCAGACCGCGCAGTGGTTGGACGCCAGCCGTGCGGCCATCTACGTGTACCTGATCCCGCTGATCACCATGGCGTTCGCGGTTCTCTTCTTGCACGAGCCGCTCAGCCTGGCGCAGATGGCCGGCGCGGCGCTGGTGCTGTTTGGCGTGTGGCTGGCCGAGCGCAGCCGGATCTTGACCTCAATCCCGGTGGAAGCCTAACGTCTAAGTAACTGCTCAGGTGCCGGGAATTTGTAGGCGATTTGCGACCTAGGTTGGCTTCGCAGACACGTTTGCAAACCAGATGCCCATGCGCTGGGCGCACAACCGTCAAGAAAGCGCGGCGGGCACGGTCGGAGACCGGCCCGAGCGATTTTCAGGTTAGAATCCAAATGCCCGGCACCTATGGCTGAGTAG
>DAOUBX010000254.1:0-34859 GCA_034432445.1 Anaerolineales bacterium
ATTTGTAGGCGATTTGCGACCTAGGTTGGCTTCGCAGACACGTTTGCAAACCAGAATCCAAATGCCCGGCACCTATGGCTGAGTAGTTACTTTGGTTGAACCCCAGGACCCTGGGGGTTTCCGTGGTCGACCGCGAGTCGCTGTAAACGCAGTTGCGCGGTCGATCACGAGTTGCCGTTAACACACATCTCAACTGACTTCAAACGCACCCACAAAAAAACCTTCGGGGTTGGGGAGGACCTCGAAGGTTTCAAACGGTATACCCCACCTTCTCAAGAAGGGTGAGTTTGCTCAGCGATGCATTCAAGCGCAACCCGTTGGTCAAACGCCGACAACAGCCATTTCGCCACGGTATAAGAGCTTTTGGGCTCGCCCTACAGGTGGACGAGCCCAAAAGAGCCTAACTAGTTCAGCGTCACCGGGACGCCCACCGGCTCAGCCGGCGGTTCGAACGTTCCCGTGCTGTACAGGTGACACGCCACCCAGTGGTCGGGGTGCTTCTGCTCGAAGGCCGGATCAACTTCCTTACAGATATCCATCACGCGTGGACAGCGGGGATGGAAACGGCAGCCCTTAGGGGGGTTCAACGGCGAGGGCACATCGCCCGTCAGCACAATCCGCTCTTTCTTGTAATCGGGGTCGGGCATGGGGATGGCCGAGAGCAAGGCTTGCGTGTACGGGTGCAGCGGGTTGCGGAAGAGCGCCTCGCGCGTGGTCACTTCCACCATCTTACCCAGATACATCACGCCTACACGGTCGCTGATGTGTTCCACCACGCTCAGGTTGTGGGCGATGAACAGGTAGGTGAGACCAAACTCCTTCTGCAAGGAGCGCAGCAGGTTCAGCACCGCCGACTGCACCGACACATCCAGCGCTGACACCGGCTCGTCGCAGACGATGAAACGCGGGCGCAGAGCCAGGGCACGGGCGATGCCGATGCGCTGGCGCTGGCCGCCGGAGAACTCGTGCGGATAGCGCCGGGCGTGATAGGGGTTCATGCCCACCTTCTGCAAGAGCTGCGCCACGATCTCGGCACGTTCCTTGGGCGTGCCGATGCCGTGGATCATCATGCCTTCAGCGATGATCTCGCCCACCGGCATGCGGGGGTCAAGCGATGAGTACGGATCTTGGAAGATGATCTGCATGCTGCGCCGCATGGCCTTGAACTCGCGGCGCCCCATCTTGAAGATCTCCTCGCCATCGAAAAAGACGTTGCCGTCAGTGTAGGGGATCAGGCGCAAGATCGTGCGGCCAACCGTGGTTTTGCCGCAGCCCGACTCGCCCACGAGGCCAAAGGTCTCGCCTTCGCGGATGGTGAAGCTGACGCCGTCCACCGCCTTGACCCAGGCCGAAATGCGCTGCAGCAAACCGGAGCGCACCGGGAAGTATTTCTTCAGGTTCTCGACGACCAACAAGTCCTTCTTGGCCTGACCGACTTCAAGCGCCATTTGCTCCTCCTGTGCCAGCTACAGCCTTGACCGCACCGGCGTGGGCAAAAACCTCATCGCCGACAAAACGCCAATCGGTGCGCGTCACACCGGCCCACTGCTCCTTGGTGTCCGGATGACGCATCCAGCAGCGCACCTGATGGCGCGGCTCGATCTCGACCAGCGGCGGGTCTTGCTGCGTACAGATCTCTTTGACGTAGGGACAGCGCGGCGAGAACTTGCAGCCGGGCGGCAAGTTGATCAGGTCAGGCACGGTGCCGGGGATCACCGCCAGCGACTCGCGCACATCGCCCAAGACTGGAATGGCCGCCATCAACCCCTCGGTGTAAGGGTGCATGGGATTGTCGAACAAGGTGTGCACATCGGCATACTCGACGATCAAGCCGGCGTACATCACCGCGACGTCGTTGCACATCTCGGCGATCACACCCAGGTCATGGGTGATCAGTAGGATCGTGGTCCCCAGCTCCTTCTGCATGCGGCGCATCAAGTCCAGAATCTGCGCTTGGATGGTCACGTCCAGCGCCGTGGTCGGCTCGTCGGCGATCAGCAGGTCGGGCAAGCAGGAGAGGGCCATGGCGATCATCACGCGCTGCGCTTGCCCGCCGGAGATCTCATGCGGGAAGGACTTGGCGCGGCGCTCGGCATCCGGAATGCCCACGCGAGACAGCATCTCGACGGCGCGGTTCCACGCTTCCTCTTTGCTCAGCTTCTGGTGTTGGATGAGCACCTCGGCCACCTGATCGCCGACACGGAAGATGGGGTTGAGACAGCTCGTCGGCTGCTGGAAGATCATGGACATCTGGCCGCCGCGCAGCTTGACCATCTCGTCCTCGGGCAGGGTGACCAGGTTCTTGTCGCGCAGCCACACCTCGCCCTCGACAATCTTGCCGGAGCCGCCCAGCAGGCGCATGATCGACAGCGAGGTGACGCTCTTGCCGCAGCCCGACTCGCCCACCAGGCCCATGACCTGGCCCTCGGGGATGGCGAAGTCCACGCCGTTGACGGCTTGCACCACGCCGTCCTCGGTGAAAAAGTAAGTCTTGAGCCCTTTGACGCGCAGCAGTATCTTGGGCTCTGTGCCGTTCGTGGTCGTTTCGCTCATAGTCGCACTACCGTTTCAGGCGCGGGTCGAGGGCATCGCGCAGGCCGTCGCCGATGAAGTTGAAGCCGATGGAAACGATCACCAGGAAGACGCCTGGCACCAACGGCAACCAGGGGTGCTGGAACATGTAGCTCTGCGAGGTGGAGAGCATGTTGCCCCACGTGGGCGTCGGGTCCTGCACGCCCAGGCCCAAGAAGCTCAGCGCCGACTCGGTGACGATCACGCCGCCCAACGCCAGGCTGGCGCTGACCAGGATCGGCGCCAGGCCGTTGGGGATGATGTGGCGAAAGATGATACGCGCGTCGGAGGCGCCGGCTGCGCGCAACGCTTCCACGAAGTCCTGTTTGCTCAGCGAGAGCGCCATGCCGCGCATCAAGCGGGCCGCACTGAGCCAGCCGAAGATCACCAGGATCAGGACCAGCACTACCACCTTCTGCGCCTCGCGCGGCGGCGCCAACAACAGCGCGCTCAGCAGGTTATTCAGGAAGGTTGGCAGCGGTATCACCACGTCACGGCGCAGCAGGATAGCTGAAATGATCAGCAAGATGGGCAAGGTGGGGATCGTCAACATGAACTCGATCACGCGTGAGATCACTGCGTCGGTCTTGCCGCCGAAGTAGCCGGCTAAGGCGCCCAGAAAGGCACCGAAGCTTTCCGAGATCAACACCACCAGGATGGCGATGCTCATAGAGACGCGCGCAGCGTACAAGACGCGTGTGAACAGATCGCGCCCCAAGTGATCGACGCCCAGGTAGTGCACCCGTCCTTGACTGTCCACTGTGCCGGGAGGCGCGGGACGCGAGGGCGATGACAGATCGATGGCATCGCGCTCGAAAGGTGCGATGACCGGCGCAAGCAACGAGGCGAGGAAGATGAAGCCGATCAGGATCAGCGAGATCATCGCCAGCCTGTGCCGGCGGAAGCGGCGAAAGATCACGCGCGTCTGGCTCTCCTGCTTTTCCTCAGCGGCGCCTTGCAAAATAACGGGCTGAGCAACTGATGTCATATGGTATGCTCCGGTTGGTGTGACATACGTTGGATGAAGGCTGAGGCGTAATACGTAATGCGTAACCAAAGTTGCCTTCCGCAAGGGCTTAGCTTACGCATCACTCGTTGCGCATTACGTGTACTTGATGCGCGGATCCACCACGGTATAGAGAATGTCTCCCAGCAAGGTAGCAAACACGGTCAGCACGGCCGTGATGAAAATGAAGGCCAAGGCAATGTTCCAGTCGCTGCGGCTGAGGGCGTCGAAGTAGAGGCGTCCCATGCCCGGCCAGGCGAAGACCGTCTCCGTGATGATGGCGCCGGCAAAGAGGCTGGGGATGGTCAACACCGCCACGGTGACAAAGGGGATCAAGGCGTTGCGCAGCGCGTGCTTGACGATCACGGTCTTCTCCACCAGGCCCTTGGCGCGCGCTGTGCGCACGTAGTCCTGCCGCATCACCTCTAACATCGAGGAGCGCACAAAACGGCTCCAGGTCGCCATGTAGAAGAAGGTGAGCACGCTGACCGGCATGATCAAATGCAAAAAGCGGTCCAGAGGAGTGCCTGGCTGGACGCGCGGCAGCCAACTGGCGACTTCGTAGGGCCGCACCGCCACGCGCGCGCCCGGCGGCAGCTTGGGCAGCCAGGGAAACTGCTCCTGCAACATGTTGGGAAAGACCGTAAAGGTCAGAATCAGCAACAGCCCGAAAAAGAAGGTCGGCATCGCCGATCCAATAAAGGAGATGGTGGTGAAGGTGTAGTCGAAGCGCGAGTATTGCTTGATCGCGCTGTAGATGCCGATGGGGATGCCCAACGCAAAGGAGAGCAAGGTAGAGATGAGCATGAGCTCCAGCGTCGCCGGCAGGCGCGACATCATCTCGTTCCAGACCGGACGTCCTGTGCGAATCACGGTGGAGTTGCCGAAGTCGCCGCGCAGAATGCCCTTGCTCGATTTGACGGCCGGATGGATCACAGGGATATCGGACAGATAGACATACTGGTCGCAGCCTTTGGGGATCACCACCGTCTGGCCATCCTGCACCACTACCTGTTCATCGCGCGGCAGATAACAGCCCACAGCCACATTGCTGAACAGCTCCCTGCCACCGATGACGATGGGACCGCTCGGCTGCCCGATCAGCCAGCGCGTAAAGCGGTAGGGCCAGTAGAAGTCCAAGTCGTACTGCGCACGCAAGCGGGCCAGGTCTTCCCGCGTGATGCGGCGCTGTTGTTGCTGGATGCCGGCCAGAGGTCCGCCAGGAGAGATATTGAAGAGAAAGTAGGTAAAGAGAGCCGCCAGGAAGACCACAATAGCCATTTGAATGATGCGGCGGATCAGGTAGTTCGTCATCGGCTGCCTCCGAACTGAGATGATTTGTCCCCCGATGCTGCGCTGTTACACGTCAATCATGTCACCGTGTCATGCTGAGGGCCGCCGAAGCATCCCCGGCTCCAGCCCCGGGATCCCTCGCCGCCTTCGCTCAGGCTGACACCCACCAAAACCTACCCTGACGCAAGCAGTCTTTACAACAAACGGGCGGGCCCATCTCAGCGGACGGGGCCCGCCCGTTGTTTGTGGTCACCAGACGACGGCGCAAGGCGTGCAGGCTGGCCTGCACGCCCATGGCATCGTTACTTGGTGTAGAGGTTGATGTCGATGTGCTCCCACGTGGGCGAGCCACCGATGAAGTACTGGACCTGGCCGGTGTTCTTGGCAGCCTCGATCACCGTCGCCACCTCGGCGCCGGCGCCCAGGGTGGAGCTGTCCAGGAAGTCCACGTCGCCGTTGATGAGCTGCGCCACGGCCTGGTTGGTGTCGGCCAGGAAGACGAAGATCACGTTGGGCGTGGCCGGCTCACCGCCGTACCAGTAGGGATTGGGCTCCAGGGTGATAGACTGACCCTTGATCCACTCCTTGACCATGTAGGGGCCAAAGGACAGCGGGGTCTCAGCGATCTCGGGCAGGGTGGCCCACTCCTCAGCCGGCACGTCCTTCAGCACGCGGCCATCGGAGAGCACCTGCGCACTGGGGTAGATGCTGAACGGATAGAGGAAGTAGGTCGGATCCTGGCTGCCGGGCAGGAAGCTGACGGTCATCTCCAGCGCACCGTCGGCGAAGGTGATGCCCTTCATCACGTCACCCTCGACGTCGGGGTTGCCGATGCGGCGGCAGTACTCGATGGAGGTCGCGCCTGACTTGGGATCGCAGTCGATCATGGCGCCCAGCTTCATGTCCTCCACGCTGCCGGGGGTGCCGTCGCTCCAAGTGTAGTCCTTCAGCTTGTAGGTGACGGTCAGCTTGTTCATCTTGACCGTGCCGTTGCCGTCGAACTCCACGGTGTTGCCCTCGGAGTCGATCACCTTGACACCGGCCTCCAACGGAACCGCCTGGCCGCCGGCATCATAGACCATGTCGCCGGCCTTGACTTCCACAACCTCGTTCTTGGCGAGGCCAGACTCGAGAGTGGACAGGCCGTCTTGCAGGACCGGCTGGAAGTCATAGCTCTTTTGCGAAACGATCTGGCCCCGAGCGGGGATGAAGACCACGCGCTGGACGGCCATGCTGGAGACCAGGCTCCAGGCGCTGTCCGGCTCCTGGGTCATACCGATCACGATGGTGTCACCGCCATCGGCCAGCGTCCACTTGTGCAGGTCAGCCGTCTCGTACTCGGTCGGGTCGGCCTCAACACCCTGCAGATCGGAGCTCCAGGCCTCGGCCTCAGCACGCTGGAAGACCGGGATCGACACCACGTCCTTGGCGAACTCCTTCTGCACGATGTCGTAGGCGGCGATACGCTCATCACGGATCAAGGTGTTGTTGGCCCTAGTGATGGCGTCGCTGGCGGTCTCATTGCACCAGCCCATGTAGTTCTGGCCTTCCCAGTTGTTGCTGGGCAGCGGGATCTGGTCGCAAGCGTAGAGCGTGCGGCCGGCGGGATCCGCCTGACCGACCCAGGCGAAGGCGCCCAGCTCGAAGTCGCGGCGGCTCAGGCCGGTGGTATCGCCGAACCACCAGGAGGCGGGCACGTAGTTAGGCAGGATCTGGAAGCCGCAGGCGGCCAGGTTCTGCACCATCACCTGCGACCAGGTCTGGCGGAACTGGGCGGTGGTGGTGGTGAACTTGACAGCCAGCACGTCGCCGTTGGCGTTGGTGCGGACGGTACCACCCTCGGGCAGGGTCCAACCGGCCTCCTCCAGCAGCGCCTTGCCCTTCTCAGGATCGTACCACGGGAAGTCGTAGGGTCCCTTGTACGCCCAGTGGGTCTTGGGCAGGAAGGAGTCCATCAGCAGGCCCTGAGGATCCTCGACATAGGGGTAAACCGAGGCGATCAGGGCGTCGCGGTCGATGCAGTGGGCGATGGCCTGGCGCACGCGCAGGTCGCTCAGGATCGGGTGCGGGGTGGTGTAGTCTTCCTTAGCGACTTCCTGCACCACTTCCACTTGCTTCTCGACTTCCTTGACCACTTCCTTGACGACCTCGACCGGCTTCTCGACGACCTTTTCCTGGGTGACGACCACCGTCTCCTTGACGACCTGTACCTCAGGCGTTGGCTGAGGGCAGGCGGCCAAGACCATTGCGGCGATCACAAGGACGGCGACAAGAGTCAACATTCTGAAGCGATTCATCTTCTCCTCCGAACGGGAATTAGAGTGTTTGCGTGCCATGATGGACCGAAGGTGTGGCGTAAGGCGCTCGTCTGCGGGGCACGCTGACCACCGAGGGCGCCAGCACAACGCCATGTTGCGCTCGGACGAATAGAGGGAACTGTCTAGCTTGCCAGGCTATCATTGGGTGAAGGGTTGGGTTTGGTGGAGCGGTAGGAACTCCTTGCCAACGTACTACACGCTCTCGCCAACGCGAGGCGACAAACTGTTAGGAGGGAGCGTTTCCGCCGCGGCGCAAGAATACCACAGGGCCCGCATTTAGGCAAATTGTCCCACCTATCTGGCTTGCGCGCTATACACAGCGAGAGAGTGGAGAAGGTTCAACGGCAAGCGCAAAACCCTGCGGGTTTCGTTGCGCAGGCCAGGAATGGCGGCGACTGCGGCAATCGGCGCTGGTCGCGCAACGTCGCCACCCCACGAAAACCTGCAGGGTCTGGGGGGCCACGCACACCAACGTGACACGCAAGGTAAGCGTGGGTATAATCCTAGATGCTGTGAATGCCTGGACCACGCGACTCTACGCCACAAAAGAACACTCCATGCCTCCAACCAACCCCTTGCTCACCTGGCAATCCCTCATCCTGCGCCTGCGCACCCCTTTTCGCGTCTCCTACGGCGCCAGCACGACGCGCCAGGCCTTTTGGCTGCGCCTGACCGGCGACGCGGGCTGGGGCGAAGCCGCCATCCCACCCTACTACGGCATCGACGAGGCGGCGATGATCGTCTTCTGGCAGGCCACCGCGACGCGCCCCGACTCGCTGCCCGACGATCCGGCCGCGATTGCGGCCTGGGTGGGCGCAGACGGCCCAGCCCCGGCCCGCGCCGCCGTGGACCTGGCCCTGCACGATCGCCTCGGCCGGCAGCGCGGCCTGCCCCTCCACCGACTGCTGGACCTGCCGCAGCCGGTCGTGCTGCCCACCTCCTTCACCCTGAGCTTGGCCGAGCCAACGGAGATGGCCGAGATGGCGACCGCTGCGGCCGCCTATCCGGTGCTCAAGCTCAAGCTGGGCGCGCCTGACGACGAGGCCTGCGTGGCGGCCGTGCGCACAGCCCGGCCCGACGCGCGGCTGCGGCTCGATGCCAACGCAGCCTGGCCGGCCGAGGAGGCCGTGCGTCGCGTCCGGGCGCTGGAACGTTACGACCTGGAGCTGATCGAGCAGCCGGTGGCCAAGGACGACATCGACGGCATGGGGCTGGTGCAGGCGCACACCCGCGTGCCCGTCGTGGCGGACGAGTCGGTGCAGACCCTGGCCGACGTCGAACGATTGGCGGCGGCCGGCGTGGCCGGGGTCAACCTCAAGCTGATGAAGACCGGCGGCCTGGCCCCCTGCCTGGCCATGCTGCGCCGGGCGCGCCAGCTCGGCCTGCGCGTCATGCTGGGCTGCATGGTGGAGACGTCGCTGGGCGTCACCGCCATGGCGCACCTGGTCGGCCTGGCCGACTGGCTGGACCTGGACGCGCCCCTGCTGATCGCCAACGATCCCTTCCGCGGCGTGTGGTTCGACCAACGGGCCGGCGTGCATCTGCCAGAAGCGGCAGGGATCGGCGTAAAGGTGCAGAGCTGAGACACTTGCTTGACAAGGGCATCACACGCACTATACTTTGTCTTGATGAATGTCAGGTACACCCTCCACGGTATTGCCTTCAAATGGGATAGTCGGAAAGCTGCGGCGAATTTTCGTAGACACGAAGTCTCATTTGAAGATCAATAAACTCGCCGATCGACTGCAGAAAGATCGTCCAATGACGATGATAAAACTTCGCATTCCCGTCGATGTGCTCGATGACCTTAAGCGCGTTGCCACATTGCTCGGCTATTCCAGCCCCCAGTCGTTGATCAAGGCATACAGCGGTCAAGGTCTGCGTACAAACCTAGAGCGCCTGGAAGGCAGTGTCGAAGTTAGGGTGTTGATCGAGAGCCTCCGCCGGCAAGGTGTAGGAGATGAAGTCATCTCATCCGCCTTGTCAGAAGCTCAGCACTTAGTCGAGGTCGCCTAAGCTTGGCGATAGCTGCCCCCTATGCTTCAACAGATACAAACTGCTCTCACCGCCTTTGCCGACACCCAAAGCGACTCCCGTACACATCTCTGCCACCTGCAAGCAACCGACCTGACTGCTGACCGCTGCACGCTAACCGGCGTCGTGCTAGACCAAGAAACCCTCGCCGCCGCCCAATCTTTCCTCCTTTCCTCCTTTCCTTCGTTTCCCTTTCCTTCCTGCAACACTTCCGGCGTCCAGGTGCTGCGCCCCGGCCGGTCGATGGCCGTGGCCACCAACCTGACCGGCTTGTACGCCCAACCCTCCTGGCTGGCCGAGCAGGTGAGCCAACTGCTGGATGGCCAGCCGCTGGAGCTGCTGCAGGAGGAGGGCCGCTGGGCCTTTGTGCGCCAGGCCGACGGCTATCTGGGCTGGGCCTACCGGCCGTACCTGGCGGAAACGCCGCCGCCCGCAGCCACGCACCTGGTGGCCGCGCCGGTCGCGTTGCTGCACCGTGCGCCCCAGCCTGGCTCGCCCCTGGCCGGCCGCGTCCTGGGCGGCACGGCAGTTCACGCAGCCGCGGTGCAGGGGGAGTGGGCGCAGCTCATTCTGGCTTCGGGCGCGCAGGGCTGGACGCCGGCGGCCCAGTTGCGCGACCAGAACGCTCTGCCGCAGCCGGCCGGCGCGCAGCGCGCCCAGATGGTTGCCGACGCGGGGCAGTTCATCGGCGTGCCCTACCTGTGGGGCGGCTGCACGGCGTTGGGCATCGACTGCTCCGGCTTCGTGCAGTTGCTCCACCGCCTGGCCGGGGTGACCATCCCGCGCGATGCGGACATGCAGTTCGCAGCCGGCCGGCCGGCAGAGCCCCCCTACGAACCGGGCGACCTGTTCTTCTTCAGCGGGGATGACCACCGCGCCATCACCCACGTGGGCATGAGCCTGGGCGGCTGGCGCATGGTGCACTCCTCCCGCGCCCGCAACGGCGTGTACGTGGACGACGTGCAGGCCGTGCCGCACCTGCGGAACGCGTTTGCCGGCGCGCGGACGTTCGTAGAAGCCATCCCCGAAGAAGGACCACAAACACACGAATGGCGCACAACGGAATTCGTGCGTTCGTGACCCCATTCGTGGACGGCCCCCTCAACAACAACGCCCCTGCGGCCAAGCCGAGGGGCGTCGCTAACCACCTCTTACCAATCTACCAAGCTACCGATCCCGCAACCGCGGGTCCAGCGCATCGCGCAGGCCATCGCCGACGAAATTGAAGGCCAGCACCACAATGGCGACGGCAATGGCCGGGGTCAGCAGCAGCCAGGGCTGGGCGTTGATGGCCGACTGGCCGTCCAGCATCAGCGCGCCCCAGCTGGTGATGAAGATATCGGTCGAGCGGGTGGAGGGGCGCAGCCCCAGGCCTAAGTAGCCGAGCACGGCCTCTGTAATAATGAAGCCTGGGATCCGCAGGGCCGTGTAAACGATGATCGGGCCCAAGCAGTTGGGCAGGATATGCTTGGCCATGATGCGCAGATGCCCGGCGCCCACCATGCGCCCGGCCTCGACGAACTCCTTCTCCTTGAGCGACAACACCTGGCCGCGCACAATACGCGCTAGGCCAATCCAGCTCACGATGGCCAGCGCCACGAACAGCAAGACCAGGCCGTTGAGCAATTGGCCGGCAGGCGTGTCGCGCAGCGCCGTCATCACGATGATGAAGAAGAGTAGGTCAGGAAAGGCGTATAGGATGTCGCCAAAGCGCATGGTTAGGTTGTCAACGCGCCCTCCCATGTAGCCGGCAATCAGGCCCACGGCCACTCCCACCAGCAGAATGATCAATGCGGGGATGAACCCTACCACCAACGACACGCGCGCGCCGTAGATCACGCGGCTCAACACGTCGCGGCCCAAGCTGTCGGTGCCGAAGATGAACTGCGACTCGCCCGGTTGGCCGATAGGCCCTTGCTTCTCCCAGGCCGGCGGCAAATAACCTTTGCCATCGTAGATTCTCAACGGGTCGTGTGGGGCCAGGACGGGAGCAAACAGGGCGACAAAAGTAAAGAACAGCAGCACAAAGGAAGCAGCGACGGCCAGCTTGTTCTTGGTGAAGCGCACCCAGGCGTCGCGCCACAGCGAGCGGGGCGGACGGGAGAGCACCAGGGCTGACGTGGGATCGAGAACGACCGGGGGTTGTGCAGTCTGTACAGCCATGGCAGCCTCACTTGCCCAGCTTGATTCTGGGGTCCAGGAAAGCGTAGGTGATATCCACCGTCAGGTTGGCAATGGCGACCAAGACGGCGTAGAGCAGCGTCGTGCCCATGATCATCGAGTAGTCACGCCGCGAGATGGAAAGAACGAACTCGCGACCGCTGCCGGGAAAGCCGAACATTTGCTCGATGATGAAGGAGCCGGTGACCAGCGCCGCCAGCGCCGGCCCAATGATGGTTACCACCGGGATGAGCGCGTTGCGCAACATGTGCCGCGCCACCACCACCTTCTCCGACAGCCCCTTGGCGCGCGCCGTGCGCACGTAGTCCTGCTGCATCACCTCTAGCATCTGAGAGCGGGTCAAGCGCGTGATGAAGGCAAAGGTACCGAAGCCCAGGATGACGGCCGGCACGATCCAGGCGCCGGGGCTGGTCCAATCTTGCTGGACGATCTTGATCAGCTTGAGCCGACCGGCAATCAAGACGATCAGGAAGATGGCGAGCACGAAGTTGGGGACGGAAATGCCAATGGTGGAGATGGCTAGAGAAACGTAGTCAATAAATGTGTTGCGCTTCAAAGCGCCGATGGTGCCGAGCGGGATGCCGAAAAGGATCGCCAAGCCCAATGCCAGCAGCCCGAGGCGCAAGGAGTAGCCGAACTTGCTCTGCCAAACAGGTTTGCCCTCCGGCGGCTTGAACAGGATATCCTCCACGTTCATGCCGCGCTGGCGATAGGAGGGACCCAGATTGCCCTGCAGCGCGCCGCCGATGTAGTTCAGGAACTGGCTGTCCAAGGGATTGCCCCCTTCCAGGTTGATGAACAGCGGCTTGTCTAGGCCGAACTCCTTGTTCAGCAGCTCTTGCGTGCGCGGGTCCACCTGCCGGGTGCTCAGATCGCGATCCCAAGGTCCCCCTGGGGCTGCGTGCATCAAGATGAAGGTGATCAACGCCACGAAGAAAAGCGTGGGGATCATCCAGAGCAGTCGTCGCACGATAAAAGATGTCATCTGCACACCACCTGAACAGCCATGCATGCCTGGAGGCGACTGAAGTCGCCACTACCAAAGAGAACGCCCCTACGTAGTGACGGCTTCAGCCGTCCCTCTGCCGGAGGCGACTGAAGTCGCCACTACCAAAGAGAACGCCTCTGCGTAGTGACGGCTTCAGCCGTCCCTCTGCCGCAGGCGACTGAAGTCGCCACTACCAAGAGAACGCCCCTACGTAGTGACGGCTTCAGCCGTCCGTCCTAGACTACGGCATCATCGACGGGTCGATGTCGATCATGATCGGGTCGTTGGAGCCGGGGAAGCCGTGATCCTGCGGCGTGGTCACGACGCCCTTAACCCAGGGCTTGACCATGTAGGTGTTCACGTTGTTCCACGCAAAGGCTACAGGCGCGCCGTCGGTTAGCAACCGCTGCGCCTGCTTATACAGCTCCATGCGCTTCTGCGGATCGACCGTCGTGTCGGCCTCGTTCACCAAGGCATCGAAGTCGGGGTTGGAGTAGCCAATACGCTCGCCGAAGCCACCGGTTCGCCAGTAGACGCTCAGCCAGTTCTGGGGATCCGGATAGTCGGCGCACCAGCCCAGGATGAAGGTCTGCGGCGCGGTGGCAATGTCCTTGGTCAGCGCCGTGTACGTGGTCGGCTCCACCGGGTCCAAGGTTAGATCCACGCCCAGGTATTCCTTCCACTTAGCCGCCAGCCACTCGTTGCGCGTGCGGTTGCGCGGGGTGTCGCTGAAGGTCAGCTTGATGGGCGGCAGCTTGTCCGCGCCACCATAGCTGGACTCGGCCAAAGCCTTCTTGGCGGCCTCAGGATCGAAGCCCCAGCGATTCTCCTCGGCGTCGTATCCAGGATAGCCCGGCGGGATCCAAGTCAGGGTCGGAGAGCCCAGACCGCGCAGCACGTCGCGCACCCACGCCTCACGGTCAAAAGCGTACGCAAAGGCCTCGCGCACCTTCTGGTCGGTGAAGGGTTCCTTGAGCTGGTGGAACATGACAGCGAAGGTGCAGGAGCCGGGGTAGATCATGGCCTGCTCCTTCAGCACCGGATCAGCCATTACCACCTGATAGTCTTCGGCGGCCAGGCCGACCACGTCGAACTCGTTGTTCTTGTAGGCCTCGAACGAGACGGCGCTGTCGGTGATGTAGGAGTACTCGATGTCCACCTTACCGACGCCGCGCCAGTAGTTGGGGTTGGGCGTGAAGTAGGCGCGCACGAAGGGCTCCAGGTTCTGCAGCACGTAGGGGCCGTTGCCGATCTGGAACTTGGAACTGTTCCACCAAATCTCGCCGCCCTGGTCGATGTTCTCTTCCTTGGCTGGATAGGTCACCCACAGCGACATCACGGTGTGGAAGTAAGGAGCAGGCTTGGAGAAGGTCAGGGTCAGGGTGTTGCAGGCTGCGTCCTCGTAGCCCTCGCAGGGAGCGCCGTCGGCATGGCTGGCCTTGATGCTTTCATCCACCACCGCCTTAGCCGCGTCACAAGCCGCTGCATCGGCCGTGTCGCAGCCGCGCCACTCGGGCGCGCCGGCGATCTCGTCGGTGATCGCTGCGTATTCGCCGGCGGTCTCCGGGTTGATGTTGCGCTTAATGGCATAGGCAAAGCGCTCGGCGTTCAGCAGCGAACCGTCGCTGTACTTCAGGTCAGGCCGCAGCGTGAACACCAGCTGCGTGGCGTCGTCGTTGTATTGCCAGCTCTCCGCTGCGCCCGCCACAGTGTTCAGATCGTTGTCCAGCCTGGTCAGACCTTCGTAAATCAGGCTCAGATGCGCGATCTCGTTGACGAAGGAGCTCTTCTGCGGGTCGATGATGTCAGGGTAGGTGCCCAGGTTGACGCGCAGCACCTTGGCCTCTTCCGACGGCACCGGGGTGGCGACGACTTCCTTGATGACCTCCTTCTCCACCACAACCGTCTTCTCGACCTCGACCTGCTTCTCGACGACGACGGTCTCCTTGACGACCTTCTCCACAACCTCCGGTGTAGGTGCGGGGCAGGCTGCCAGCACAAGGCCGGCGATAACCAGGACCGCTAACAAGACAGTCCACTTCTTGCTTGACATGTGTTTCTCCTCCTGAGAGAACAGAAATGGGCCTCATCGGCCAACGAAGATGCGCAGCAGCCTGGGCTGTGTCACCTCGTCCTGGAAGCGGCGGCAGCATGCTACTGCGTTGAACACCGCTCTACCCGACGCAGAAGCGGCGCCGTGAACAGAGCCGGCCAGACTCCTGGCCGCAGATGGCCGTTACGCAGCTCTGGCATCACCTCCTTCCACAGGCTTGCAATACGTTTTTGGCAGGCCTCGCTTGCGGTTCGGCGCAAGTGTCGTCGTCCTGTCAAACGCGGATGAAGAGTCCGTGGACAGGGGCAAGGGGGCTACTCGTACAACCAGCAAGCGACAAAGTGGTCACCGCCATGGTCTTTGAACGGGGGTTCCTGCTCACGACAGATGTCCATTACCTTGGGACAGCGCGTGCAGAAATGGCAGCCCTTCGGGGGGTTAGCCGGGCTGGGCACGTCGCCTTCCAGGATGATACGCTGACGTTTCTCCTCGATCACCGGATCGGGAATCGGCACAGCCGACAGCAGCGCACGCGTGTAGGGGTGCAGTGGGTTGGCATAGAGCTCGTTGCGGTCGGTCAGCTCCACGATCTTGCCCAGATACATCACGGCGACGCGGTCGGAGATATGGCGTACCACCGACAGGTCATGGGCGATGAAAAGATAAGTTAGGCCGAACTCCGCCTGTAAGTCCTCCAGCAGGTTGATCACCTGGGCCTGGATGGACACGTCCAGCGCTGAGATGGGCTCATCCAGCACGATGAACTCGGGGTTGACCGCCAACGCGCGCGCGACGCCGATGCGCTGGCGCTGGCCACCGGAGAACTCGTGCGGATAGCGGTTGACGAAGTAGGGGTTGAGACCGACAATGCGCAGCAGCTCTTGCACGCGCTCGCGGTTCTGCTTCTTGTTGCCGATGCCGTGGACTTCCAACGGTTCGCCCACGATTGCGCCGACGGTCATACGAGGGTTGAGCGACGCATAGGGGTCTTGGAAGATCATTTGCATGCGCCGGCGCTGCTTGCGCAAGGCGTCGCCCTTCATCGTAGTCAAATCCACGTCGTCAAAGTAGACGTGTCCGGCTGTAGGACGATAGAGTTGCAGAATGGCGCGGCCGGTGGTGGACTTGCCACAACCAGACTCGCCTACCAGGCCCAGCGTCTCGCCCTTGTAGATTTGGAAATCCAGCCCGTCGACCGCTTTGATTTGCCCCACGGTGCGTTGAAAGATGCCAGAGGTGATGGGGAACCACATCTTGAGCCCTTCCACGCGCACCAACGCTTTACGCTGACCGTTCACGTTGCCGCTGTTCTCAGTCATGGCTGCACCCCATTGACATCTACCCAGCAGGCCACTTTGTGGTGCGACGCTGCATACTCCAGCGGAGGGTTCTCCTCACGGCAGCGATCGACGCGATACACGCAACGGGCATAGAAGGGACAGCCGGGCGGTAGATCGATCAGATCCGGCGGCAACCCCTCGATCGAACGCAACCGTGTGGGGCGCTCCTCGTCCAGGCGTGGTAGGGAACCTAGCAATCCGAGGGTGTAGGGGTGCCGCGGGTTGGCGTACAGGTCCTTGACCGCTGCCTCCTCCACAATGAAGCCGGCGTACATCACGATCACCCGATCGGCCAGGCCGGCCACCACACCCAGGTCATGCGTGATCCAGATGATGGCCATGCCGATCTCTCGTTTGAGCTTCTTGACGAGATCGACAATTTGCGCCTGAATTGTCACATCCAGGGCCGTGGTTGGCTCGTCGGCGATCAGCAGCTGTGGGTTGCAGGAAAGCCCCATGGCGATCATCACGCGCTGGCGCATGCCGCCGGAGAATTGGTGGGGGTAGTCGTCCAAACGACTCTCGGCGCCGGGAATGCCCACGAGCTGCAACAGCTCGACAGCCCGTCGCCGCGCTTGCGGTTTGTCCATGCCTAGATGGAGCTCCAGCGCCTCGGTGATCTGGCGGCCGATCGTCAACACCGGATTCAGCGAGGTCATGGGATCCTGAAAAATCATGGCGATGCGGTTGCCGCGCACCTGACGAATCTCATCGTCATCAAGCTTGAGCAAGTCCCGCCCTTCGAACCAGACTTCGCCACCCACTACCCGGCCGGGCGGCATCGGGATCAGGCGGATCAAGGACATCACGCCGACGCTTTTGCCGCAACCGCTCTCCCCCACAATTCCCAGGGTTTCACCCTCGTCGAGGGTGTAGGAAATGCCATTGACAGCGTGAACGACGCCATCTTGCGTGAAGAACTGTGTGCGCAGGTCCTTCACCTCCAGCAAAGCACCCATGCAGGCCTCCGGAGCGATGAGTTTTAGTGCATGATTGATCAGATAAGCGCAGTAACTGCTGAGCGCAAGGTGCCAGGCGTTGGCAACTATCCCGTAGGGATCTGGAGTCTGCGCTTGTGAGGGTACCTTCAGGGCCATGGTGGCCGCAGCATCGAACGCAAGCGTCCGGCCGCCTGAGCAGTTACGGCAACGTGTGGAGATGAGCGCCGAAAGTCGTTGGCCGACCTGATGATGACAAAAACAACTTGTGGGTCGGCACCGACTGTGGCATCAGAGAGCTTACGTCAAACCGGCACTAGTGTATCACAGAGAGTATGCGTAGTCAAGTCACGCGGAAAGTAATCTGCAACGCGGTCAGGACTGCACGAAGGCCTGGCGCCCAGAGCGCTTGAGCTCTTCCACGACCTGGCGCACGTCCTGGGCGCGCTCTTTGGCGCAGATCAGCAAAGCGTCGTGGCTGTCGACGATGATCAGGTCTTCCACGCCGATGGTGGCGATCAGCCGGCCAGCGCTGTAAATCAAGCTGTTGCGCGTGTCCACCGTGACCGTGTCGCCTGGCCCGCGGATGACGTTACCTTGCTCATCACCGTCCAGCACCTCCAGCAGCGTGGCCCAACTGCCGATATCGGTCCAGCCAATGTCTACCGGCAGCACGGCGACATCCTGAGCATGCTCCATAATGCCGTAATCGATCGTCTGATTGGGGAGGGTGGGAAAGACGCGCTGCAAGGTGGCGTCAGCCTGCTCGGTCCCCAGGCTGGCGGCGATCTCCTGCAACCCGGCATGTAACTGCGGCATGTGAGCAGCAAACTCGGCCATAATGCGGTCGGCCCGCCACACAAACAGCCCCGAGTTCCAGCTGTGGCGACCGTCGGCCACAAAACGCGCGGCGGTCTCCTGGTTGGGCTTCTCGGTGAACTTCACCACGCGGAAGACGTGATGGCCATCGTCGCTGGGCGGCAGCGGCTCACCCTGCTCGACGTAGCCCAGTCCAGTATGCGCGTAGGTCGGCTTGATACCCAGGGTGACCAGATGGCCGCGATCGGCAACCTCGGCCGCGGCCGCCAGAGCCGCGCGCAGGCGCTCAGGCATAAGGATCAGGTGGTCGGCGTGCACCGAAGCCATGATGGCGCCGGGCCGGATGTGTTCGGCCAGCACTGCGCCTAGCCCGACCGCAGCCGCAGTGCCGCGCGGCACGGGTTCGCCGATCACATGCTCCGGCGGCAGCGCCGGCAACTGTTGCTGAGCCAACTCCACATAGTCCGCATTGGTCACCACAACCATTCGGTCAAGGGGCACCAGCGGCAGCAGGCGGCGCACCGTTTCTTGTAGCATTGTCCCTTGGCCGGTGAGGTCGAGGAACTGTTTCGGCAGCGTTTGGCGGCTGCGCGGCCAGAGGCGGGTGCCGCTGCCGCCGGCCAAAATCGTCACAACAAGGCGCTCGCTCAGATTCATGAGCGAGAGTATAGCGCAACAACTGCGATGACACAAGAAAACGTTCTTACTTTGACGTCAGGCACATGCGACCGTTGTTGAGCCTGAACCGCCTTTGCCGATGCCGTTGCCAGCACAGATCTAAGCGCCCGGCGCCCGTGGCTGAGTAATTGTAGGAAAACGTGCTGATTCTTCGGTGAAAATGATCTAGGTCATATTCTTGTTGTGCGATTTGGCGTATACTGTGCATTGCGTTCTGCGAACGTGTGCGCAAGAGGTAAGCGCGTAGTGGGGTTAGCGGTATGGATGCTCCGCTACAGTATGCTCTAACTGCTTGCGTTATTTTGTTTGCCAAATTGGCCGTTGCGTGATAGACTAGCGTCTGCAGTAGCAGAGTTGAGCGAAAAGTGGACAGCAACGTTCAGGCCGCGCCTGGGTGGCAGCCAGGCAGGCAGAGCAATCGCTCATTTCTGCTCGTTTTGACAACCTGTTGCTTGTAGCTCTTCGCTCTTCGCATCATCACGAAGACAACCGCTGACCTCTGTTGATCACTCTTCGTGGACTTCTCCCGAGAAAGGAGGTGCCACGCCGCAAGTTTCACCCCCGACCATCGTGCTTTGTTTTAGCCGCAAGGCAGCGGCTGTGATCTACATTTGCCTTTTGCTAAGACATTTGCGTTCAAGGAGGAACGAACATGCAGATTCTCATTGCCGAGATCCTCGGCACGATGCTACTGATCCTGTTGGGCGATGGTGTTGTGGCCAACGTCCTGCTGGGAAAGACCAAGGGCAACAACTCCGGCTGGATCGTGATCACCACGGCATGGGCCATGGCGGTGTTCGTGGGCGCCTACTCGGCGGTTGGACTGGGCAGCGGTGCACACCTGAACCCCGCCGTCACGATTGGTCTGTTGGTCGCCGGCAAGGTTGATGCGGCTCAGGTCCCGATGTATTTGATCGGCGAGTTCGTCGGCGCCTTCCTCGGCGCAGTCTTGGTTTGGCTGCACTATCTCCCCCACTGGGCGGCCACGACAGACCCCGGTCTCAAGCTGGCGGTCTTCTCCACCGGTCCCGCCATTCGCAACACCGCGCTGAACCTAGTCTCAGAAATCATCGGCACCTTCGTGCTGATGTTCGCCATCTTGGCGATCCCTGCCGGCTGGGGCCTGCCTGGTCCCTTCACCGTGGCATTGGCTGTTTGGGTCATCGGTCTGGCCTTGGGCGGTACCACGGGCTATGCAATCAACCCGGCCCGTGACCTCAGCCCGCGCATTGCGCACGCCATTCTGCCCATCCCCGGCAAGGGCAGCAGCGACTGGGGTTACTCGTGGATCCCGGTGGTAGGGCCGATCATCGGAGCAGTCATTGCAGCGCTTGTCGCTGGTGCGTTCTTGCCCTAAGTGACTTTGGCATCGAGCAGCCTTGACATTCTAGTCAAGGCTGCTCTTGCTCGGAACTCAGTATCTCGTTCGTTGAAGTTTGGAGGACGTGTCATGAAGAAGTTGATCAACAACCCCGCTGATGTCGTGAAGGAAGAGCTGATGGGTGTAGCCCTAGCCCACGCTGACCTAGTCAAGGTGCACTTCGACCCTAACTATGTGGTGCGCATCGATGCGCCGATCCAGGGTAAGGTCGGCATCGTCTCCGGCGGCGGTAGCGGCCACGAGCCGATGCACGGCGGCTTCGTCGGCGTTGGCATGCTGGATGCAGCCTGCCCGGGTGCGGTGTTCACCTCGCCCACGCCTGATCAGATGCTGGAGGCCACCAAGGCTGTCAACGGCGGCGCCGGCGTGCTGCACATCGTCAAGAACTACACCGGCGACATCCTGAACTTCGAGATGGCGGCTGAACTGGCCATGGCCGAGGGCATCGAGGTTGAAAGCGTGGTGATCGACGACGACGTGGCCGTGCAGGACAGCCTTTACACGGCCGGCCGCCGCGGCGTCGGCACCACCGTGCTGGCCGAGAAGATCTGCGGCGCGGCCGCCGAGGCCGGCAAGAGCCTGAAGGAAGTGGCCGACCTGTGCCGCAAGGTCAACGGTTGGGGCCGCAGCATGGGCATGGCGCTGACCTCCTGCACCGTGCCGCACGCCGGCAAGCCCACCTTCGACCTGCCCGAGGATCAGATGGAGATCGGCATCGGCATCCACGGCGAGCCGGGCCGCACCCGCATGCCGCTGAAAAGCGCCGATGAGATCACCGAGATGCTGGCCCTGCCCATCATCAACGACCTGCCCTTCCAGAAGGGCGACAAGGTCATCGCTATGGTCAACGGCATGGGCGGCACCCCGCTGATTGAGCTCTACATCGTCTACCGCAAGCTGGCCGAGATCTGCCAGGCGCACGGCATCGAGATCGCCCGCAGCCTGGTCGGCAACTACATCACCTCATTGGAGATGGCCGGCTGCTCGATCACCCTGCTCAAGGCCGACGACGAGATCCTGGGCTACTGGGATGCGCCGGTCAAGACGCCTGGGCTGCGCTGGGGCATGTAAATCGAGTAGACAAGTTGCAAGTAGACAAGGAACAGGTAGGCAAGGAAAAACCGCCTTGTGTGCTCTTTTCTTGTTTACTTGTATACTTTCCTGAATGAGGCAACCTGTGATCACACGAGAAGACATCCTAGGCTGGCTGCGCTGTTATCGTCAGGTCTTAGGCGAGAACAAAGACTATCTCACGCAGCTCGACTCGCCGATCGGCGACGCCGACCATGGCGCCAACATGGATCGCGGCTTTGCCGCCGTGCTCGACAAGCTCCCCAGCGTGGCAGACAAGGACATCGGCGCCATTCTGAAGACCACCGGCATGACACTGGTGTCCACCGTGGGCGGCGCCGGCGGGCCGCTGTACGGTACGTTCTTCATGCGCGCCGGTATGGCAGTCGATGGCAAGGTGGAACTAAGCCCGGCGGACGTCGTGGCAGCGTTCGAGGCCGGCCTGGCTGGCGTGCAACAGCGCGGCAAGGCCACGACCGGCGAAAAGACGATGGTGGATGCCCTTACGCCGGCCTGCCAGGCGATGCGCAGCAAGGCCGAGAACGGCGCCAGCTTGCACGACATCCTCACTGCGGGCGCAGATGCAGCCGAGGAGGGCATGAAAGCCACCATTCCCATGCTGGCCACCAAGGGACGTGCCAGCTACTTGGGCGAGCGCAGCATCGGCCACCAGGATCCAGGGGCCACATCCTCCTATCTGATGATCCGCTGTGCAGCCAACACGTTGGGCAAGGAGAACGCCTCAGCCTGACCAAACACCTCCCTGGCGCACACAACGCAGTCATGCACATGAGTCTGTGATCTGTCAGTATGACCTGACTATTCTGATGAACAAAGGAGTTCACCAATGCCTAAGTATGTAGCAGCAGTCGATCAGGGTACTACCAGCACCCGCTTCATGATCTTCGACCACAGCGGCGGTGTGGTTGGAGTGCATCAGCTTGAGCATGAGCAGATCTATCCACAGGCTGGCTGGGTCGAGCACGATCCGATGGAGATCTTGGCGCGCACCAACGAGGTGATGGAGCGAGCCTTGAGCAAGGCCGGCCTCACCGCTGGCGACCTGGCCGCCATCGGCGTCACCAACCAGCGCGAGACCACCATCGTCTGGAACAAGAACACGGGCAAGCCCTACTACAACGCCATCGTTTGGCAGGACACCCGCACGGACAAGATCTGCAACGAGCTGGCCAAGGACGGCGGCCAGGATCGCTTCCGCTCCAAGGTCGGCCTGCCCCTGGCCACCTACTTCTCCGGCCCCAAGGTGAAGTGGATCTTGGACAACGTCGAGGGTGTGCGCGCAGCGGCGGAGCGCGGGGACGCTATCTTC
Source organism: Anaerolineales bacterium (assembly GCA_034432445.1). GTDB lineage: Bacteria > Chloroflexota > Anaerolineae > JAAEKA01 > JAAEKA01 > JANWYQ01. The sequence continues at coordinate 22,002 of DAOUBX010000254.1, forward strand.
GGCAACATCGACACCTGGGTCATCTGGAACATCACCGGCGGTGTCAACGGCGGCGCTCACGTGACCGACGTGTCCAACGCCAGCCGCACCATGCTGATGAACCTGGAGACCCTGGACTGGGACGATGAGATCTTGGCCATCATGGGTATCCCCAAGCAGATGCTGCCGCAGATCCGCCCCTCCAGCGACCCGGCGATCTATGGCTATTGGAACGGCGTACCGGTCTGCGGCGACCTGGGCGACCAGCAAGCGGCCCTCTTTGGCCAGACCTGCTTCGGCGTCGGCGAGGCCAAGAACACCTATGGCACCGGCTGCTTCATGCTGCTGAACACCGGCACCGCGCCCGTGCCCAGCAAGAGCGGCTTGCTCACCACCCTCGGCTACAAGATGGGTGACGCGCCGGCCGTGTATTGCTTGGAGGGCTCCATCGCCATCACCGGCGCCCTGGTGCAGTGGCTGCGCGACAACATGGACTTCTTCGATTTCTCTAAGCACATCGAGGACTATGCCAAGCAAGTGCCGGACAGCGGCGGCATTTACTTCGTGCCCGCCTTCTCCGGCCTCTTCGCTCCCTACTGGCAGTCCGATGCGCGCGGCGTGATCGTCGGCCTGACCCGCTTCATCAACAAATACCACATCTGCCGCGCTGCCTTGGAGGCGACCGCCTATCAGACGCGCGAGGTGCTGGACGCCATGGAGAAGGACTCCGGCGTCAAGCTGACCGCGCTGAAGGTGGACGGCGGTATGGTGTACAACGACACCCTGATGCAGTTCCAGTCCGACATCCTGAACGTGCCCGTGGTGCGGCCGAAGGTGGCCGAGACCACAGCCTTGGGCGCGGCCTATGCCGCCGGCCTGGCCGTTGGCTACTGGGGCAATGTCGAGGATCTGCGCCAGAACTGGCAGGTCGACAAGGTCTACGAGCCGAAGATGGACGAGGAGACCCGCGCCAAGCTCTACAAGGGCTGGCTGAAGGCCGTCCAGCGCTCCATGAACTGGATCGAACACTAGTCTGACATTCCTTTGCAACCGGGTGGGCGTGGATGGCTGGCCCTCCACGCCCACCCACCCTACGCTAACGCGCTGCCGGGGTGGGTTGGCCACTTGACCGGGCAGTATTTCACTCGCTGCCTGGCGGCAGCGTTTTTTGTTAGTTTGGGGCAGCTGCCCACCGGGTCGTCTGGGTTTAGACGACCCCCCAACGTGGAGGGCAATTATGGCATCAAAGCCTCATGTGATCGTCATCGGCGGCGGCTCCACCGGCGCTGCCCTGGTCCATGATCTGGTGTTACGCGGCCTACAGGTGACACTCGTCGAGCGGGGAGAGCTAACCAGCGGCACAGCCGGCCGTCATCATGGGCTATTACACAGCGGCGGACGTTATGCGGTCAACGATCAGGAGTCCGCCATCGAGTGCATCGAAGAAAATATCATCCTGCGCAAGATCGCGCCCGGCTCGTTCGAGGAGAACGATGGCCTGTTTGTCGCGATCACCGAAGAGGATGTTGCTTTCAAGGATAAGTTCCTGGCGGGGTGCGAAGAGTGCCACATTCCCACGCGCGTGCTCACCGCCGAGCAGGTGAAGCGCCTGGAGCCACACATCAACCCGCAGGTGAAGCTCGCCGTGCAGGTACCTGATGCAACAATGGACTGCTGGCGGCTGCCCATGCGCTTCTTTGCCACCGCCAAGCACAACGGCGCTGACATCCGGCCCTACACCGAGGTGATCGGCATGCTGCGCAGCGCCGGAACGGTCACCGGCGTGCGCGTGCGTTCGCATGTGACCGGCCAGGAGTACGACCTCAAGGCCGACATCGTGGTGAACGCCACGGGAGCCTGGGCGGAGAAAGTGAGCGAGCTGGCTCATGCCAAGGTGCCGGTCAAGCCTACGCCGGGCGTGATGGTGGCCGTGCGCGGCCGTTGGTGCAACATGGTAATCAACCGATTGAACAAGCCCTCGGACGGCGACATCATTGTGCCGCAGCGTGGCTTGTCGGTCATCGGCACCACGTCGTGGACGGTGGAGGATCCCGACCGCCTCGGCTTGCCGGAGGACCACGTCAAGCGCATGTTCGAAAAGGGCGGCGAGCTGATCCCCGCCGTGCGCAACGCGCCGATGCGCGCTGCCTGGTCGGCGGCGCGGCCGCTGATTGCCGAAGGCGCGGCGCACGAGGGCCGCGAGCTGCCGCGCACCTTCAAGTGCTTCGATCACAAGGTGCGCGATGGCGTCGAAGGCCTTGTGACCATCTCCGGCGGCAAGGGCACCACCATGCGCGCCATGGCCGAGGCCACGGCCAATGTCGTTTGCGACAAGCTGGGCATCGACGCGCCGTGCCGCACCAAAGAGTACAAGCTCTTGCCGTACTGGGCATATTACCAGTAACGCGTAATTGCGTAATGCGTAATCCAGCGACCTTGGTGGACGTTTCCGGGGTCATCGAGCTGGGCGATTAAGCTACGCATTACAGATTGCGCATTACTCCTTGCGTTTCTCAGGAGTAGCTGCCCATGAGTGACCATGGACGTTTCGGGCCCACCCGCCCGATCACTCTGCAAGTTCTGCGCTATAAGCCGGGTGCGATCGACCCGCCCCGCTACGATACGTTTCAGGTGGATGCTGACCCTCTGATGACGGTGTTGGATGCCCTGGAGGAGATCAAGGCCACCAAAGATAGCACGCTGCTCTATCGCCACTCATGTCACCACGCCTCTTGTGGCACCTGCGGCATGAAGGTCAACGGCCGCGAGCAGCTAGGCTGTGTCGCCCGGCTGGTCGACGAAGGCACGGACGTGGTCGTGGTCGAGCCGCTGGGCTCGGCGCCGCTGATCGCCGATCTGGTGGTCGACATGACCCCCTTCGCCCTGCACATGGCGCCGGCCGGCATGGCGCTGGTGCGCGATAGCGAGTTCATGCCCGAGGCTCAGCCGCCCACAGGCGTCGAGAAGTTCACCCGCTACGAAGACTGCCTGGAGTGCAACATCTGCCTATCGGCCTGTCCGGTGGCCAACACCAACCCGGACTTCATCGGCCCGGCCGGCCTGGCGGCAGCCTATCGGGCGTTGGTAACCAAAGAACGGCCGGCCGCCGAAGTGTTCGCCTACGTCGATCACGACGATGGCGTTTGGCGCTGCCACAGCGCCATGGAGTGCAGCGCCGTCTGCCCCAGCAACGTTGACCCAGGCCACAAGATCATGGCGTTGCGCCGTGAGCTGGTCTCGTACAAGGTCAAGCGTTTCTTCAAGCGAGGCTAAGGAGAGCAATATGGCTGTACCGATCCAACAGAAATCCCCAGGCGCGCGCGCCATCAGCGCCTGGTTCAACCCGCTTAAGCGTTCTGCCGGTTACTTGGCCTTTGTCCTCATGCGCCTCAGCGGCATTGGCCTGGTGGTCTATTTGCTGCTGCACATGGTGGTGCTGGCCAATTTACTGCGCGGCGCTGCCGGCTGGGACGCGGCCGTTGCGTTCATGAGCGCGCCGCTGTTTAAGCTGCTGGATGTCGTTCTGATCGCCGGCATTCTGATCCACATGCTCAACGGCATACGGGTCAGCGTCATCGGCTTGGGCTTTGGCACTCAATCGCACAAGGGTCTGTTTTGGACCATGATGGCCGTCGCGGTGCTGCTCTTGGCCTACGCTGCCTGGCTGGTCTTCACGAAGTGAGGTGTGCGATGTTACGGCAACCAACCCAGAAACAACGGTCGGGCACGTGGGTGTGGCAGGCGTTGAGCGGCGTCTTGCTGGTGATCTTGCTTTCGCTGCACATGATCGTTCACCACTTCGTCGTTGAGGGTGGCCTGCGCACCTATGACGAGGTGTTGGCGTATATCGGCAACCCGCTGGTGGTGGTGATCGAGATCCTCTTCTTGATCGTGGTAACCTACCACGCCATGGTCGGGGTGCGCGCGATCCTGTTCGATCTCAATCTGAGCGAAGCCCGCAAGACACAGGTCACGCGGCTGCTAACGATTGTCGGCGTCGTTGTGTTCGTCTGGGGTGTTTTTCTGGCACTGACTCTCTTCCGCGCCGCCAACGCCTAGTTTACTCGTGACTCAAACCACAACAGACCTGCGCTACCTTGAACTGCTGGCCCGGCAATACCCCAGCATCCAGGCCGCGTCCACCGAAATCATCAACCTGAGCGCGATCCTGCACCTGCCCAAAGGCACCGAGCACTTCCTGTCGGATATCCACGGCGAGCACGAGCCCTTTCTGCACGTGCTGCGCAACGGGTCGGGCACGGTCTCGCGGCGCATCGAGGAGGTGTTCCAGAGCACCCTGCTGGAACAGGAACGCCGCGAGTTGGCCACGCTGATCTACTACCCGGAGCAGATGCTGACGCGCAAGCTGGCCCAGCTCGGCCCCGAGGCGGCCGAGGATTGGTACCGCGTCACGCTGTTCCGGCTGGTGCAGGTCTGTCGCGTCATGTCCTCGAAGTACACCCGCTCCAAGGTGCGCAAGGCGCTGCCGCCGGCCTTTGCCTACATCCTCGAGGAGCTGCTGCACGAGCAGGAGAGCATCGAGAACAAGCAGGAGTACTACCAGAGCATCATCAACACCATCATCAGCACGGGCCGGGCGCGCGCCTTCATCGCGGCCATGGCCGAGCTGATCCAGCGGCTGGCCATCGACCACCTGCACATCATCGGCGACGTCTACGATCGTGGGCCGGGCGCGCACATCATCATGGACGCGCTGATGGCCTACCACTCGGTCGATTTCCAGTGGGGCAACCACGACATCGTCTGGATGGGCGCGGCGGCCGGCAGCCCGGCCTGCATCGCCAGCGTGATCCGCATCTGCCTGCGCTACGCCAACATGGAGACGCTGGAGGGGGGCTATGGCATCAGCCTGCTGCCGCTGGCCACGCTGGCCATGGAGGTCTACGGCGACGATCCCTGCCGCCAGTTCAAGGTCAAGGCTCCGCCCGGCGAGGAGTACACGCCGAACGAGCTGGCGCTGCTGGCCCGCATGCACAAGGCTATCTCGATCATCCAGTTCAAGCTGGAGGCCCAGATCATCCAGCGCCGGCCGGAGTTTCAGATGGCCGACCGCCTGCTGCTGGACAAGATCGACCGGGACGCGGGCACGGTGCTGGTAGACGGCCAGCCCTACCCGCTGAACGATACCAGCTTCCCCACCGTGGACCCGGCCGACCCCTACGCGCTGAGCGAGGCCGAGCGCAGCGTGGTGCAGCGGCTGGTCTACGCCTTTCAGGACAACGAAAAGCTACAGCAGCACGTGCGCTTCCTCTACTCCGTGGGCAGCATGTACCGCATCTACAACGGCAACCTGCTCTACCACGGCTGCATCCCCATGGAGCCGGACGGCGCGTTTGCGGCCTTCGAGATCGACGGCGAGAGCTACCGCGGTCGCGCCCTGCTGGACCGCATCGACCGGCTGGTGCGCCAGGCCTACTTCGCCGCCAATCCCGATCAGCGGCAGTACGGCCAGGACATGCTGTGGTACCTGTGGACCGGCGCGCAGTCGCCGCTGTTCGGCAAGCAGAAGATGGCCACCTTCGAGCGCTACTTCATCGACGACAAGGCCACCCACGAGGAGCGGCGCAACCCTTATTACGACTACCGCGACCGGCCAGAAACCGTGCGCCGCATTCTGGAGGAGTTCGGCCTGGACCCCGACCGCGGTCACATCATCAACGGCCACGTGCCGGTCAAGGTGCGCCGGGGCGAGAACCCGGTCAAGGCCGGCGGCCGGCTGCTGGTGATCGACGGCGGCTTCGCCCGCGCCTACCAGGGAGTGACCGGCATCGCCGGCTACACGCTGATTTTCAACTCCTACGGCCTGCTGCTGGCCGCCCACCAGCCCTTCGAGTCGGTGGAGAAGATGCTGGACGGTAACCGCGGTCCCTTCTCGCGCACCGAGATCCTGGAGACCAACACCCGCCGCATCCGCGTGCGCGATACCGATCTGGGCCGCGACATCCAACGTCAGATCGATGATCTGACCGCGCTGCTGGACGCCTATCGCAGCGGCCTGATCAAGGAGCGAAGTTGAGACGAGGGCCATGCCACGGAATGCGCAGCCACAGCAGGGCAGGTCGGAGATCATCCTGATCGGGCCCTCGAAAGCCGGCAAGAGCACGCTGGCTGTTTTGCTGGCGCAGCGGCTCAACCTGCCCCACCGCTCACTGGATGAGGAGCGGAACATGAGCAGTGCGTGTGATGCACCTTGCCCACTTTGTCAGGCATCCGTCCAACTACAAGTTGGCTAAATATGTGGTCTACACGGAAGGCAAAACACCCCAGGAAACAGCAGAAGAAATCCTCGCCGTGGTTGGCTTGAGGCGGTAGTCCGATGGCACATGCTGCCTTTGAGCCGCTCGATGCCTGGGAGGCCCGTTGGGCGCCGTACAGCGAAGCGGACTACGCCGCCGTGCTGGCGGCGATCCGGCCCGACGACGTAGTGCTGGACATCGGCGCGGGCGATCTGCGCTTGGCCCGGCGCATGGCGCAGATTGCGCAGCAGGTCATCGCCTGGGAAGTGCAGCCGGAGCTGTTGGCAGCGGCGGAAGACGTGAAGCGTGAAACGTGGAGCGAGCCCCCGCCCAACCTGACCGTCGTCTGTACCGACGCGCGCAGCGAGCCTGTTCCGCCGGGCGTGACCGTGGCCGTGCTGCTGATGCGCCATTGCACGCACTATGCGCTGTACGTCGAGAAATTGCGGGCGGCCGGCTGCCAGCGGCTGATCACCAACGCGCGCTGGGGCATGGGCGTCGAGGTGATCGACCTGGCCCCGGCCGCGCCCTTTGCCAGCGTTGAAACCGGCTGGTACGCCTGCCGCCGCTGCGGCGCCACCGGCTGGGTCGGCGACAGCCCGGACGCGGTGAACGAGATGACCGTTGAGCGCGTCATCGACGTCGAAGGTTGCCCGGCGTGTTCGGTGAACGGTAAGCGGTGAACGGTAAACGGTAAACGGTGAACGGTAAGCGGTAAACGGTGGGTGACACCAACTGTTCACCGATCACCGATCACCGATCACCGGTCACCGGTCACCGATCACCAAGAAAGGACTTGACATGAAGTTGCAAGATAAACACATCGCCTTCCTCGCCGGCCCCGGCTTCGAGGACCTGGAGTTCTGGGCCGTGTACATGCGTCTGGTCGAGGAGGGCGCGCGCGTGACGGTGGTCGGCATCAAGGCAGGCGAGGTTTACCCCAGCAAGAGCGGCGGGTTGACGGCCAAGGCCGACGTGGCCGCGGCCGACGTCACACCCGACCAGTTCGACGCCATCGTTGTCCCCGGCGGCTGGGCACCCGACAAGATCCGCCGCTACGAGGCTGTCACGTCGCTGGTGCGAGGCATCCACGACCAGGGCAAGATCGTCGGCATGATCTGCCATGCCGGGCTGGTGGGCATCTCGGCCAAGATCGTCGCCGGCCGCCGCGCCACCGGCTCCCTGGGCATCAAAGACGACCTGGTCAACGCCGGCGCGATCTGGGTCGACGAGCCGGCCTTGCGCGACGGCAACCAGGTTTGGGGCCGCGTCGTGGAGGATATTCCGGCGTTCAATCGCGAGCTGGTGAAGGCGTTAGCGGAATGAAACGTGAAACGTGAAGCGTGTAGACTCGCGATCACGCTTCACGTTTCACGCTTCAGTCAGCACGCCCCAACATAGAAAGCGAACATCACATGGTCGGACTCGTACTCGTCTCCCACAGCGCCGAGCTGGCTATGGCCGTCAAGGCGCTGGCCGAGCAACAGACCCAAGGCCGCGCCGCGATCGCCGCTGTGGGCGGCACCGGCGACCCCGAACACCCCTTTGGCACCGACGCCATGGCGATTCTCGAGGCCATCCAGTCGGTCTACAGCGATGACGGCGTGCTGGTGCTGATGGACCTGGGCAGCGCCATCATGAGCGCCGAGACCGCGCTGGAGTTCATGGACCCCGACCAGGCGGCGCGCGTGCGGCTCAGCCCCGCGCCGTTCATCGAAGGCGCCATGGCCGCGGCGGTGCAGGCCTCCATCGGCGCCGACCTGAACGCGGTGGCGGCCGAGGCGTTGGAGGCCATGGGGCCGAAGCAGGAGAGCCTGGGAACGTCCGCAGAGTCGAAAGATGGCATCTCTGCGCGAGATGCCATCTTTGAAGCGTCGGCCGAGGCCGCGAGCGTCTCCGACCAGGTCACGCTGATCAACCCCGCCGGCCTGCACTTTGGTCCGGCTGTGCAGTTCGTGCAGTTGGCCGCCGGCCATCAAGCCGCGATCGAGGTGCGCAACCTGACCACAGGCGCCGGCCCGGCCAATGCCAAGCGCTTCAACCAGGTGCTGTCTCTGGGCGCCGAGCAGGGCCACACCATCGAGATCAGCGCTCAAGGGCCAGACGCCCAGGCCGCCGTCGCTGCGTTGTTGGCGCTGGCCGCCGAAGGCTTTGGCGAGGTCGAAGCCTCGGCCGAAACGCCGCCCGTGCCTGCGCCGGCTGTCACCAGCGGCCGCGGTCGGCAGGTGTTGCACGGCATCGCCGCCTCTTCGGGCGTGGCCGTGGGCGTGGCTGTCGTGTTAGCGGCAGCGGCGCCGACCGTGCGCCGCGCCGCCATCGCTGACCCTGCCGCGGAATGGCAGCGCTACCAGATGGCTGTCGAGCAGGCACGCGGTGACCTGCTGGCGCTAGCCGAACGCATGGCCAGGGAGCTGGGACCACAGCAGAGCCGCATCTTCCAGGCGCACGCCATGCTGCTTGCGGACGAGGACTTGCGCGCGCAGGTACAGGCAGTCATCTTCGAGCAACGTCTCAACGCCGAGGCCGCGCTGAGCGATGTCTTCGGCGCCGAGGCCGAGCGGCTGCAGGGCATGGCCGGCCAGCGTTTCCAGGAGCGCGCCGCCGACCTGCGCGACCTGACCGGCCGGCTGCTGCGCCTGCTGGACGGCGGCAGCACGGACACGACCATCGATCTGCCCGCCCAGTCCGTGATCGTGGCCGAGGACTTGACGCCTTCGCAGACGGCAGCGCTGGACCGCAGCCGCGTGGTGGGCTTCTGCACCGCGCTGGGCGGGCCCACGGCGCACACAGCCATTCTGGCCCGCAGCCTCGGCATTCCCGCCGTGGTTGGCATTGGCGAGGCGGCCCTGGCCCAGATCGCCCCCGGCACGCAGGTAGCCATCGACGGAGTAGCCGGTGCGTTGATCCTCGACCCCGACGCCGAGACCGTGGCTGCGTTCGAAGCGCAACGCCAGGCCGAGCTGGCTGCGCGCCAGGCTTCCTATGCCAGCGCCCAGGCCGAGGCGCGCACCGCCGACGGCAAGCATGTGGAGGTGGTGGCCAACCTGGCCACGGCGGCCGAGGCCGAGGCTGCTCTGCAGGCAGGCGCCGAAGGGGTGGGCCTGCTGCGCACCGAGTTCATCTTCCAAGAGCGCACCGAGCCGCCCAGCGAGGACGAGCAGTACGCCATCTACCGCCAGGTAGCCGAGACAATGGCCGGGCGACCGGTAGTGATTCGCACCCTGGACATCGGCGGCGACAAGCCGGCGCCCTATCTGCAACTGCCGGCCGAGGCCAACCCCTTCCTGGGCTGGCGGGCGATACGCATCTCGCTGGCCATGCCCGAGTTCTTCAAGGTGCAACTGCGGGCCATCCTGCGCGCCGCCGCTCATGGCCATGTGCTGGTGATGTTCCCCATGATCGCCACGGTGGAGGAGGTGGCGCGGGCGCAGGCGCTGTTGGCCGAGGCGGCGGCCGAGCTGCGTGCCCGGGGGGTGGCTCACAGCGCGTCTATTCCTGTCGGCATCATGGTCGAGGTGCCCAGCGCAGCCCTCATAGCCGACAAACTGGCGCCACTCGTTGATTTCTTTAGTATCGGCACCAACGACCTCACGCAATACACCTTCGCTGTCGATCGAGGCAATGCGCGCGTGGCCAGCGTTGCCGATCCAATGCATCCCGCTGTGTTACGTCAAATTGCGCGCGTGATCGACGCCGCTCACGCGGTCGGCAAGTGGGTCGGACTGTGCGGCGAGTTGGCGGGCAAGCCCGAGGGCGTGCCGATCTTGCTCGGCCTGGGGCTGGACGAGTTCAGCATGTCGGTGACCAGCATCCCGGCCGCCAAAGCGCTGCTGGCGCGGCTCTCTGTGCCTGCGGCGCAGCGCCTGGCAAGGCAGGCCCTCGAACTGCCGGACGCAGCCGCGGTGCGCTCGGCCGTGCAGAAATTTGTCGAAAATCTGTAGTCCGTTCCACACATAAGGAGTTATGTCATGCTCGAAGAGATCTACGAATGCGTCATTGACGGTGATGCGCCGGGCGTCGTCGAAGGTGTCCAGGCAGCGCTGGCTGCCGGCATTGCGCCTGCCAGCATCCTCAACGACGCCATGATCGCCGCCATGGCTGAGGTCGGTCGCATGTTCGAGACCCAGGAGTGCTTCGTGCCGGAGATGCTGATTGCGGCGCGCGCCATGAAACAGGGTATGGCCGTGCTCAAACCGCACCTGGTAGCCGCCGATATCCAACCGGTGGGCAAGGTCGTGCTGGGCACAGTGCGCGGCGACCTGCACGACATCGGCAAGAGCCTGGTGGGCATGATGCTGGAGGGCGCCGGCTTCGAGGTCATCGATCTGGGCGTGGACGCGGCGCCGGAGAAGTTTGTGGATGCTGTGCGCCAGTATCAGCCGGCCGTCGTGGGCATGAGCGCCCTGCTGACCACGACCATGGGGCAGATGCGAGCCACCATCCAGGCCATGGAGGCGGCCGGCGTGCGCCAGAACGTCGTGGTCATGGTGGGCGGTGCGCCCGTCACTTCGGCCTTTGCCGAGGAAATCCACGCCGATCTCTACGCGCCCGACGCCTCTGCAGCGGCGCGCCTGGCCAAGGCCGCTTTGAACTTGTAGGTGCCCCATGTCGATTTCGGACCTGTCTCCGGTACGCACCCAGGAGGTCGCCCTGCGCAACGCCTACGCAGCTAACGACCCGGAGCGCTGTGCCGCGCACCACCTCAACCTGGCCAACCAGCTCGAATATGCCGGCGCCGAGCCTTCGACCTACCTCGCACATCGCCTGGCCGGCGGCATCCTGCGCTTTCAGAGCGGCTCGGAGCAGTACACCGATGCCCTGGGCGACTTGGCCCTGAGCTTCGTGCGCTTTGCCCCCCGCAAACCACCCCTGCCCGACACCTTCGACGAGCTCTGTCAGATCGTGGAGCTCGTCGAAGGCGTCCGACTGCGCGCGATGGTCGAGCAACTGGGCGCCGGCGGTGGCGCGGACGGAGACGAGGCCCTGCACGCAGTCGCGGGCATGGCGCGGTATATGGCGGGATAGGGAGGAATAAGGAGGGAAAGGAAGGAAAGGAGGGAAAGGGGGAGAGGAAGGAAAGGAAGGAAGAGACAAAGACACGGCAAGCTGAGGGGCTGCGATGTCCTTCCCTCTCTTTGCCTACTTGTCCACGTGTTTGCTTGCTGACCTACTTGCTTGCCCGATAGACAAACGCCCCCGGGAAGTCCTCAGCCACGGCCTTGCGCTTACCGCTCCACGCAGCGATGTCGATGCGATAGACCGTGGTGCGGGCGAGCTCGTCGTCAGTTATCGGGCGGTAGTCCACGCCTGGACGCAGATGGGGGAAGTATTTGTCCAGCAGCAGTTGCAAACCATGGCTGGCCTCGGCGGGATCGTCGACCACGCGGCCGCGGCCGAAAACAGTGACGCCGCCGTATTCCACGCTGAACTCCAGCGCCGTGTCGGCGGGCAGCAGCCGGCCCATTTCGAAGACGTGGAAGCAGACGCGGTCGTCGGCTTCGATGTTGGCGCGTGTGCGGCCGGTGCGCGCCGTGTGCAGGTAGATGGCGTGCGCAGCCGCGTCGTAGACGAACAGGTTGCTGTTGATGAAGGGCTGGCCGTCGTTGACCGTGGCCAGCACGCCGACCGGCGCGGCCTGCAAGAAGGCCATGATCCAGGCCTCGTCGTCAACGGCGCGGTCCTGGCGGCGGATATGTGTTAGGGTCATAAGACTGGATCAGCCTCCAGAGACTGGGCCAGTCTCAGAGACTGGCCCACTCTGCATCGCGCGCCAAATCAAGAACAACAACAAGCCGAACGGCCCGGCCATGAGCGTGAACAGCAGCGAGGGAATGCGCACCCCAGCAGGTGCGTTCAGCCGCAACGACTCGCGGTAGATCCAGGCGCCGGCGAACAGGTCGAGCGCCAGCATGTGCGACCAAGCGGCCAGCGCACCCTCCTTGGTGCTTAACCCCTTGCGAATGCCTTCCAACGAGGTGAAGTCGGTCGGCGACACGGCGGATTGACCGCGACGGCCGCCGACCATGGCCAGACCCAGCGCTGCAACGTAATGCAGGGCAGCCAAGCCGAAGACCACGCCGGAACGGCTCGCCTTTTGCGTGATTCCCGCGCGCGGGGCAAACATCATTGCCAACCACAGGGGCATGGGAAAGACGTTGATGTACTGGAAGAACTTGTCCATAAGTAACTCCTCTGCCGTGGGCCGGGTCATACAACGCATGGAGCACTGCAAATTGGCAACAAGCGAGTGAAGGCCGATGGCGCCGCACAAGCAACGCCAGTCTAGCACGAAGACCTGTTCCGGTCAAACCACGTCCTGCGGAACAACCTTGCACACTCGCCAAATCCGCTTTGACATCGCCCGCCATCGGTGTTAGACTGCCTCCAACCTGTCGTCGGGCCAACTCGTCAATTTCAGTTGTTCACGATTCTCTGTGTTTAATGCGCACTTTTGAAGATCGACAAATCAGTCCGACACTTCCGTTGAGATGAGGCCGCTGTGTCAGCGGCAGCCGCCCCGGTTATGATGAAAGGCAACTATTCAGCCCTAGGTGCCGGGCACTTAAGGCTGCGCTGGCCAGGGCGTCTGCAGAGCCGGCTCAAGCTGTAAACCGGTCGCAAG
>DAOUBX010000255.1:0-12821 GCA_034432445.1 Anaerolineales bacterium
ATTTGTAGGCGATTTGCGACCTAGGTTGGCTTCGCAGACACGTTTGCAAACCAGAATCCAAATGCCCGGCACCTATGGCTGAGTAGTTACTCTGATCGGCGCTTTTTGAGAAGTGTTCGCCCAGGGGCTGAGAGACTTGGGAAGTCGTCGGTCTCGCTAGAGATGCTCGCCCGTGGCGCAAGAGAACGGTCGTGCTACACGACTGGCAAATTCCAAGGTCTGTGTCTGCAGGGCCTGTCCCATGATCAAGTGCACCCGACAAAGCGGGTGTATTTCAGTTTGGGGGCGCGCAGCCCATCGGGTCGCGGGCTAAGAGGCTGTTTGAAAAGTCTGAAAAGCCCCGAACCGGTGGTTGGAAACCCACCGGCTGACAGCACGAAGGCCCCTCAGGGCCTGAAAACCAGCGGCTGAGGCCGCTTCGTACTTTCAGCCAGATGGTTTCAACCTCTGATCCCGGCGATGCCGGGCTTTTCAAACAGTCTCTAACAGCTTGCGACAGTCACGCGTTTAGAGACTCGAAGGCGTTTGCCCCCCAAAGTCAAACACACCCTTCGGCGGCGGAGTTGACGTCTTGAGCCGGCGACCGTATAATCCCGAGGCGCGTGTTCTAATCACCCTCCTGCTTGCTTGTTCAACCCACTGAATGCCTTATGCATCAGCTACATTATTCCGTCTCCATGCCGCGGCCGGAGACGCATCTCTATCATGTCGAGCTGCGTATCAGCGACCTAGCCGAGCCGTTTTGTGACCTGGTGATGCCTTCTTGGACGCCTGGCTCCTATTTGATCCGTGAGTTCGCTCGCCATGTCCAGGAGTTTACCGCCTTCTGTGCGCAGTCAGGCGCGCCCTTGTCCTGGCACAAGATCAACAAAAACACCTGGCGCGTCCTGCGTGGCGAGTGCCCAGACGTGGTTGTGCGCTACAAGGTGTATGCCAACGACCTGACCGTGCGCACGAGCCACCTGGACACAAGCCATGGCTTTTTCAACGGCGCCAACCTATTTATGTTCGTAGAGGGTTTGCGTGACCAACCGGTGACCTTAACCATCGCGCCACCCTATCTGGAATGGAAGGTGTCGACAGGGTTGCCTCGCCTGACCGGCGCAACTGCCGCTCATCCGCTTGGCGAGCACCTCGGCAGCAACGGTGGGGGTAATGGCCGCCACGAGCCAGAGACAGCCGCTGCCAGCCTGCCGCGCTATGTGTTTCGAGCCGACGACTATGACCACCTCGTCGACTGTCCGGTCGAGATCGGAGCCCACCGCCTGCTCAGCTTCACGGTGGACGGCGTGCCCCACCAAATTGCCCTGTGGGGACATGGCAACGAGGACCCTGAGCGCCTCGTTGCGGACGTGCAAGCCATCGTCCAGGCGGCGCGCGACCTCTTTGGCGCGCTGCCCTACGACTACTACCTCTTCATCCTGCACCTAACCGAGAAGCGGCGCGGCGGTCTGGAGCACCGCAACTCCTCTGCCAATGCTGTGGGGCGCTGGAGCTTTCGCAAGCCAGAGGAATACGAGCGGGTTTTGGCTTTGCTGGCCCATGAGTTCTTCCACACCTGGAATGTCAAGCGCATCGAGCCGGCCAGCTTCAGCAATCTGGACTATCGCTGGGAGACCTACACGCGCCTGTTGTGGGTCATGGAAGGCTTCACCGCCTACTACGAGACGGTTTTGCTGCGCAGGGCTGGCCTGATTACGCCCCAGCGCATGCTGGAGATCTACGGCGAGCAGATCCTGCGCCTGCTGCAGACGCCAGGACGTCACTTCCAGAGCGCTGAGGCCGCCAGCTTCGACGCCTGGATCAAGTTCTATCGGCCCGATGAGAACACGCAGAACACCTCTGTGTCTTACTACCAGAAGGGGTGTCTGATCGCTCTACTGCTGGACCTGGAGATTCGTCGGCGCACGCTCACCAAAGAAGGAGCCTTGTCCTGGGACGGCCAGCACTCGTTGGACGACGTGATGGTGAAGACTTACCGCGACTATACGTTGCGCGGCCTGGGTGTTCCCGATGATCAGTTCCAGGCCATTTGTGAAGAGGTAGCTGGTGGATCTCTGCAGCAGTTTTTCGACAACTACGTGCGCGGGGTGGCTGAGTTGCCCTTTGACACCTATCTCGGCTATGCCGGTCTCAGCATGACGTTGGGCTGGAAGGGCGACGAATACGGCGAACGCACGGCCGGTCTGGGCCTGCGTCTGCGCAACGAGCAGGGGCGCACGGTTGTCGACACCGTCTTCGCCGACGGCCCTGCCTATCACGCCGATATCTCCGCCGGCGACGAGCTGATTGCCCTGGACGGTTACCGCGTCAGCAAGGAGAGCATCGGCGACAGGCTGGCCGAGCGTCAGCCCGGCGAGCACGTGCGATTGACCTTCTTTCGTCGCGATGAGCTGCGTGAGGTCGATCTGATCCTGGGGCGGCGACCCTACAACAAGGTGACCATTGCGCCTGTCGCCAACGCCAGCGCCGTGCAGCGGGCGATCTACGAGCGCTGGTTAGGCGCAGCCTGGCCTGTCGCCACGTCCACCGAGGCAACCGCCAGCGGGGCTTCATCAACCGCTTCGTCTAGCAGCAGTATGGTGGTGTAACTCGGAGCGGCCGGCTTTGGCCGCGAAGGCCAACCTGGCTTGATGCCTGGTGCAGCGCGACGTACCCCAACGCCAGCAACGCCCACGTCAGGCTACCGGCTCGAAGCGCGCCGTGAAGTGACGCAACACGGGAGCCTGCCAGACAATCCGCAGGCCCTGGATGTCTTGCTTGTGCTGATTCAGGACTGCGATCGCTTCGGCGACGTAGTCGATGTGGCTTTGCGTGTAGACGCGGCGCGGGATGGTCAGCCGCACCAAGTCGAGCGGGGTCGGGGCCTCAGGCCCGTGTGGGTTGGGGCGACCAAACACCACCTGTCCGATCTCCACTGAGCGGATGCCGGCCTCCAGGTACATGGCCACCGCCAGCGCCTGACCCGGGTACTGGTGCGGCGGAATATGGGGCAGCATGGCGCGAGCGTCGATGTAGATCGCATGGCCGCCGGGCGGTTGCACAATGGGGACGCCGGCCGCAAGCAGCTTTTCGCCTAGATACGCGGTGGAGCGGACGCGATAGCGCAAGTAATCCTCGCGCAGCACCTCGCGCAGGCCTACGGCAATGGCCTCCAAGTCATAGCCGGCCAGCCCGCCGTAGGTGGGGAAGCCTTCGGTCAAGATAAGCTGGTTTTTGCAGCGCTGGGGCAAGTCCTTGTAGCGTTCGTTGGCCGTGTACGGGGGATCGTCGAGGGCCAGGAAGCCACCGATGTTCGCCAGGCCGTCCTTCTTGGCGCTCATGGTGCAGCCATCGGCATAGCTAAACATCTCGCGTGCGATCTCGATGGGCGACTTGTCGGCGTAGCCCTCCTCGCGCGTCTTGATGAACCAGGCGTTTTCGGCAAAGCGACAGGCGTCCAGGAAGAACAGGATGCCGTGGCGCCGGCAGACCGAGCTAACCGCGCGCATGTTGGCCATGCTCACCGGTTGGCCGCCGCCCGCGTTGTTGGTCACGGTCAACATTACCAGAGGAATGCGTTCGACGCCGACCTCGGCTATGGTGCGCTCCAGGGCTTCCAAGTCCATGTTGCCCTTGAACGGGTCGATCAAGGCCGGCTGCCGGCCGGCAGCTATCACCAGGTCTCTGGCCTCGGCTTGGCGATTCTCGACGTTGGCGCGCGTAGTGTCGAAGTGGTTGTTGTTGGGCACCACGTCGCCCGGCTGGCAGAGCACGCCGAACAGGATGCGCTCGGCCGCCCGGCCTTGGTGCGTCGGGATGACATGCTGAAAACCGGTGATGGAGCGCACCGCGGCCTCGAAGCGGTAGAAGCTGCTGGCGCCAGCGTAGCTCTCATCCCCGCGCATCATGCCGGCCCACTGCTCCGACGACATGGCGCCCGTGCCGCTGTCGGTCAGCAGGTCGATCAACACATCATCGGCGTGCAGCAGAAACAGGTTGTAGCCGGCCGCCCGCAGCGCCTCCAAGCGGTGTTCATAGGTGGTGAAGTGGATCGGCTCTACCGACTTGATCTTGAAAGGCTCGATGATGGTCTGAAAGGTGTGTGGCATGGCGTTGGCTCCGGTTCCGACAAGGGTTGAGCCGGGAATGGCAAGCGTGAAGGGCCGTGGCGCAGATCACGATTCACAGCCCTGACGTGCTTCAGGGCGCGGCAATATCCAACAAGTCCCCAAGCACAGCAAACCCTGTCTCGAGCCGGCCCGCGCCAGGCCCCACCAGGGTCACATCGCCGAGCAGATCGGTCGTGAAGGTGCAGGCGTTCACAGCGCCGCCGACGCCGGCCAGAGGATGGCTGAGGGACAAGCGGGTGGGCTTGACGCTAGCCTTGGTAGCGCCATCCTCTCGCCAGACGCGCGCGATCAGCTTCCAGCGCTCGCCCGCAGCCTGAGCGGCCTGGATGTCAGCCGGGGTTAGGCCGGTGATGCCGGTGCGGTCCACGTCGGCCACCGTCAGGTTACCGTCCATCAAGACGTTGGCCAGGATCACAGTCTTGCCGGCAGCGTCCCAGCCCTCCACGTCGGCGGTGGGGTCTGCTTCGGCGTAGCCGATGCGCTGCGCCTCGGCCAGCGCTGCGGCGTAGCTTTGGCCGGCCTCCATCTGGGTCAGGATGAAGTTGGTTGTGCCGTTGAGAATGCCCTTGATCTCGCTGATCTCGCAGCCCGCCAGCGCTTGCTGCGCCAGGCGGATGGTCGGGGTGCCGCTCATCACGGTGCCCTCGAAGCAGAAACGCACGCCCCTGGCTCGGGCCAGCGCAGCCAGCTCGCGGTAGGCTAGGGCGACCGGCCCTTTGTTGGTCAGCACGGCGTTCTTGCCGCTCTCGAAGGCTGCTTGAACGTGGCTGATGGCCGGCTGGCCGGTCTGCACGTCGGTCCAACTGATCTCCACCACCGTGTCGGCGTTGCTCTGGCGGATCGTCGTGAGGCTGTCCCAGTTGCGCTGCAAGCCGGGGGCGCCGGGATAGTCGTCCAGCCGGCCTGTGCGGCGCACAACCTCCAAGAGCTGCGCTAAGTCCAAACCGGCGGGGGCATACAGGCTGCCCTTGAGCAGATCGCTGACCGCAACGACCTGGAAGCGGACGCCGTAGCGCTCGGCCAGCGCATCGCCCTTGCGCAACAAGATTTCGACCAGGCCCTGGCCAACGGTGCCGAAACCGATGAGAGCCAGCCTGTGGGTTAGGATGTGGGTCATACCAGAATCTCCTCTAGGGGGTAGGTGCAGGCGGCGCAGTCCGCTTCACAACCACCATGGTGAGGTCATCGGACTGCTCCTGGCCGCCGGTAAACGCTTGGCAGGCTGCCATGATGGCATCGACAATGGCCTGCGCGCTGTCGTTCTGGCACTGTGCCAGCACGTTCAGCAGTCGCTGCTTGCCGAACAACTCGCCTTGTGCGTTGGTGGCCTCGGTGACGCCATCTGTGTACAAGATCAGCGCGTCGTCGCTGTTCAGATGAATCGTCGCTTCTTCGACCGTGATGTCGTCGAACGCGCCCAGAACGGTGCCGCGCGCTTGCAGCTCCACAACCTGGTTGTGAGCGCTGCGCAGCCAGAGCGGACGGTTGTGGCCGGCGTTGGCGTAGGTGACCCGACCGCTGTCCAGGTCCAGTACGGCGTACACAGCGCTCAAGAATAGATCGGTCTGGCTGTCCTTCAAGATCAGCTCGTTTGTGCGCAGCAGCGCGCCGGCCGGCGAGCGGCCGCTGAGGGCCGTGCTGCGGATCAGCGAACGGCTCATGGCCATGAAAAGCGCGGCCGGCACGCCCTTGTCGGCCACGTCGGCGATGACCACGCCAAGCCGGCGATGTTGGCGGTGAGCTCCGGAGGACAGCTCGAAGTAGTCGTAGAAGTCCCCCCCTACCAGGCGAGCCGCCTCATAGAGCGCAGCGAAATCCCATCCGGGCGCGCTGGGGTTGGATTGCGGCAGCATATTGCGCTGGATCTGCTTGCCCACGGTCAGCTCGTTGATCAGCCGCTGGCGCTTGAGCTCTTGTTCATACAGGTGGGCGCCGTTGATGGCAATGGCCGCCTGGTTGGCCATCAGGCGAAAGAAGCGCAGATCGTTCTCGTTGAGCAGCCGCGGCTGCCGCGAATCGCTGACCAGCGCGCCAATGGCGCGGCCCTCGACGATCAAAGGCATGGCTACGTGGCCGCGAAAGCCCTCGGCGCGCAGCCAGCCGGGCATGTATGCCGCCAGCGCGTCCACCGTGATATCTTCGGCCACGACCGGCAGCTGGCTGTGCATGGCCAGGCTCGGGCCGTTGTTCTCATCGTCAGGGATGCGCCGGCGCAGGGCAACGGGGTCCATCCGCCAACCGCTCGCCGCCACGTAAGCCAACATGCCCGGCTCCTCGGCCGGCATCACGACCGCGCAGGCGTCCATCTGCAACAGCCGGCGGATCTCCTGCACCAGATAGTGCATCAGATCGTCCACGCGCGGCCGGCTGAGCAGTTGGTTGGACAGCTCCAGCAGAGCCGCTTGCTCGTTGATCCGTTGCTCCTGGAGTAACTCGAACAGGCGCGCCCGCTCCAGGGCAATGCCGATCTGGTTGCCCACGTTGGTCAACAGCGCCAGCGCCTCTGGGCTGAACGCGTCCCAGCTAGGCGCGGCCACGTTGAGAATGCCCAACACCTGGTCGCCGGCGCACAAAGGGGTCGACGCGTGCACGGTCAACTCGCGTCGGTCCTCTTGTTTGACGCTGGCCAGGCGCGTGCAGCGCACTTCGTTGTAGGCGGCGGTCAGTTGCCCCTTGTTGCAGAGCGCTTGACAATCGCAACCGCCCTTCCAGGCCGCAGCGCGGTGCGGCGCCAAGCCGGGCGGCAGGTTGTGATGGGCCGCCAGAGTGAACCCTTTGCCTGCCCACTGGCTCTTGGCCGTCGGGTCTTTGAGAAAAACCCAGCCCGTTTCCAAGCCCATCAGCTCGACCAGCCGGGCCAGCGCAGTGTCCAACGCCGCCCGCATGTTGACGGCGCGGTTGAGGGTTTCGGTGATCTGGTTGAGGGTAGCCAGGCTTTCGATCAAGTTATCCGTTTGCACGGTGCGCCATCCTTGGATGAGAGCAAAGAAGCGTTAAACCCGGCTGAAGCCTAGGCGCCTGCTGTTGGCGAACTGTCGACGGACGCAGGTCGGCCAGGACTAGCGCACGATGAGCGGCAAGTGTTGGCGATGGTCCAGCTGCAGCCACACCTCGCCCCCTGTAACCCGGTTCAAGGTGCCGAGGTAAAGCTGGCCCTCGAACACAGCCCCGCCTTTGTCGAAGTAGTCAACGTAGCCGTTGTTGACGTCGCCCCAGCCGCCGGTGATGACAAGCTGCCACGTCGCTGCGTTGCCGCTGCGCAGACGCCATACTTCGGCGCCGGTGCTCGTGTTGCTGAACACCAGGTACAGGTGGTCCTGGAAGACGAACATGCCGTAGGGCCGGCTGTTGGCAAGGTTGCCCAGGCCGCCGGCAAGCACTTGCGACCAGTTCTGTCCGTCCTGCGATCGCCATACCTCACCGCCCTCGCTGATGTTACGGAAGCCCAGGTAGAGGTAGCCGTCGAACTCGGCCAGGGCCGACACAATGGAGTTGTTGCTGTTGCCCAGGCCATCGGTGAACATGGGCGTCCACGTTTGGCCATCGGCGCTGCGCCATAGCTCGCCCAGGAACCGGCCCGAGCCTTGCTCACGGCCCAGGCCAAGGAACAGTTGCCCGGCCAGCTCCTCTAGCACCACATCCTGCGCAGCCGGCCCATTGCTCAGATCGGTTGCAATGCGCTGCCAGTCGCCGCCAGCGCCGGTGGCGCTGCGCCAGAGCTCCGGTCCTGTCGTCGGGTTGGTGGTGACAGCGTAGAGCGTGTTGGAAAAGGCAGCTAAGGCGTTGATGCCGATGTTTTGCGAGTTTCCAAAGCCGTCTACCGCTACCTGTTCCCAGTCTACGCCGTCTGTCCGCCATACTTCGCCGCCTGCGCCGTCGGTGCGGTCGACGCCGACGTAGAGGTAGTCGCCGAACACCTCCAGGTCGTAGGCCGACTCGGTAGCCTCGGACCAAGGGGGCGAGAAATGGCTCCAGCGCTTGCCGTCAGCGGCGCGCCAGATCTGCGCCGGATGATCGGCGGCATTGCTCCATGTGCCTGCATAGAGCGCGCCGTTGAAAACAGCCAGGGGCCCGATGGCGTTGCGTGCGTCGCCGAAGCCGTCGCTGTTGACCTGCGCCCAGCCAGGAACGGCCACCGGCGCTTGCGCAATAGCCGGCGCAGCCAGCAGAAGCAGGGCAAGGCCGAGCAGGGGCATTAGCTTGCTTGCTTTCATTGTTCTTCTGTTCCTCTTGGTCTGTGCTTACATCATGGCAATGACCGGTAGCTGCGAGCAAAGCTTGCAGGGGGCGGCGAGGAGCGGTTGTCAACCGGCGCTGGTCAGCGCGTCCGTGATCTCGCGGCGCACCCAATGATCGGTTTCGACCGCCAGGCGCTGGGCCAGGGCGTGGTGCGCCGGGGCGTCACCGATACAGCCTAAGGCCCAGGCAGCATGGCCGCGGATCAGGGGTTCGTGATCGTTGAGCGCTGCGCTCAGGCCGGGCGTAGCCTCCGGGCTGCCCCAGTTGCCCAGCGCCACACACACGTTGCGCAACAGCCCACGGCGCTTGGTCCGCAGCACGGGCGAGCGACGAAAACGGCGGCGAAAGCCGGCTTCGTCGAGCGCCAGCAGATCGAGCAGCTTGGGCGCAGCCATATCCGGCCGCGGGGCGAACGCTGGCAGGCGGGTTGGCCGAGCAAAGCGCCGGTTCCAAGGGCAGACGATCTGGCACAGGTCGCACCCGAAAATCCAGTTGCCTAGGGCCGGCCGCAGCTCGACCGGGATCGGCCCACGCAGCTCGATAGTCAGGTAGCTGATGCAGCGCCGGGCGTCCAACACATGCGCTGCAGGAAACGCGCCGGTCGGACAGACAGTAAGGCAGCGGGTACACGCACCGCAAGTACCTGTCACCGCACGGCACGTTTCGCCGTCTGCCACTTGCCACCGGCCGTCGGCCAGCTCTTCTGGCACCAACAGGACAGCCAGGAATAGCCACGATCCCAACCGCGGGACGATCAGACAGGTGTTCTTGCCGATGAAGCCCAGGCCGGCGGTTGCTGCCCAGCTACGCTCTAGCACCGGCCCCGTGTCGACAAAGGCCCGGCCGAGCGTGGTGCGCCCGGTGGCCGCGCGAATGGCAGCGTCCAGCTCGAACAGCCGGGACTTCACCTGGTCGTGATAGTCATCGCCACAGGCGTAGGCCGCAATCAAGCCGCGCGAGGGGTCAGCTCTCACGCTGGCCGGTAGCTCGCCCGTGAAGTAGTTGGCACCCAGCACAATGGCCGATCGCGCGTCTGGCCACACGGCGCGTAAGTCTGCGCGTTCGCCGGCGCGGCGCATCAGGTAGTCCATTTCACCGGCGTAGCCGGCCGCCAGCCAACTGGCAAAGCGTGCGTAGTCGGGGCTGGGGCCGGCAGGCGCAATGCCGACCAGGTCGAAGCCCAAGGCAGCGGCCGTCTCCCGAACCAGAGCAGAAAGCGCCGCTGCATCCATCGTTGCTCAGGCCCCGAACGCTTGCTGTGCTTCGGGCTGCAGCAGGTACCAGATGATCAAGGCGCCGATAATGGTGCCGATCGGGAAGGCGAACAGGCTGATGGCGGCGAGCACAATGGCGGCCCAGCGCGCCCAGGGCATCAGTCTCAGCAGACCCCAGGCCACCAGCAGCGCGATCAAGCCCGCGCCCACAGTGGCCATCAGGGCGATGCCCAGGCCGAAGAGCGCCCAAAACAACCCTGCAGCGTCTTGCACAGAGAAGATCACGGGTAGGACCGCAAAGAAGAGAATGGCGCAGCCGCCGAGCAAGCCAAACGCGCCGGCGAAGAGGTGGTAAATGGCGACGATCGTCACGCCATCAGGCCGTTTCATAGGGCAGCTCCGTGCTGAGCGCTGGCAAAAGAGGACGCGACCGACGCCACCTATAATGCCAGAGAGTGTGGCGCTTGTCAAGGCGGTGGACGGCCAAACAAACAAGCCGCCGGCTGCGAACGAGCCGGCGGCTTGTGAACCTACATGGGCGCGTTTGAGCGCTTTTGCTACTTGGGGGTTGAGGTGAAGAGTTGTTGCAGTTCTTCCAGGCGCTGGGCGGTCAGGCGGGCATCTTTCTTGCGCTGGCGAAAGAGCGCTTTGAGGCCCTGCGGCGTCAAGACCGGCACCTCGGGGTTCTTCAGCTCCAGCACCGCTTTCGGATTGGTGAACAGCACCAGGGGCTGCACCTCTACGTCCAAATCGGGGATGTGTTTGGCCAGGTATTGTTGCATCTTGTGGGCGTCTTGTTGTGCGTCGAGCGTGGGGTTGCCGATGCCCTCGTTGCTGAAGGCCAGAAACATACGACCGATGGAGAAAGGCTGCTTCCACTTGTTGCCCACGTTGGTTGCCTGGCCGGCTTGCTCCCGCAGCGCAATCGTGTAGATGCCGCTGGGACCCGCGAAAACGTAGGGCGCCGGCAGCAACCAGCTGAACAGCATGTAGCGATCGTCAAAGCCTTTGAGCGCTTGCGCCAGCCGCTCGTCGGGCCGCGGGCTGCGGCCAAAGCGCCGTGTGTTGTAACCACCGACGTTGGCCGCAACGAAGCCCAAGATTAGGCAGGCGAACGAGCCCAGCAGGAGCAGGCGGTAGTTGGGATTGGATGCGCTGAGCAGTTCAGCTTCGGCGTTTGCGGCGCCGAACGCCGGCGCCATCACGACTGTCAGAAAGTCGGCGTAGGCGGGCGAACGGGTGTCGGGTCCCAGGCGGCGTATGGGTGCTGCGGGCCAAGCCGCATCGACTTCCGACCAGCGATACTGGGCGCTGGAGAAGATCTGGGCAACCTGCGCTTGGGTGAGACCGCTTTCGGGTATCCAGGTGTTCAGGGGGCTGACGAGAATGGCCAGAGCGCCGCTCTCGCCGATCAGCGGATAGGCGCGGCTGGCGATGGTCTCTTCTGTGGGCTGCACGCCATCGATAGCCAGCAGGCGCACCTGGTCGGCAGCCTCTTGCGCCTGGGCGAAGTCCCAGAAAGCGATGGCGTTGCGGTCGCGCGCCACGGTACGCGCCATGCCGTTCAGGCTGGCCTGGACGCGCATGCTGCCGGGGTCCGAGCGCAGGCTGAGGACCATGCCGAGGGCCAAGATGGCCAGGCCGGCCCAGCTGATGTACTGACCGAGCTTGGCCCGGCGCTGGATGAAGGGTTCGTTGGTGTATACACGCATTGCGCTTAATCTCAGCCGCGGTATTTGCCCAGGATCAGGCAGGCGTTTTGGCCGCCCAGCCCAAACGAGTTGGAGAGCGTGACGTTGACCGGGGCCTGGCGTGCGACGTTGGGCACGTAGTCCAGGTCGCACTCTGGGTCGGGGAACTCGTAGTTGATGGTGGGGTGGATCATGCCCGTATGAATGGTGTACAGGCAGGCCAGCGCCTCGGCCGCACCTGCGCCGCCGAACAGGTGGCCGATCATCGACTTGGTGGAGCTGATCGGGATCTCGTAGGCGCGCTCGCCGAAGACTTCCTTGATGGCGGTCGTCTCATGGGCGTCGCCCAAGGGAGTGCCTGCGGCGTGAGGGTTGATGTAGTCGATGTCGGCAGGTGTCAGGCCAGCATCGGCCAAAGCCGTGCGCATGGCCAGGGCCGCGCCGCGGCCCGTCGGATCTGGCTGGGCGATGTGGTAGGCGTCCGCTGTCTCGCTCCAGCCCAGGACCTCGGCGTAGATGCGCGCGCCGCGGGCCAGGGCGTGGTCCAGCCCTTCCAGCAAGAAGACCGCCGTGCCCTCGCCGATGACGAAGCCATCGCGCTGGGCGTCGAAGGGTCGGCTGGCGCGCTCCGGCTCGTCGTTGCGCGTGGTTATTGCGCGCATGGCCTCGAAGCTGGCGTAGAACATATCGTTGATCATCGCCTCGACTCCGCCCGCCAGCATGATATCGGCTACCCCGCGGCGAATCTCCTCGGCCGCGTGGCCGATGGCTTGCGTGCCGGCGGCGCAGGCGGTGACCATGGTGTTCAGTGGCCCGCGCAAGCCAAAGGTGTTACTGATATGGAAGGCCGGCATGTTGGCGAGGCCGTTGATGGTCTCCAGCGGCTTGCTGCGCAGGCGACCGTCGGCTGAGCGCGCGGAGTGCTTGATCATGGCAGCATAGATCTCCATGCCGCCCACGCCGGTGCCCATGATGACCCCGCCGCGCGCGCCGTCGAACTTGTCCATCTCCAGGCCAGCATCCTCCACAGCCTCGTAGGCCGCTACCAAGGCGAGCTGCGAGCAGCGCGCCATGCGCTTGGCCTCTTTGTAGGGGATGCGCACCGACGGATCGAAGTTCTTCACCTCGGCGCCGACCTGGCTGGCATAGGGGCTGGCATCGAACTGCGTGACCCTGGTGACGCCGGAGCGACCGGCTACCAGTGCTTCCCAGGTGGCGGGCGCAGTGTTGCCAACGGGTGTAATGGCGCCCACGCCGGTGACGACCACACGGCGACGTTGTGGCCGCTCTGGAGGCAGCAGCGACCGCAGCGCGGCCAGCATGGCATCTTCACTGGGCGTGTTCAGATTGGCAGGCTGGTATCCGTTGAGGGCCTGCAACTCCCGGATTAGAGCGTACCGCATGTCCGCGGGCAGGCGTTCGAGTGTTTCACGGATCTTGGACATAGATGCTTCTCACTGTTAGCAAATGTTTTAGGCAACTATTCAGCCCTAGGTGCCGGGCACTTAAGGCTGCGCTGGCCAGGGCGTCTGCAGAGCCGGCTCAAGCTGTAAACCGGTCGCAAG
>DAOUBX010000256.1:0-11443 GCA_034432445.1 Anaerolineales bacterium
CGTAGGTCATCATGCCGCCCGGCTCCGGCATGCGCTCGAAGACGGTGACGCCGTAGCCTTGCTGGGCCAGGCGCAGCGCGGCGGTCAGGCCACATGGCCCCGCGCCGATCACCGCGACCCGTTTGCCTTTGGGCGGGGCCAGCCGCGGCGGCGTCCAGGGAATCTCGTATTCGTGGTCGGCCATGAAGCGCTTGACGTGGCGAATGGCGATGGGCTCGTCCACCCCGCCGCGCTTGCAGACGTCTTCGCAGAAAGCCGGGCAGACGCGGCCGCAGACCGAGGCAAAGGGGTTGGCGTCGCGGTGCACGGCCAGCGCCTCGGCGTAGCGCCCCTGCGCCACCAGGGCCAGGTAGGCCGGCACGTCCACGCCGGCCGGGCAGGCGCTGACGCAGGGCGAGCGCACCAGCTTATCGCAGCGCGCAGCCGGGCAGCGGCCCTCGCTGATGTGGGCCCAGAACTCCTCCTCGAAGTGGCGCAGGGCCGACAGCACCGGCGACGGCGCCAACTGCCCCAGCGCGCACAGCGAGCCCTTTTGCATGCCATCGGCCAGGCGGCGGATCTCGTCCAGGTCGCCGGGCTGGCCCTGGCCGGCCGAGATGCGCTCCAGGATCTCCAACATGCGGGTGCTGCCGATGCGGCAGGGCGGGCACTTGCCGCAGCTCTCGTCGCAGATGAACTGCATGAAGTACTTGGCGAACTCCACCATGCAGGTGGTCTCGTCGGCCACGATCATGCCGCCGGAGCCCATGACCGCGCCGGCCGCGCGCAGCGAGTCGAAGTCCACCGGCGTGTCCAGGTAGGCTTCGGGCAGGCAGCCGCCCAGCGGGCCGCCGGTCTGCACCGCCTTGAAGGCCTTGCCGCTCGGCACACCACCCCCCACGTCGTAGATGATCTCGCGCAGGGTGATGCCCATGGGCACCTCGATTAGGCCCGTGCGTTGCACCTGGCCGGTGAGGGCGAAGACAGCCGTGCCGGGGCTGCCCTCGGTGCCCAGGGAGCGGAACCAGTCGGCGCCCAACCGGATGATGCGGGGCGTGTAAGCGTAGGTCTTGACGTTGTTGACGTTGCTGGGTTGGCCCCACAGGCCGGCTACGGCGGGGTAGGGCGGCCGCGGCCAAGGCTGGCCCCGCTCCCCCTGGATCGAGGCCATCAGCGCGGTCTCTTCGCCGCAGACGAACGCGCCCGCGCCCTCTTTGACCGCAATGTCGAAGCTGAAGCCGGAGCCGAGGATATCCTCGCCCAGCAGCCCCAGCGTGCGCGCCTGCTCCAGCGCCGTGGCCAGGTGTTGGATGGCCAGCGGGTACTCGGCGCGGCAGTAGATGTAGCCCTGCTGCGCGCCGATGGCGTAGCCGGCGATGATCATGCCCTCGATCACCGAGTGTGGGTCGCCCTCCAGCACCGAGCGGTCCATGAACGCGCCGGGGTCGCCCTCGTCGGCGTTGCAAATCACGTATTTGGGCCAGCGCGGGGTCTTGCGGGCCAGGCCCCACTTGACCCCGGCCGGAAAGCCACCGCCGCCCCGGCCGCGCAAGCCCGACCGCGTCATCTCGTCGATGACCTGCTCCGGCGTCATGGCCGTCAGCACGCGCTCCAGGGCAGCGTAGCCGCCCAACGCCAGGTAATCGTCGATGCTCTCGGGGTCGATCAGGCCGCAGTTGCTGAGCACGATGCGCAGTTGTTTGCCCTGGAAGGGGATGGCATCAGCCGCGCCGGGCTGGACGAAGCGCAGGGAGTGCAGGACATGGCCGTCCGTGCCGGCCACGCTCGCTTGCGCCTCGCCCACCACCACCGCTTCACGCAGGGGGTGGCCGTGCAGGTAATGATCGAGGATCTCGGGCACGTTAGCGGCCGTGGCGCGGCCGTAGTTCAGCCGCGGCCGGTCGGCCGCCTGCACCTCTATCATTGGCTCGTAGGAACACATGCCCACGCAGCCCACGGGCCGGATCTGCGCGGCCAGCCCGCGGCGCGCCAGCTCCTGCTCCATGGCTTTCAGGCTGTCCTGCGCGCCGGCCGCCAGGCCGCAGGTGCCCATACCGACGGTGATCAGCAGATCGGCCGCCTGCGCCGCCTGCCATTGCTGCTGCGCCGTGACGCGTCGTTGCGCCAAAAGAGAAACGCTCATAGTGTTCGCTTTCGCAAGAATCGTCGCACCCTGTCCAGGTCGCCCCTGGATCTGCGCACTCCACAGCTCCGCTCACCGTTCACCGCTTACCGTTCACCGTGCACCGTCCGCTGCACCCGGCGCAGCAGCGCGTCCTGTTTCACCCGTCCCATCACCTGGCCGTCCAGCACAGCGACCGGCGCCAGCGCGCAGGAGCCCAGGCAATAGACAATCTCCAGGGTCAGCGCGCCGTCCTCGCTGGTCTGGCCAGGCTCCAGGTGCAGCGTGTCGCCCAACGCGGTGAGCAACTTGGGCGTACCTTTGACGTGACACGCAGTGCCATCGCACAGGCGCAGGATGTGCCGGCCGCGCGGCTCGAAGTAGAACTGGGCGTAGAAGGTAGCGACGCCGTAGACCTTGCTGACCGAGACGCCTAGCCGGCGGGCGATCAGCGCCAGCGCCTCTTTGGGCAGGTAACCGTAGATCTGCTGCACCTGTTGCAGGACAGGGATGAGCGCGCCGCGCTCGTGGCTGTAGCGGGCTAAGACTGCATCGAGCAAAGTCAGATCGATGGGGGGAGAGGAAGCTGCTTGGTCAAAGCTGTGACCGGAGATGGCCATGGTGTGATCTCCTGCCGCGCCGAATAAGAGGCCAACTATCGCTATGGGCATACCATACCATGAAAAGCGCGTTGAAGAAATGACCTCGATCATATTGCGACTGTTTGTGCAAGCCGACCGCGCTGTGCCTTTGGGTAAGCGTTCATTGTTGCCAGCCTGGGTTGACAGCCTGGCCCGCCAGGATACAATGCCTTCCTGCCCAATTGCCGTGGCTGCTTGCCGGACACCCGCCCTCAAGTCCGGTGTCCACGGCTGAGCGGTTACCATTTGCGAGGAGAGGTTCATGCCCAGTTTGCAAAGTATACGAGTGCTCGATCTGTCACGGCTGCTCCCCGGCCCCTACTGTACGATGCTATTGGCCGACATGGGCGCCGATGTGATCAAGGTCGAGAGCCCTTTGCTCGGCGATCCGGCGCGGTTGGCGCCGCCGTTCGTCGGTGAAACCAGCATCCCCTTTGCCAGCGTCAACCGCAACAAGCGTAGCCTAGCCGTGAACTACCGCAAGGAAGAGGGGCGCGAGCTCATCTATCAACTGGCACGCACCTGCGATGTGTTTGTCGAGGTGTTCAAGCCGGGCCAGGCCGCGCGGCTAGGGTTGGGTTACGCCGACTTGGCAGCCATCAACCCGCAGATCATCTATTGTTCTTTGTCCGGCTATGGCCAGGCGGGGCCTTACGCACAACGTTCTGGCCATGATGCCAGCTTTCTGGCCCTGGCCGGTGCGCTGGACCTGATGCGTGACCCCTCAGGCTGGCCACAGCTGCCCGGTTTTCAGTTGGCCGATGTCGCAGGCGGTGCCCTGTTCGCAGCCGTGGCGATCCTGGGGGCTTTGTACGAGCGCACCGTGACCGGACGTGGGCAGCATTTGGACATGAGCATCTGGGAGGGCACAGCCAGCCTCATCGCTTTTCAGAGCGCCATCATTCTGGCTGCGGGGCAGGAAGGCCGCTCGGCTTTGGCTAACCTGCAAGGCAGCCTGCACACCTACAACGTCTACGAGACCAAGGACGGTCAGCACATGGCGCTGGCGGCGCTGGAGCCGGTGCTGTGGGCCGATTTCTGCCGTGCCGTCGGTCGCGAGGATTTGACCGCGCATTACATGCCGGCCACGGCAGAACAGCGCGCGCATCTGCTGGCCGAGGTGGCAGCTATCTTTCGCCAACGCACCCGCGCCGAATGGGAAGACTTTCTGGCCGATCGCGACCTGTGCTGCGAGCCGGTGTTGACCGTCGAGGAAGCCGGCGGACCCTATCGTGAGCGATTGGCGCGGCCGCTCCTCGCGCCGGCCGCGCCAGGCCAGCCGTTGCTGGGGCCTATTCCCTCGCCTCAGGGTTTGACCGGACCGCAGACTACGGCGCGCCCTGCTCCGCGCTTAGGCGAGCATACCGTCGAGATCTTGCAGGAGCTAGGCATGAGCACGGAGGCAATCGAAGCGCTGCGCGGTCGCAAGACGATCGCTACGGTGAACGACGTGGTGGTGAGGCGATTGAAAGGTGTGCAGGGATAGCAGAAGATTTGTTGCCGTTGGCGGTTGACATGGGTGGCTTACTGCGTTACACTAGGGTCGTTTTACGGCGACGGAACGTATGTCGCCTTCCACAAGATGCTGCGAAAGGAGCTTTTTTTCTATGGCCATTGAACGTCAAAAGGAACTGCGTCGGCGGCGCCATCGCCAAATGAAGGTGCGCAAACTGCGCGCCAGACTGGCCAAGACCACCGACCTGCGCCAGCGCGCGGCGCTGATTCGCAAGATCCAGACGGTCAGCCCGCACGCGCCGGTGCCTGAAAAGTGAGTGGTGTGGCTGGTTGACCCCACGAAAGGTGGTTGCTGATGGAACACGATCTGCAAAGGGTGGCGCACAATCGCTTTAGCATGTGGACAAGCAGCCTGTTGCTGGTGCTGGCATTGATCGGCTTCGTGGCGCTTGTTTACTTCTTGGCGCCTAGTTTTCCTGAGACGCTCTCAGGGCTGCCTTTGATACTGGCGGGCCTACTGCTGAGCACCGTGCCGGCAATGCTCTGGCTAGCCTTCTTCTATGCCCAGGACCGTCTAGAGCCGGAGCCGAAGCAAAACCTGTTCGGCGTCTTCTTCTTGGGCGGCTTGTTGGCGGCTGCCATCGGCCAACCGCTGATTCAGGAGGTCTTCCATGTGCAGGATTGGATGCACGACAGCTGGTGGGTGCAGCTGCTGGCATCGATTCTGATCGTGGGGTTCGTGCAGGAGTTTCTCAAGTTCGCCGCGGTGCGCTTCTCGGTCTACAACAGCGCTGAGTTTGATGAACGGGTGGATGGCGTCATGTACGCCGTGGCAGCCGGCTTGGGCTACGCCACAGTGCTTAACTACGCCTACGTGCTCGATCATGGGGGCGTTGATTTGGGTGCAGGCGTCATGGTCGTCACCATCAACGCCCTGGCGCACGCCAGCTTTGCCGGCGTCAGCGGCTACTTCTTAGGTCAAGCGAAGTTCGAGACCACGCCGGGTTATTGGCTGCCTTTGGGCGTGGCAAGCGCAGCCGTGCTGAACGGTCTTTTCTTCTTCCTGGCCGACCAGGTCACGCTGCAAGGCCTGCACTTCACGCCTTTGAACGGCGTGATCCTGGCCGCCGTGTTTGCGGTCGTCATCTTGGCCATCGTCTTCTTCCTGATCCGGCGGGCCAACGCTGAGACCCTGGCCATCGCCAGGTTGCAGGCTACGCAAGCCGTGGCTGGAACGGCGCAGGAGGTGTGACATGCAACAAGCCGAAGCAACGACGCCAGGCGTTGTCCAGCCGCCGGCCGACGTCCGCAGCTTGACACCGCCCACCCGCCGCGCAGAGCGACTGGCCGTGTTGTGGGTTTTCCTGACGGTGGCCGTCGCTCTGCTCTTAGGCTGGGCGCTCATGACAGCAGTCACGGGCCGCACCGTTGTCTACAGCGATGGCCAGATCAGCCTGCGCTACCCGGCGGCCTGGGTTGTGGGCCAGGACGAGGACGGCAACACCCTGATGCGCAACTCCGCATCGGCATCGCCGGCCTTCAGCGATCGCATGATCGTGATCCACATGCCCGCGCCAAGCAGCGGCTTGCCGGCTGCGTCGTCCTTGGCAGAAGCCGTAACTGCGTGGACACTGAGCCGCTCTCAGGCGCTGAGCTCGTTCCGCAACTTGGCGACGGTGGACGGACTGACAGTGGCCGGCCAGCCGGCCATGCGCGTGGACTACGTGTACATCGCCGACCCGGCAGCCGAGTTGGGTCGACCGGGCGTGCCGGTCGTCGTGCGCGGCAG
This sequence comes from Anaerolineales bacterium, assembly GCA_034432445.1. Classification (GTDB taxonomy): domain Bacteria; phylum Chloroflexota; class Anaerolineae; order JAAEKA01; family JAAEKA01; genus JANWYQ01. The sequence continues at coordinate 5,987 of DAOUBX010000256.1, forward strand.
CGACTACGTGCTGCTGGCAGGCGATCAAATGACCGTGCTGGCGGGCCAGGCGGCTGACGCGGGATGGGAGGCCTTTGCGCCGCTCCTAGCCCGCATCGTCGCGAGCGCCGGCCTCGAGCCGCTGAACCCATAGGAGATCGGGCGATGTACAACCGAGCGAAAGTCTTTATTCTGCTCTTGGCGGTGCTGATCGGGATTGGTGTTCTGGCCCTGGCCGCGCCGTTTACGGCGCAGGCGGTGCAGCGCGAGCCTCTAAAGAACGCCTTGCTCTCGACTGTGCGTGTGGCCGTGCCTATCGAGGGCCGCCGCGACTCGTACTCCACCGGCTCAGGCACCATCTTGAGCCGCGACGGTTTTGTGCTCACCAACTTCCATGTGATGGGCGATGTAGAGCGAGGCAAGCTGTATAATCGCAAGGGGCAAGCCTTCATCGCCATCAACCCGACCAACCTGAAGGGCGCGCCGACCTGGACTTACGTCGCCGAGATGGTCAAGGGCGATCCCAAGCTCGACCTGGCCCTGCTCAAGGTGGTCGGCTACATGGACAGCGACCAGCCGGTGCCCGCCAATCTGCCCGTCACCGTTATGGAGCTAGGCGACTCGGACGAGGCTGCGATCGGCGACGAGTTGAGCGTGATCGGCTTTCCCGGCCTGGGCGGCGACACCGTGACCTTCACACAAGGCAAGGTGGCCGGCTTCCTGGACGAGGACAACAACGGCGTCTTCGAGTGGATCAAGACCGACGCTGAGGTCAACCACGGCAACTCAGGTGGCCTGGCCATCGACGAGGCGGGCAAGATGATCGGGGTGCCTACGGCCGGCTACTCCGATGTGGAGGCCGCCGGCAAAATCAGCCTGGTGCGGCCGATCAACTTGGCCTTGCCTCTCTTGCGTTCCGCGCTGGCAGGCGGTGAAACTCCTGCAGCCTCGGCCTCCTGTCGTGTGGAGACGCATTCTGGCGGCGCGGCCATCAGCGATCTGGTGTTTGCCCAGTCGGTGGATCGGCAAGGCAATCCTGGCGGCGTCGGCGCAGCCTTCGCGCCCGGCATCGACACGGTGTATGCCACGTTCAAATATGATCGTTTTCGCAACGGTCGTGAGTTCCGCTTCACGTGGTATCTGGACAACGAGATGGTTTTCGAGGACAGCGTGTCGTGGAACGGCGGCAGCCGCGGCAACGATTGGGTGAACGTCACTAACGATCCCGAGTTACCCGAGGGCGTGTATCGGCTGGAGCTGCGCTACGACAACACCCTGTTGGCGTGCGGCGGCTTTGTCGTAGGCGAACCCCCCAGCGGCGTCTCGCCCCAGTTCGGCGACATCACCTTTGCCAGCGGGCAGCGCAACGATCAGCCAGTTGACCCCGGCACGCGCTTCCCTGCGGGCACCAAGGAGATCTACGCCTTCTTCGATTACAAAGGCATGACCGACGGGATGCAGTGGCGTCAGGTCTGGTATGTCGATGGCGAGGTGGGGCTAGACACGGAAGACACCTGGGAGGGAGGCGGCCAGGGCAACTACTGGGTAAGCATCAACAGCAAGAAGGGCTTGCCCGATGGCGCCTATCTGCTAGAGCTGTACGTGGGTGAAAAGCTGCTGCAATCGGGCCAGTTCGTCATCGGCAGCAGTGCAGCGCCGCAGCCCAGCGACGAAGGGGTGGTCGTCATCGGCTCGGTGGTGGATGCCAACCGACGCACCCAGGCGATCAGCGATGCCAAGGTGATCTTCCTGCGGCCGGGTGTGCGCATCGACCAGTGGGCGCGCACGCAGAGCACGAAGGACGTCTTCGCTGCCGGCGTTACCGACAGCAACGGATGGTTTCAGCTATCTGCGCCGGTCGAGCGTGGCCAGACCTACCCCGTGATCGTGGTCGCAAACGGCTATCGGCCTGTCGCCGAGCAGAACTTCACCATCCCGGTGGATGTCGAGTCGCCTTATGAGCTGACGATCACCATGGTACGTCAGTAACCTCGCACGCCGCGGCCTTCGTAGTAGCGACTTATGAAAGTTAAGAAAATGTTCCGGCAATAGCCGCTTGCGGCGGGTCGCCCCTTATGTGAGCCCGCTCGGCGACACCTGCACTTGCAGCGCAGGTGCAAGTGTGAATCGCCCGGGCTATCAAACGGCGCCCCGTCAACGGGGCTGAAAGACGCGCCATGCACGCGTTAGCCCGTTTCAACGGGCGCCGTTATGTAGCCGGGGAACTTCATTCCCCGGCGAGCTCGCACCTGGACGCGCTTCGCTCTGTTGCCGGAGTATTATCTTAAGGTTCATCAGTCGCTTCTGCGGGTGCGCACCATGCGCAGCACCCAGCCCAACCCAACGCGGCCTTCGTAGTAGCGACGTAACTGCTCAGGCGTGCCCCTATCCAAGGATTGGAAATCCATGGCTGACAGTACGAAGGCCCCTCAGGGCCTGGCGGAGCATGTTCCCAGCGGCTGTGGCCGCTCACCTGCACCTCGCCTGCGGCCCACCAGTCGCTTCGCTCCTTAAGGTTTCGTCGGCGCAGGCGCAGGTGTCGTGCTGTCAGACGGTGAATTCATGAACCTTAAGATATTATTCCGGCAATAGAGCGGAGCTCGCCCTCATGCTATCCTGCCGGGGAATGAAGTTCCCCGGCTACATAACGGCGCCCGTTGAAACGGGCTAGCGCGTGTCAAGCCCGTTTTTTAGCCCCGTTGACGGGGCGCTGTTGTGCAGCCGGATCGATTTACACTTGCACCTGCGCGACAAGTGCAGGTGTCGTCCGGCGAGCTCGCATGAGGGACGACTCGCCGCAAGCATCTATTACCGGATCATCTTCTTAACCTTCATCCATTCACCGGGCGAGCAGTTACGTAGCGACTTCAGTCGCTTCTGCGGGGCCGCGGGGCGACTGAAGTCGCCACTACAAAGGGGAGGTGTGCACGCTTGTTCAGGCGATTGATTTCCCCCGCAGCTTTTTCTTTACGGGGAAAGCCGCGCTAGGCCCCGCTCGAACTTCGAGCGGGGTTCTGGGACCAGGCGCCACTGCGCTTGTAGCGCATCGACCAGGGCTGCCATCCAGTCCTCTGCATCCTCAGCCAGCAACTCCGCTTCCAACTCGAAGAAATCGGGCGCATCGACGTAGCCCAAGCGCACGCGGTCCAGGCTGAGCTCGATCAACGGCCTTAGTGCTCCCGGCGCTCGCAACAAGCGCACGTGGCGCTCCTGCCAGACCTCGAACAGCGTTGCCAGCGGCCGGCCCTGGCTGAGCGACGCGACGACTTGGCGCGCCTCGCTGACGGGCCAGGTCGTCGGATCCGCGGTGCTGTCGGTCGTCAGCGTGACCTCGATCTCCTCCCGGCTGTGTAGGTGGTCGCTGGCCGGCGTGAGCGCCTTGACGGTGATCAGGGGCAACGGTGAACCCTGGCGCATGCGCCAGCGACAAGCATAGCCCCCGGCCATCAGCGCCCGATCAGGGGTGTCCAGATAGCGGTCGTGATCCTGTTTGAGCGTTGCCTGGCCGGCTTGCAGGCCGGCCAGGGTCTCCACAATGCGCAGTCGGTCAAAGGTTGCCTGGTCGGGGATGCTGAATTTGGCTTCGACTTCCATCTTAGGGCGCCTCCAGGCCATGCGCCTCCAGCAGGGCCGCGTCGGCCATGATTTGCGCCGTCGCTCCATCGGCTACCACGCGACCGCCGTCGAGCACGATGGTGCGGTCGAACAGCTCGGCAACTAACGGCATGTCGTGGGTGCTCACCAGCATGGTGGCGTCGAGGTCACGCAGCAAGTTGATCAGGCTACGCCGGCCGCGCGGATCGAGGCCGGCTGTCGGTTCGTCAAGCACCAGGATGCTGGGGTCCATGGCCAGCACAGTGGCAAGTGCCACGCGTTTGCGCTCACCCACGCTCAGATGATGGGGCATGCGTGGCCCAAAGTCGGCGATGCCCACCATGTCCAACGCATGCTGCACACGGCGGCGCACCTCGGCCTCCGGATAGCCCATGTGCAAGGGGCCAAAAGCGACGTCCTCGAACACCGAGGTCGAGAAGAGCTGGTCGTCGGGGTTCTGAAAGACCAGCCCCACCTTGGCGCGGATGAGGCCCAGGTGTTTCTTCTCGACGTTCAGACCGTCCACGCGCACGCGACCGGCGCCGCCGCTGAGGATGCCGTTGAAGTGCAGCATCAGCGTGGACTTGCCGGCGCCGTTGGGGCCTACCAAGGCCACCTTCTCCCCGTAATCCACATGCATGGTCACGCCGCGCAGGGCCTGCCGACCATCAGGGTAGGTGTAGTGCAGGTCGTGGACGTGCAAGACCGGCTCATGGCCGTTGATTGCGGTCATGGTTGGCGCTTCGGTGGACAAAAACGTGCAGTAGGATAGCGGTGCGGGTCACGCCATCGACGGAGATTTCAACCATCTGAGGCACACAGCCGATCGCAAGCGCGTCGCCCAGCAAGTAGTTCCGTGCGATCGCAATGCTCTTGACCGCCTGGTTGACGGCGTTGGCGCCGACAGCCAAAACCTGTGTTTCACCGTGTTCTCGCACCATACCGGCGATGGCGCCGGCGACGGCAATTGGTCGTGAGGTTGCGCCGACTCTGATCGTACCCATAGCATCTACGACTCCTGAGAGGGTTCAGATCAAACGGACAAGTAACTGGACCAACAGTAGCACAGTCAAGAACAGAGCGGCCCACCGCAGGTGCCACGGTTGCAGTTGTGGCTTGTCCAGCCAGCGCAGCTCGCCGGCATAGCCGCGGCTCACCATGGCCTGGTAAACGCGCTCACTGCGGGCAAAGGAGCGCACGAACAGGTTGCCGGCCATCCCACCTACGACCTTGGCGCGCCAGATGACAGAGCCGCCGCTGCGCTGGCCGGCCGGCCCGGCCGCCATGCGCGCTTCTCTGGCTCGCATCAGGCGCAGCGCTTCATCTGCCAGCACGAAGATGTAGCGGTACATGAAGGCGATCACGCCCACCAAGACGTTCGGCACGCGCAGGCCATGCATGGCGCGCAGAATGTCCGGGAAGGTGGTGGTGGCCGACAGCAGCAGAGCCATCAACACCGACAGCCAGCTCTTGAGCATGATGGTCAAGAAGCGGATCAGGCCGGCGTCGCTGATCGTCAACCGCCGCTGGCCCATGGGGATCACCAGCAGCGGCTGGCCCGGCAGCGTAAAGAGCACGGTGACCGCAGCCAAGGCGAAGGGCAGCGCCACCAGGCCCCGCCGCAACAGCAGGGTCGCCGGCACATCCGAGAGCAGCACCGTCGCCAGCCATAGCGCGGCCAGCGCGGCAAAGGCTAGCCACGCGCCATCAGGGGTCAACGCGGCGGCCAGGATAAAGGCCAGAGCGCAGAACAGCTTGACCCGCGCATCCAGACGATGCACGGGGCTTTCGGCGGCACGGTATTGGTCGAGGACGTCGAAGTGCATGGTCGCTGTCGCTTGCCCAGTTTTCCCAGTTTCCCGGAAACTTCTGAGTTTCCGGGTA
>DAOUBX010000257.1:0-11413 GCA_034432445.1 Anaerolineales bacterium
GGGCACTTAAGGCTGCGCTGGCCAGGGCGTCTGCAGAGCCGGCTCAAGCTGGGAACCGGTCGCAAGTGCCCGGCACCTGAATAGTTACGTCTTGGCAACGTGATGCGCAGTGGGCTCTTAGTGGGCCGCCAACCTGAGGCTGCCTAGGATGCGACCGTAGACTGGCTGCGACGACGCCGGCTCTGCGACACCAGCGGGGCTGACGGCGGCCTAGCTTCCCGCATCAGTCCTGCAGGTCGGCTGGGGGTGCCGCAGGTTGAACGGATGCCGCTGCTCAGCCCTTGCGGCCCACAAGCGACCGCACCACCAGCGCGATCCAGAACACGCTCCACATGATCATAGCAATGCCGGCCACGCTGATCAGCGTCGGATTGACGGCCGGCTCGTAGGCTACGCCCTTGGGGCTGATCTTGATGAAGCCGCGCGGCTTGGCGCCGCCGCGCAGGCCGCCACCGCCGCCGCTGCCGCTGGTCTGCTCCGGCCCCTCCGGCCCTTGGCCGCTGCCAAAGCCGTAACCGAACATGACGTTGGTCTCGGCCACGGGGATGAGTGTCACGTCCCCTTCTTGTCGCGGCTCGCCGAAGATGCGGGCAACGCTGAGCTGGTCCAACGCCTGCGCCAACGGATCAAAAAGCTTGGTTTGCAGTTCCATGGGGTAAGTACTCCTTCTCCGCTCAATGCGCGCCGCGCCGGCGACGCAACACTAGACTCACCAGCAGCGCGCCGGCCGCCAATAGCACGGACGTCGTGACCAGCCGGCGCACAACCTGGCCGTTGACTTCAGGCAGATCAACAGTGCGCTCGGCGCCGGCCGCGTCGCGCACGACGGCTTTCACCGGCGTGATCTGAAGCCAGCCGCCGCCGCCCAACCCATGCTCACCCTCGGCGTGAAAAAGCACGCCTTTTACACGCGCTACGGGCTGCACAACGTGGTTGCCGGCCGACACCGGCTCACCCACAATCTCACGCTTGACCCGCAGCGGTCGCAAACCCTGTAGGGACATACACTGCTCCTTTCGCGGCGTGCCATCTACCTTATTGGTAACTCCTCAGGTGCCGGGCATTTGTAGGCGATTTGCGACCTAGGTTGGCTTCGCAGACACGTTTGCAAACCGAATCCAAATGCCCGGCACCTATGGCTGAGTAGTTACCCTTATTGTAGCACAGAACGTGCATAATCGGCGGATTGTTGACAGCCCCTGTCCTCTGTTGTACAATGCCCCCATCTAACGCTGGAGCAATCGAGTGAGCGAGTTCTTCTACGGCGGACAAGCGGTGATGGAAGGGGTGATGATGCGCGGTCGCGGCTACGCGGCGGTGGCTGTGCGCAACCCCAAAGGCGAAATTGTGGTGCACGAGGAGCCGTTGACCGCGGCCGTGTACACGAAGAAGTGGGCTAAGTGGCCCTTTGTGCGCGGCATCAGCATGCTTTGGGACGCCCTGGTCCTCGGCACACGGGCCCTCATGTGGTCGGCCGACGTTGCGCTGAGCGAGGAAGAGGACGTCAAGTTCACCGGCCCTGTGGCGTGGACGACGATTGCCCTGTCGCTGCTCGTGGCGATCGGCCTCTTCTTCTTCGTGCCGGCAGCCATCGGCAAGTGGATCGAGACGGCTCTCGGCTTGTCGCCCGTGATCGGCGCCTTCCTGGAAGGCTTCATGCGGCTGGGCTTGTTCTTGCTCTACCTGGTGCTGATCGGTCGTATGCCCGACATCCGCCGCGTGTTTCAATACCACGGCGCAGAACACAAGACCATCAACGCTTACGAGGCCGGCGCCGAGCTGACGCCCCCTGCTGTCGCCCGTTTCTCCGTGCAGCATCCCCGCTGCGGCACCAGCTTTCTGCTGATGGTGCTGGTGATCAGCATCATCCTGTTCGCGCCCCTGCACTTCAACTTCGTCGAAGGGCCACTGGCCTACGTCTTGCGGCTGGGCTCGCGCCTCTTGCTCATTCCGGTGGTCGCCGGCATCAGCTACGAGTTCTTGCGCTTCACGGCTAAGCATCAGGCCAATCGTTGGGTCAAGCTGCTGATTGCGCCGGGGCTGGCTCTCCAGCGCCTGACCACGCGCGAGCCGGATGAGAGCATGCTGGAGTGCGCCATTGCGGCGCTCGTCCCCGTGCTTGCCGCTGACGGCATCCACGTCACCCGCCCCCCGGTCACAGAGCCGTCCGCCCTCGAGCGGCGCAGCGGCGAGTTCATCGAAGAGCTGCCGGCGCCGGCCTGATCTTCCCGTCACCACGGTGATTAGCGATGCAAGGCAAAGTCGCCTTGACCGATTGTGCACTGAGGGCGCCGCTCCGGCCAACAACCGGCCGCAGCGGTACCCTCTTTTGTTGTTTTCGCCACTGCATTCACCTGGAGGATACACAGTATGCGTAACAAGATCACCATTGTGGGCGCCGGCTTTGTCGGCGCAACCGCCGCGCACTGGTGCGCAGTCAAAGAGCTCGGCGATGTAGTTTTGATCGACATCGTCGACGGCATGCCGCAAGGTAAAGCACTCGACCTGTTGCAGGCCGGCCCGATCGAGGGGTATGACCTGCACATCGTCGGCAGCAACGACTACAAGGACACCGCCAACTCCGATGTGGTAGTCATCACGGCCGGCCTGCCGCGCAAGCCTGGCATGACCCGTGAAGACCTGGTGGGTGTCAACGCCAAGATCGTGCGCGGGGTCATCGAGAACGTCATTACCTATTCGCCCAACAGCATCATCATCCTGGTCACCAACCCGCTCGACACCATGCTCTACCTGGCCAAGAAGATCAGCGGCTTCCCACGGGAGCGCATCATCGGCCAGGCCGGCGTGCTGGACAGCGCCCGCATGCGCGCGTTTATCGCCATGGAGCTCGACGTGAGCGTTGAGAACATCCATGCTTTTGTGCTCGGCGGCCACGGCGACGAAATGGTGCCCCTGCCGCGCTATTCGACGGTCGCCGGTATCCCCATCACGGAGCTGCTGCCGCCAGAGCGCGTCGAGGCCATTGTCGAGCGCACGCGCAAGGGCGGTGGCGAGATCGTCTCCTTGCTCAAACAGGGCAGTGCATTCTTTGCGCCTAGCGCCGCCACCATGCAGATGGTGGAGGCTATTCTCATGGATCGCAAACAGATTCTTCCTTGCTCCGTGTATCTGGAGGGGGAGTACGGCATGCATGACATTTGCTTCGGGGTGCCGGTCAAGCTCGGAAGCAACGGCGTCGAGCAGATTATTCAAATCCAGCTCACCCCGGAAGAGCAAGCGGCTATGGAGCGCTCAGCAGCGCTGATACGCTCCAGCATGGCTGCTCTGGACATCTAAGGAGGCAACATCATGGCTAAATGCTTGGTTGTTTACGGCACGCGATACGGCTCGACCCAGGAAGTTGCGCAGGCTATCGCCGATGGCTTGGGCGCCGATATCGCTAACGCCGACAGCGACCCGGATGTGCAGCCATACGACGTGGTAGTGGTCGGCTCGCCGATCTACGGCGGCGACTATTTGAGCTCAGTCAAGGACTTCCTGCACAACAACCACGCGCTTCTTGCCCACCGCAAGATTGCTGCTTTCATCACCGCGGCCGCGAACTGGGCGCGCGATCCCGGCCTGACCGGGGAAGAGGACGAGCTGCTCTTCACCCAGCAGGAATACGCCGATGGCTTGGCGCACCTGGCCGGCGGCGAAATTCTGAGCTGCCGCGGCTTCGGCGGGCGCTTGGATACTGGCAAGCTCAACGCGGCGGATCGTGGCATGCTGGACTGGTTCTACCGCTTCCTGATGCACAAGCCGCTGGAGGGCTTTGACCTGATTGACCTGCCCGCAGCCTACCGCTGGGGCGAGGAACTGCGCAAGATGATCGGCAACGCCTGAGACCGGCTCCCCACAGGCCGCGCTTACCTCGCAGTCGGATGTGTGAGGCAAGACAGGCGCCCGCGCTGATGGCGGAATGTTCGTCCGCCGGCAGCGCAGGGCGCCTGATCTTGTTCGACCCCGCACAGCCCACACTCCCTCGTTGCCCAAGTCGCATGACCACCGTTCCCGTTACCCAACGCGCCTACAAGTACCTGGACTTGGTGACGGCCATCTTCGTCACCTCGTTGCTGGTCAGCAACATCGCGTCGGCGGCCAAGCTGGTCGATTGGGGCGTCAGCCTCCTGGGTCTGCCGCTGGCTTTCGACGCCGGCACGCTGCTCTTTCCCATCAGCTACATCTTTGGCGATGTGCTCACCGAGGTGTACGGCTATCGGCGCAGTCGCCGCGTGATCTGGATCGGCTTTGCCTGCGCGGCGCTGATGGGCCTGACGTTCTGGGTGGTGGCGCAGCTGCCCGGTGACCCAAACTGGGGCGCCTTTGTGGCCGAGCAGATCCCGGGCGCAGCCACCTCCGGCGCTAATCCTGTCGTCATCGGCCAAAGCGCGTACGACGCTATCCTGGGCGGCGTGAGCAGCCTGGCGATCATCGTCGCCAGCCTGGTGGCCTACTTCGCCGGCGAGTTCACCAACTCCTACGTCCTGGCGCGCATGAAAGTGCTCACGCGGGGCCGCTGGCTGTGGACGCGCACGATCGGTTCCACCCTGGCCGGCCAGGCGGTGGACACGACGATTTTTGTGCTGCTGGCTACTGCTCTGCAGGTTTTTCCACCAGCGGCAATCGCCAGTTTGATCGCCGCCAACTACATCTTCAAAGTCAGCGTCGAAGCGCTGCTCACGCCCGTGACCTACGGCGTGGTGAACTGGCTCAAGCGCCAGGAGAACGAAGACTACTACGACATCGACACTGATTTCAACCCGTTTAACTTGAGCGACGCATGAACGACACCGATCGCATGTCCGACGATTTCCCTGAACAATGGCTGCTCGAGCCCGAGGAGCTGCCACCCGACCATCGCTCCGGCTTTGTTGCCGTCGTCGGCCGGCCCAATGTGGGCAAATCGACGCTGATCAACGGCTGGCTGGGCCAAAAGATCGCCATCATCAGTCCCAAACCACAAACCACCCGCCAGCGGCTCTTGGGCATCCTGACCCTGCCTGAGGCCCAGGTGATCCTGATCGACACCCCCGGCCTGCACAAGCCGCAGCACCTGCTGGGGGAGTACATGGTGGACCAGGCGGAGCAAGCGCTGCCCGACGCCGACGTAATCTGTCTGCTGGTCGATATCAGTGCCGAACCGGGGGTCGCCGACCGTCACATCGTCGACACCATCCATCAGAAGGCGCCAGCGACGCCGCTGCTGCTCGCCATGAACAAGCTCGATGCGCTGCCGCCGGATAAGGTCGTCGACCGGGTGGCCGCCTATCGTGCGCTCGTGGGCGAGGAGGTGGATTGGCTGGCGCTATCGGCCCTCGACCCTGCCGGCCGCGCCGACCTGCTGGCGCGGCTCGTGCGGCTGCTGCCGCTGGGCCCGCGCTACTACCCCGGCGACCAGATCACCGACCAAGAGGAACGCTTCATCGTCGCCGAGCTGGTGCGCGAGCAGGTGTTACTCGCCACCCACCAGGAGGTGCCGCACAGCGTGGCGGTAGTGGTGCAGGAGTTCAAAGAGCGCTCACCTGCGCTGACCTACATCAGCGCTGTCATTTATGTCGAGCGCGAGTCGCAAAAGCGCATCGTCCTGGGCAAGGATGGCAGCCTGATCAAGCACATCGGCCAGGCCGCACGGCAAGAGATCGAGGCCCTGCTGAACACCCAGGTCTATCTAGAGCTGTGGGTTAAGGTGTGGCCGAACTGGCGCAAGGAGGAGAGCCGTCTGCGCGCGCTGGGCTATGCGTTGCCCAAGAAGGCGCGATCGACGCAGAGCGCGCCCCAGAGCGGCAAGCGCCGCAAGGACGCAGCCAAAGGAGGGCGCGGCCGCAACCGCTGACGCGATCGAGCGTGTTGTCGATAGGCCGTTTTGGCGGACGGCTGCGGCTGTGCTATACTGCGCATATCCTTGCCACGGAGGCTCTCCACCTTGGATAAAGAAGTCGCCAGACAACCGAAAATCCTGCCCCAGCCGCAGCAGCAAGCCGCGAACAACGTGGTGCCGCGTGAGCTAGTGCTCAGCTTGCTGACGCAGGGTTACCCTCTGGAAGAATTGGTCGAGTATTTTCCGATGTTCACGCTCGACCAACTCTTGATCTTGATGGACGACGACATCGTTCACTAGCTGTTTGTCTCTCATCGCCCCTTAGACGAAGCCCCAGCCGATGGCTGGGGCTTCGCCCGTGGTAGACACCGCGTCCTCTTGGTCTCAGCAACTTTGCCAGAATTCGAGCACAGCCGCATTGAAGACCTCCGGCTGGTCGATGGGTGTGGCGTGGCCGGAGTTGGCAATGACCAAGAAGCGTGCGTTGGGCAGGTGCTCCGCCAGTTGGCGTTTCGGCTCGAGCGGCAGCGTCGTGTCCTGCTCTCCAGCCACCACCAGCGTCGGACAGGTGATCAAGTCGAGCAAGAACGTCACATCGAAGCGCGCCACGGCCCACAAGGTGGCGCGATACGCGGCGGGGTCGTTCAACGCCAGGCGGGCCGCGGCTTCCAGGCGCAGGGGGGTCTGTTCCACCAGCGGAAACAACCGCCTTGCTACGTCGTCGGCGACCTTGTCCATGCCTGCGAAATAGGCTGTTAGAAAGCGGCGCAGGCCCAGCAAGCGCTGCCGCCAGTCGTGGCTGACGAAGCGCGGCAACGTGTTGACCAGCACCAGGCTGCGTACCAACTGCGGCTCATCGATCGCCAGTTGCTGTGCTACGGCACCGCCCAGGGAGAGTCCCAACACATGCGCCGGCCCGGTCTGCAAGCGCATGAGCAGCATGGCCACGTCGGCTGCTAGCTGCGCCATGCGGTAAGGCCCTTTGGGCTTCGGCGATTGGCCGTGCCCGCGCAGATCGGGAGCGATCACGCGAAAGTGCGGGGTGAAGGCGGGCAGTTGCAGCTCCCAGTTGTCCTGGCAGCCGCCCAGCCCATGCAAAAGCACGACAGGCGGTCCATCGCCGGCCACGCTGTAGGCCAGGTCAACGGTGTCAAGGAGGGCATCAGAGGTCATGGTGAGTCGTTCTAGCGCTTGCTGATCACGGGCAGGATGTAGGGATAAGGCCGACGCAGCAGGCGCAGGTGCAAGAAGCGGTCGACGCGCCGGAAGGACTGGTAGAGGCGCCAGATCAGCGCGTCCTCGCGGTAATAAGACCTCACCTCGGCCTCCGTGATCGGCGCCACCGCCAAGTCTGCGCCCTCGCCGGCAAAAAAGTCATTGGTCGTCGCCACCAGGTCGGGTACCAGCGCGGCCAACTGCTCCTTGTAGAAATTGGCGATCAAATCGACGACCACCAGGTGGAAGTCGTAGTAGCGGTTGACGACATCTTGCAAGAAGAGCCAGCGCAGCAGCCAAGCCAGGAAGGACGGCACGCTGCGCAGGAAGAGCTCTGCATCGAGCTGTTCTTGACCGTCGACACGGAAGAGGGGCGTGCTGGTGTCCAGGTATATCAGCTCGATTTCCTCGCTCAGGCGCGCTTGGTCTGCCCCCAGACCGCCGATCCACCAGTTCGAGATCTGACCGTCGAGGCCCACCTGCACGCGGTCGCTGGACGCGTTGAACCGCCACACCTTGGCCAGCTCTTGCAGCACGCGCCGCACGAGGCGCAGGACATCCGGCTGTGACAGACGACGGATGACCCGGTTGCCAACACCGGCGGGATCGAACTTCTGCTGTGCGATGTAGAACACGATCTGACCACTGTCAGAGACCACCGTGGTGTGCGCATGAGGCGGCACGCGCAGCCCTATCTCCTCGGCCAGCAGGCGGTTGTATTCGGCATAGATGCGCTCGTAGCGTTCAAGCTCATCGGCTGAGCGGAAGATGGGCATGCGCTTGTAGGCCACCTGACGCTGGCCCGCGTCGCCGATCTCGAACACCGTGCTGATCTCGCCGTAGCCGAGGACCTGCGCCGGGATACGGCTCTGTTCGGGATGCTGCGGGTTCAGATGGCGTTCGAACGAACGTAAGAGATCGAAGTCAATGCTGAGTGCGTCGCTCATGGCTTGCATTATAGAGCGGTAAAAGAGGGAAGTCAACCGCGCCGACGAATGTCCCGCGCCTGGGGTGCCGATCCGCAGGCCGTGGACGTCCTTGACTTGCCTTTTGTTCTATGTTAGACTTCCTGCGCCGCCGCCAAGCATCCTGGCCCGGCAGGCCAACCCCCAACTACGCGACTACCCCTTTCCACACCGACCCGGAGGCACTTCACCCATGCGCATCGAAGACTTCCCCCGCCCCAAGGACGACAATGGACGTGGCGTCCACTGGTCGGCGCGCATTTACCACGACGCTGTTCAGCCCAGTCTCGACTTTTGGGTGGATGAGCTGGTGGCCATGAAGATCAAGTGGGTCAAGGTGCTCGACGACGGCGGCGGTTCCTCGTTGAACCTCTGCCGCAAACTGCTGGCCGCCGACATCATGCCCGTGGTGCGCATCTACCTGGCGCAGCTCAACCCTAGCCGCTTGGGCGGCCGTGAGCTGGACACAGTCAGCCGCATGGTAGACGCGGGAGTACGCTACTTCGAGAGCAACAACGAGCCGGACCTCCCCGCCGAGTGGCGCGGCAACCGGCTGCCGGACGACTGGCTGGACATCGTGGTGAACAACTTCATCCGCGATGCCGACGGCGTGTTGGCGCGCGGCGGGCTGCTGGCGCTGCCGGCCATGGGCCCTGGCTCGCGCGACAACCCGATCGGCCTGGTGGTGCAGAAGGGCCGCAAAGACCTCTTCGAGCGCGGCTGCTGGGTAGCCATCCACAACTACACGCTCAACCATCCCCTGGACTATCCCGACGACGATGTGAACCAAACGGGGCGGCCGCTGACGCAAGAGGAGTATGACCGCTACGCCGCCTGGGCCTACAGCCACCTGAGCTACGAGCAGATCGTGGCCCAGGGCATCGACCTCAGCGCGGCTGACTACCACAAGTATCACAACTGGGCCTGGGATGGTCGCAATCGGCAGATGGTGAACGATCTGCGCGCGGCCAGCAAGAATCCCGGCGCCACGGTCCACGACGACCCCAACTGCTTCCGCGGCTGGGAGGCCGCGGGTAAGATGATCTTCGACGCGCTGGGCTTCTATGTGCCGGTGATCAGCACCGAGGGCGGCCCGGTGGTGGGCTGGGGCGACGACAAGCGTTACGCCAAGGTCAACCCGCAGACGCAGATGGAGTGGCAACTGGCCATCACGCGCTTCATGCAAACCCAGGCGCCGCCCTGGTACTTCACCTGTTGCACCTGGCTGCTAGCCTCGCGGCCGCTCGGCGATTTCAACCCCACCTGGGAGCAGATGTCCTGGTACACCCACGTCTGGGATGTGCAGTTCGGCCTGAACGGCCAGTTACCTGTTGTGCAGGCGCTCAAGGACGAGCCGTCTGTGATCCGGCCCGAGCTGCGCCCCGGCCGGGGCGCCATTACGGGCGTGGTGCGCCGGCAAGATGGCCGGCCCGCGCCAGGGCTGCCCCTGCGCCTGGTGGGCCAAAGCCGTGACCTTTCGACCGTCACCGACCAGGCCGGCGCTTACCGTTTCGACGGACTCGCCGCCGGCGTCTACAACCTGCTGACGCACGCTGTCAGCCTGGCCGCCGACATCACACTCGGCGCTGACGCCACCGTGCGTCAGGATGTGTCGCTGGGGGTCGGTCAGCAGAGCCAGATCGGCGGCCTGGTGGCCGACACAGCCGGCCGGCCGCAGCGCGCGGCCAAGGTCACCCTGCGTCGCGGCCAGGATAGCGTCGCTGCAACTGTGACGGGCAGCGATGGCCGCTATCGCTTCAGCGACCTGGCGGCGGGCAGCTATTGGGTGAGCGCCGAGGGCGCCAGCGTGGCCGGCATCGTGGTCGATGGCTGGAATACCCAGGAGGTCAACCTGACCGTGCCGGCGCCGCCCGGCCTCCGCTACGCCGTGGTGACCAAGCGCCTTTTAAGCAAGGCCGAGACCGGCAACGAGCGCAAGTTTTTCGGTCGCGTGTTGACTCTCACCGGCGAGGGGCTAAACGGTGTTGCCGTGGAGATGGCCTGGCTCGACGCCGCGCCGGGCACGCAGTTTCCCCGCCAAACGACACCGAAGGACCCCTTCAAGCCGGCCGGCAACTTCGAGTTTTTGCACAGCCCAGGCGAGTTCGTCTTGCGCGTTGTGCAAGGTGACTGGCCCAGCGAGGAAGCGACCGGCCTCAAGACCACGGGCATCCCCGGCCGCGAGAACGATCCCATCACCTATGAGGTGAACTTCCAACTGACGCCCGTCGGCGGCGAGACGGGGAGCGGTGAGATCTCTGGCGTCATCACCGGCGGCGCACGGCTCGGTCTGACGCTCTGGCTGGGACAGCGCAGTTGGGCTACGGTCTTGGGCGACGACGGCGCTTACAGCTTGAGCAACCTGCCGGCCGGCGAGTATCGGGTCGAGCTGGAGGGCGCAGGCGCTATCGGCCGGGTGGCGCTGGCCGACGGGGGTCGGGCTGCCTTCAACTACACCGTCACCGTCCCTGCAACGGGCGCCTTGCTGGGCGTGGTCTCCCTGCACAACGGTCAGCCGGCCACCAACACCCGTGTGTTGCTGTACCGCGACGCCAACTTCGTGGCCGAGGCCGTGACCGATCTGGCGGGCGCTTTCCGCTTCGACAACCTGGCGCCGGGATCCTATCGCCTCGACGTGGCCGCCTTCGGCCCGCAGGCTGAGGCAGTGATCGTCACGGCCGGCGCCACGACCAGTGTGACGCTGCGCCTGCCGCCGCCGGTTGCGCTGGGCAGCAACTTGCTGGGCGTCTTGCGTTACAGCGACGGCCGGCCGCTGGCCTGGCTACCTGGCTGGTCGCCAGCTTCGGCGCAGCCTTGCCCGCTGTGACCAGCGACGCGACAGGCGCTTTCGCCTTCAGCCGCCTGGCCGCGGATCGCTACGATCTCTACGTCGAGCACCCGGACGCCGGGCCGACCCTGGTGCGCAGCGCGTTGGCCGTGAACGGCGTGGACGATGTGACGGTGACCGTGGACGACCTGCCATCGCCGGCCGCCCCCGCCAAGCCGCTGGCCGCCTATGTGCTCTTCGGCAGCACGCGCAAGGCCCAGCTCTTGTTCGATCTGGCCCTGCCCTACGTGCGTACGCAGGGGCTGACGGCCGGGTTCAGCCTGGCCGACGCCAAACAAGCCGCCGCGGTGACCATTGTGGGCGGCGAGGATGTCATCAGCAGCGTCGGCGAGCGAGAGCTGGTCGCGGCCGGCTGTCAGGTGCAGCGCTTGCCGGGTGACCCGTTTGCGCTGGCGGAGGCTTTGCAACTATGAGCAACTCGCCCCCATGGTTGACCCGTTTTCTGTTGTGGCTGAGCGGGGCCGGCGTGGCCGAAGACGCGGCGGCGCCGACTGAACCGCCGCTGGCGCCGCCGCCACCACCGGCGCGCCCCGTGCAACCGCCGCCGGCTCCCCTGTCCGGCCT
>DAOUBX010000258.1:0-15030 GCA_034432445.1 Anaerolineales bacterium
ATTTGTAGGCGATTTGCGACCTAGGTTGGCTTCGCAGACACGTTTGCAAACCAAAATCCAAATGCCCGGCACCTATGGCTGAGTAGTTACGTGCGTGATACGTAGCCGAAAGCAGTGGTATCCCAGCGACGATGCGCGCTCCCTGACTACGAATTGCCCAACACGCGTTGCGCAACTGTCACTGTGTCGCTCCTTGAGCTGGCGCAGCGGGATAGAACAGCGGCTGGCCGAACTTGTCAACGCCATAGCCGGCAATCATCTTTTGCGTCTCTGCCGAGAGCAGCCACTCGACGAACTTGGCCGCCAAGTCAGCGTTCACATTGGGGTGCAGCTCTGGGCTGACTGCCAGCACGCCGTAGGGGTTGAGCAGCACTTTGTCTGCGTTTTCGGCTAGGTTCTCACCGCCGACCAGGATGGCGAGATTCGGCAGTTTGTCGCGCATAGACAGGTAGGTGCCCCGATCGGTGAGCGTATATGCGGGCAGCTCGTTGGCGAAGACCAGCGTGTCGCCCATGCCCTGCCCCAGCGAGTTGTACCAGGGCATCTCAGCCGTGGGCGTGAAGGGTAGGGAGGCCCAAATGGTCAGCTCCTTGCTGTGGGTGCCCGACTTGTCGCCGCGGCTGGCAAAGCCGGCCTCGGCGTCGGCGATGGCTCTGAACGCGTCTTTGGCTAGGGTCATGCCCTTGATCTGGGCAGGATCATCAACCGGCCCGACGACGATAAAGTCATTATACATGACATCGAAGCGCTGCTTGGCATGGCCGTCGGCTACGAATTGATCCTCGCCTTTGCGGCTGTGGACGAGCACCACGTCGGCGTCGCCTTTGCTGCCGATTTCCAGGGCCTGCCCGGTGCCAACCGCGATGACATCGATCGCGGCGTTGTACTTCTGCTCGAAGTCGGGCAGGATGAACTCCAGCAAGCCCGAATCGGCGGTGCTGGTCGTGGTGGCGAGGATGAGCTTGTTGGCGCCTGCCTGCGCAGCAGAACCGGTCATGGGCTTGGCAACAAGCGCCGCGGTAGGCGCGGCCGGCGCAGTGATTGCCGGGGCCGCGCACGCAGCGACAAACAGGACGACGGTCACCAGAAAGCTGAGCCGCGATGCGGAACTCATCACTGTTTTCTCCTTGCAACCGTAGGAGACCTGGGTTGCTGCTCAGTAGACCATCTCGCCGCGCACAAAGGCCGCGGTGCGGGGGTCGGCCGGCCGGTCGAAGAAGGCGTCTACGTCAGACACCTCCACCAGCCGGCCGTCGAGCATAAAAGCCACACGGTGGGCCAGGCGGCGGGCCTGGAAGATGTTGTGGGTCACAAGGACAAGGGTCGTCCGCTGTTCTCGGTTCAGAGTACGCACGATGTCCTCGATGAGGGCCACGTTGTATGGATCGAGATTGGCGGTTGGCTCGTCGAGCAGCAGGACGGTAGGGCGCAGCACCATGGCGCGGGCCAGAGCAACTCGCTGCGCCTCGCCGCCGGAGAGCGTGCGCGCCGGCTGATTGGTCAGATGGCGCAGACCAACCTGCTCCAGGGTGGCCTCCACGAGCTCCGTCGAGTTGCGCAGGCCGCGCAGCTTGAGACCGAACCGCACGTTGGCGCGCACATCGCGGTTGAGCAGCACCGGCCGCTGCGCAACCGTGGTCACCTGCCGCCGCACGGCCAGGGGCGCCGACCGGTCACTGCCGAACTCCATGCCCTGGAAGCGGATGACGCCTCTGTCCGGCGGCTCGAGGAAATTCAACAGGCGCAGCAGCGTGCTCTTGCCCGATCCGCTGGGCCCGACCACCGCCAGGACCTCCCCGGCGCGCACTTGCAGCCGTTCGATGGCGAGCACCTGTCGGCCGGCGTAGCTCTTGGTCAGGTTGGCAATATCGTAGGCAATGTCACTGGACATGGGAACGAATCAGTTGCTAATTGCGACGCACGCGCGACCGAGTCTTACCGAGCCGGCCTGATCACCGCTCACCGTTCACCGCTCACCGATCACCGTTCACCGTTCACCGATCACCGCTCACCGTTCACCGTTCACCGCTCACCGATCGCGCCCCCTTGCAGCTTCAGCATCACCACGTTGATCACGAAGGTCATGCCAAGCAGGATCATGCCCAGGGCAATGGCCATGTCGAAGGCGCCGGTGCGCGTCTCCAGGACGATGGCGGTGGTGAGGACACGGGTGCGGCCCTCGATGTTGCCGCCCACCAGCATCACCGCGCCGACCTCCGAGATGATGCCGCCGAAGCCGGCAATGATGGCCACGATCACGCCCAGCCGAGCTTCGCCCAGGATGGTCAAGGCAGTCTGCCAGGCGGTGGCGCCCAGCGACTGCACTTGGTGGCGCAGGTTGGGATCCACACCCAACACCGCCGCCATGGTGAAACCGGCCACCAGCGGAAAGGCGATGATAGTTTGGGCGATGATCATGGCGCCGGGGGTGAACAGCGCGGGGATCAGCGGCGAGTTGAGCTGGCCCAGTGGCCCGCTGCGCGAGAGCATCAAGTAGACGAACAAACCGACTACCACCGGCGGAAAGCCCATGCCGGTGTAGAGCAGGGCCACGATCAGCCGCCGGCCAACAAAACGGGTCAGGCCCATCGCCGCGCCCACCGGAACGCCGATCAGCGTGCTGAAGAGCAGGGCAATGCCTGACACACGCAGCGACAGCGCCACGATCTCCAGCAATGCGGGATCTTTGCTCAGGATCAGGCGGACAGCTTCGCGCAGCCCGCTGAATATCTCGTCCATGGTTCCGGCTCCGGGGGCAGAGAGACACGACAACTGTATAGTTGTATCGTTACGATTATAACAGTCCCGGGTCGCTTGTCAATTCCCAAGCCCACCCGATCCGGCCGGGGGCTTAATGCGGCCGGCCGCCTGGCTTGTTGGCCCGGCCCGCATGCAGTATACTGCCCGGCGCGGTAACGCAGACCGATCCCAAGACTAGGCGGCCGTCTCAACCGATGTTCAACTTCACCCTTCCTGCCTGGCTGCAAACCGTCCACCACGACGGATCCGCGGCCTTTGTTTCTGCCCTCTACCCGCGACTGGGTGACACCGTGCAGATCCGTCTGCGCATGGCCGACGATGCGCCTGTGCGTCGCGTCTTCCTGCGCACCGCGCCCGACGGCGAGCAAGCCTTGGCTCAGCTCACCCAGGGGCCCGCCAACCCGCCGGCGCGCTGGTGGCAGGTCGACCTGCCCATCCGCGAGCCCTTCACCCATTACCGCTTCGTGCTGGAGGCGGCGGACGGCGTGTGGTGGTTCTCGGCCGGCGGCGTTGCGCCGTACGAGCCTCTGGACAACGCCGATTTCCGCATCCTGGCCGACTACCTCCCGCCTTCCTGGCTGCACGAGGCCGTCTTCTACCAGATTTTCCCCGACCGTTTTGCCAACGGCGACCCCTCGAACGACCCTCGGCCGGCCGACTTTGAATATCGCGGCCACAAGCCGCAGACCTTCTCCTGGGGCACAGAGCCGCCGGACGACTTTCCCTTTCCCATCACTTTCTACGGCGGCGACCTGGCAGGCATCCAGCAGCGGCTGGACTACTTGCAGGCGCTGGGGGTGAACACGCTATATCTGAACCCCCTGTTCACGGCGCCTTCCAACCACAAATACGACGTGACCGACTACGAACACGTCGACCCTCATTTCGGCGGCGACGAGGCTCTGGCTGCCTTGCGCCAGGCGCTGGACAGCCGCGGCATGCGCTACATCCTCGACATCGTGCCCAACCACTGTGGCTATTGGCACCCCTGGTTCCAAGCGGCGCGGCAAGACCCGCAGTCGCCGGAGGCCGAGTTCTTCACCTTCACCCGCCACCCCGATGACTACGAGAGCTGGTTGGGCGTGTGGGCACTGCCGAAGCTCAACTACGCCAGCGCGGAGCTGCGTCGGCGCATCTACGAGGGGCCGGAGGCGGTCTTCCGGCGCTGGCTGCGGCCGCCCTACCGCGCCGACGGCTGGCGGGTGGACGTGGCCAACATGTTGGCCCGGCAAGGCGCTACTCAACTCGGCCACGAGGTGGCGCGCGGTATCCGCGTCGCAGTGAAAGAGACCCAGCCCGACGCCTATCTGATGGGCGAGCACTTCTTCGACGCGTCGGAGCACTTGCAGGGGGATCAATGGGACGGGGTCATGAACTATGCCGGGTTCCTCAAGCCGCTGCGCCACTGGCTGACCGGCTACCGGCAGCGCGCCTGGGGGCTGGCAGAGCCGATCCGTGCGACGCAGCCCTGGCCCACGACAGCACTGGCGGCTTCCTGGCAACTGCGGCTTGGCGCCATCCCCTGGTCCCTTGCCTTGCAGCAGTACAACTTGCTGGGCAGCCATGACACGCCGCGCATGCGCTCGCAGCTCGACAACAACGACGCGCTGCACCGGCTGGCCGTGGTCGTCTTGCTGACCTTTCCCGGCGTGCCCGGCTTGTACTACGGCGACGAGATCGGCATGACCGATTCGCCCCTGCTCGGTTCGCGCGGCTGCATGGTCTGGGACGAGCGCCGCTGGAACCACGAGTTGCTGGCTTTCCATCGCCGTCTGATTGCGCTGCGCCGCAGTTCACCGGTTCTGCAGCAGGGCGGCTTTCAGGTGTTGGCCGCCGAAACCGACACCTTCGCCTTTCAGCGCGAACACCCCGATGGCCGGGTGTTGGTGATCGGTCACCGGGGCCGCGCACCGCGGCCGGCCGGCCCGCTGCCCGTGGCTCACGGCGGCATCGCCGACGGCGCGCGGTTTGTGGAGCTGTTCAGCGGCCAGGAGGCGACGGTGGTCAACGGCGCACTGCCCCTGCCGGAGCTGCCCCAGGGGGCGACGGTGTGGGTGGTGGAGTAGCGAAAGAAGACTGGGCCAGCCTCTTGGCCACCCACCGGCGCAGCCAGCGCGTGGACAGGCTGGCCCAATCTTGACCCTACGCAGCCGGCCGCGGCGGGGAAGAACTGCCACGGCCCGCTGCCGGGCATACCGGCCTGACTTGGCGGCACCGTGTCGAAGAAGAAGTGCACGTGTTGCCCGGGCAACTACGGCGTGAAGCCAAAGGTCGTGAAGTCCACGAGGTAACGGCCATTTTGCACGGCGATGCTGTCGATGTGTGCCGTGCTAGGGGCCACAGTTGGGGCTGCGCCACCCCCCAAATAGGGCGAGTCGATCTCAAAGCGCCAGCGCCACTGGGTGGCCTCACCGCTCTGAGGCACGATATCGATCTGCGCCAAATACCGTCCGTTCTCGATCGCTCCACCGAAGGGGTCGGGCCAACGCTGTATGTCGCTGAAGAGCAACGGCGTACACAGAGGATCATTGCCGCCGAACAGGCAGTAGGCCGGGGTATTCTCGCGCTTCTCCCAGAACACCGAGCCCAATCCTTCGTCGTCCACGATGCGAAAGACGACGTGGTCGATGCCTGCGCCGTCCTGCAGGCCTGCGCGCGTGTCAAACACTTCTACCCGTAGATTGATAAAATCCCGGAACACCGGGGTATCGGTCACGCTGGCCTGGTCGAAGCCGGGCAGAAACACCACGCGGCCCTGGTTGCTGTCGGAGCTGCTGCGCAGGAAGTCGTTGCCGTCGTTGCCATCGACGTCGCTTTCGGCGATCAGCAGCTTGGTGGGGGTGGGCGCAGCGGTGGGCGGGGGCGGCGTGTTCGTGGGCGCAGGCCGGAGCGTGGCGGTGGGAGGCGCAGCGGCAGCCGTAGGCGTGGGCGCTTCCGTGGCCGACGACGGTGCGGGTGTGTCGGCGCCCACGATCGGTGCAGGGGTCGGCGTGTCCCCGCGCAAGGTCGCCGTGGGCGCAACTGCGGTCAGCGTTTGCTGCACCGACTGAGCCACTTGCGTCTCGACGACGCGCGTTTGCGCCAGGGCCGTCGCCACTGCGGCGTTGACATCGACCGTCGGCGCTGCCACCTGGCCGCCGCAGCCCGCCAGCAGCCCGCCGATCACCAGCAGCCAGAGGCCGGCAATGGTACGTCTCATCATGGCAAGTCTCCTGATAGCTCTGCCAGCAGCGGCTCAACCACGGCTGTCAGAATGGGCTGGCACCCGCGCACGCCGCCTGTCTCGCCCGCTGCACTTTGACCCGCAATGACAACTTGTTGCAAGAACTCGTCGAACGGAGCGCTCTGGCCTGCGTCGAGACAAGCCTCATACGCCTGTTGCGCTAGCTCAGCGCGCTCCCTGGCCTCAGCCAAACGGCCTGCGCGCTGCAGAAGGTTGGCCTGCTGCAGATAGGCCGCACCGAGAGTCTCCTGTGCTTGGGCCAACAACCGGTATTCCTGGCTGGCAGCCAGCAGTTGAGTGGCCTGCTTGGCTTCGACGATAGCCTGCTCCAACGCAGCCGCAGCAGCATCCAGTTGATCCAGCTCGTAGTGGGTTTGGCCCAGCAGCCGATAGCTCTTGGCCAGCGCTGTGCGCCCTACGGCCTCCAGCACCGGTTCCTCGGCAGCCACAGCCAGCGCCACGCCTTGCTCCTGCCGCTCAAAGGCCTGGCGCAGAAAACCGGGCTCTTGTAGACGCAGCGCGGGATCGGTGGTTTCACGGGCGCGGTGGGCAAGCACGCTGCCCAGGCCGACCTGCGCCCGCGCATAGCCGGGATTGACTGCGACAGCCTTCTCGAAGTAGCCTTGGGCTTGGTCCACGTTGCCCAAGATCAGGTGCTCGCGGCCTAGGAAGAAGTAGAGGATCTCCTTGCCGTCGCTTTCCGGCCAGTCGACCAGCGCCTGTTCCGCCTGCTCGAAGGTCTGCAAAGCTTGCTCGGAGCGGCCAAACAGTTGTTGCGTCAAGCCCACAGTGAGCCAGAACACTGCCCGGCTGCGCGGCCCCAGCCGGGTCTCCTTGACGCCGATCCGCATCTGCGGGTCTTCTAGGTTAAACGACGCCGGCAGCAAAATCGTCTTGCCCAAGCTGTGGGCGCCCGTAACGGTTGCGAATTCGTCCTTGCTCGCCAAAGGCGACAGATAGAACTCCAGGTCGAGACCCGGCGCCCCTGCTCCCGACGTAAGATTGCCAAAAATGACCATGTGGGCGTTGAGCGTCCGCGCCAGCTCTGCCGCAGCCTCCTGGCGGGCCTGCGCCGAGTCGCCCTCGATGACGCCGATCGTGCGATTCTTGGCCGGATCGTCCGATGCGTCATGCCAAATCAAGATCTGATCGGCCAGCGGAATAGTCTGGTTGCGCTGCAACTCGGTGGCCAAACCCTCGTAGAGCCATTGGCTAAGAGTCTGACCAGCCTCCGACGCCCGCACCTGACCAGCGGCGTCGATCTCGCCGAAGTTGGCGATGGCGATGTTGAAGCCGCCGCGCATGATCGCCGGTGTCGGCGAGGCGGTGGCGGTGGCCGTGGGCTGAGTGACGACCGTGGCGATCTGCCGCGTGTTGGCGCCGATCCAGAGCAACACGCTAAGCAGAACGACGACGGCCACTGCGCCGCCGGCTATGGCGGCAATTGGCAGTTTGCGCCTCGTCTGCACATCCCACAGGACGCCATCAGGCGCGCGCATGAACAGAACAGGCGTGGCCCACTCGGCCGAATCGGCTGTGGTCAGATGGATCGCCTTGCGCGCTTCGGAAACGGCGGCGTCGATGGGGAGATTGGCGGCCAAGGCCGTGTAGAAACTGGCGGTGAATTCGACGGCGGCCTGGTCGCTGATGGCATACTGCATGGCCAGCACGGCGGGCAGTCCACGCTGCACCAGCGCTGCCGCTGTGCTGGAAAAGACGTTCTGAGAGCTGCCGCGGGCGCCCGCGCAGGCGTTCAACACGGCCAGGCGCAACGTGCGTTGATCAGCCAGCAGCAGGCCAAGCTGCGTGGCGCCCAGAGGAGCCGCGCGACCAGCATCGTCGGCCAGCAGCAGGCTGCCCTCTCCCAGGCTCTCGTCGAACGCAGCATGGCCGATGAAGTGAAAGCCGTGCCAGGGGCCGCGCTGCATGGCCTCTTGCAGGTCACGCCAGGTTTGGCCCTCCAGCCAGACCAGTTCCAGCTTGCCGGCGCTGCGCAGCGGCTCGATGGCTTGCTCCAGCCGCGCCTGCTCCTTTGCCACGTCCAGGGCCGGCAAATCGCCGGGGCCGCAGACCATGCCCAGAATGCGCAGAGGCGGCTTGACCGCTAATGTCGCCTCGGCCAGCGGCAGCTCCAGATAGCGCACGACTGGGGTGTGGCGCGAAAGGGCTATGAACTCGTTGCGACGGGCATCGTAGAGCAACTCCCAGGGAATGGACGCTAGATCCGGGGCATTGATGCGCAGCTTAAGACGCAATCCTGCGCCGGCAGCCTCGGTGGCTTGACGGCTGCGATTGTACACGGCCCGCACATCGCCGGCGATCAAGGCTTCGAAGAGCCGGCCGCCGAACTCCCGTATCACCTGCTCTTGGCTAGGCCCAGGCGTCAGGATGGCATTCTCAACCGCCGCCAGGCGCTCAACCAACTCTGCGGGGGCGAAGGGTAAGCGCATGGCAGCACGCGCTTGGCCGGAAGGAGAGTGCAGCACCGCCACCGAGTACTGGCCATCTGCGCCGCCGCTGATCTCAATCTCGAAATCCTGCAAGTGCAGTGTTTCCATGATCACCCAATCGCTTGATCGCTTACCGCCTGGCTGTTCACGTAGGGAGCAACAGTGGGCGCCATTATGCCCGGAAAGTTGCATTTGTCAATCTGCGCCAGTTTCACAGCGACCCTAGATCGTGTACAATGCGTCGTGCAAAACGGGCCTTATCGCAGGTCAAGGCATTATGCCGGCTTTCCTCAGCCCCGGGCGCTGAACCGTGGCAACCATCCCGTCCAGGTCTCTATGTCCGATCAGATTGTCAACCCTGCCATCGCTGCCTATCTCGACGCTGCTCGCATTCCCTTGCGCCTGGCGTGCGATACCCACTCGGGGTGGCCCTTTGTGCTCTCGCTGTGGTTCCTGCACGAGGAGGGCCGGCTGTTCTGCGCCACCACAGCCTCGGCGCGCGTGGTGAGCTATTTGCAGCGCGAGCCGCGCTGCGCCTTCGAGGTGGCCGCCGACGACCCGCCCTACTGCGGGGTACGCGGCCAGGCGCTGGCCAGGATCGACCCGGCACGCGGTGAGGAAATCCTGCGCCGCCTGCTGGCGCGCTATCTAGGCGGCGACAACAGCGCCCTGGCGCGGCGGCTCCTGGCGCGCGCCCACGAGGAAGTGGCCATCGTGCTCACCCCTGTCAACCTGTTCACGTGGAACTTCAGCCGACGGATGCAGGACGTCGCACCACTGCGCACCAAACCCTGCCCGCCGGAGGCCTGAACCAGAGGCCACCCACATCGCCTCGTTGCCGTCCTTTCCCTCCTTACCCTTGTTTCCGTCCATTTCTCCAGTTCCACCACCCTTGCCATCCTCATCCCTAGAAAGCTCATTGCACCATGTCTGCTCCCATCGACCTGCGCTCCGACACTATCACCAAACCCACGCCCGCCATGCGCCGCGCCATGGCCGAGGCCGAGGTCGGCGATGACGTCCTCGGCGACGACCCCACCGTCAAGCGGCTGGAGGCCCTGGCCGCCGAGCGCCTGGGCAAGGAGGCCGCGCTCTTCGTGCCTTCCGGCACCATGGGCAACCTGGTCTGCCTGCTCACCCACTGCGGTCGCGGGGACGAGGTAATCCTGGGCGACCAGGCTCACTGCTACATCTATGAGCAGGGCGGCTCCTCGGCTGTAGGCGGCATTCATCCCCGGCCGCTGCCCAACCGCCCTGATGGCACGCTCGACCTGGACGCCATCGAAGCTGCTATCCGGCCCGACGACCCTCACCAGCCTCGCACCCGCCTGATCGCCCTGGAGAACACCCACAACCGCTGCGGCGGCGCAGTGCTGCCGGTGAGCTATATGCAAGCCGTGGGTGAACTAGCGCGGCGCCGCGGGCTCAAGGTGCACCTGGACGGTGCACGCATCTTCAACGCGGCCGTGGCCCTGGACGTGGACGTGAAGGAGCTGGTAGCCGACTGCGACTCGGTGAGCTTCTGTCTGAGCAAGGGGCTGGCGGCGCCGGTAGGGTCGGTGGTGGTCAGCACGGCCGACTTCATCCGCGAGGCGCGGCGGGCGCGCAAAGTGCTGGGCGGCGGCATGCGCCAGGCCGGCGTGATCGCGGCCGCGGGCATCGTCGCCCTCACCGAGATGGTGGATCGCCTGGCCGAGGACCACGCCAACGCTCGCCGCCTGGCCGAGGGCATCGCTGCGCTTCCCGGCATCGTCCTTGACCCCGCTACCGTGCAAACCAACATCGTGATCTTCGAACTACACCACCCTGAACTCACGCCGCAACAGCTCGCCCAGGCTTTGTGGCAGCGCGGGGTTTGGCTCTTTGCCATCGGCGGTAAGCGTCTGCGCGCCGTCACCAACTATCATATCACCCCAGGAGACATCGATCGGGCTATTCAAGGTTTTGCCGCTGTGTTAGGCTAGGTTGTTTCGACGGTTGAGGCAAGCTGGTGACAGTGTCCGAGCGACGACGGGGACGCTGCCCGGCGCATCTGGGTTTTCGGTTCTGGCGCGATCTTGGGAGACGGCGCTACAGGCGTTTCTGCATGGTAAGCAAGCGATAGCGCTGGTCTGCCACGGGCACACGGATGGCCTGGCCGGTGAAAGTGTAGCCGCAAGCGCGGAAGAAGGCTTGGGCTGCGTAGTCCTGGGCCAGCACGCCCAGGACTACCGCCTCGGTTGGAGTGGCTTGCCGCAGCCACTCCTCCAGAATACTCAGCGTCCAGCGGCCCAGCCCGTGACGGCGATGTTCTGGCGCCAGCAGGATCAGCCCGATGCGCACGTCATAAGGCCCAGGGTCGGCCAGGCGTAGGTCGATGACGCCTACCATCGTCTCGACCAGATAGATGCCTAGCAGGTAGCGAGCGTCGTCGGCGGCTGCCGCGGCCAAATCATCGTCAGCTTGGCACAGGGCCGGAGCTGCGCCGCTGCTATTCACAAAAAAGTCAGCGCTGCTGGCGTAGACTGCTTGCAGCGCCGGCGCATCTTCCCTCGTAAGCGGTCGGAGAGTCAGCGGAGGAACCGAGGAGTCATCGAGGTTCGGGGCTGTGGCGTGAGTGCTCATGCTCTGGGTTGCTCAGCCGAGCGACGGAATAAGCTTTGCCGCCCCTGCATCGCGCGGGGAGGTCGCCAGGTCCTCCACATCACAGCGCTTCGATCTTCCTGGAGAGCGTGCGCATCTCCTGCTCGATGGTCTCAAGCTGACCGACAAGGCCGGTCAGCTTTTCCCGCTCGACGCGCACGAAACGCGTGTAAGGCTGGATGGCTTCGGCAATGCTTTGGGTCGACCGGCCCAGCTCCTGCTCGAACTGGGCGCTGATGGCCGTGCCTAAGCGTTGCTGCAGGTCGACGATCTTGGCGCGCAGCTCCTCGCGGGCCTTGCGCCGGCGGTTGGGCAGCACGTACAGCCCAACCGCTGCCAGCGTGCCGGCGAACAACAGCCCCGTGACATCGAGTACCAGCGTGTGCAGAGCAGCCAGCAGCAGCGCGCCTAAGCCTACGGCGCCGACCTCGACAATGGCCGTCTGCGCCAAGGCCGTCTGCACCGACTCGGCCAACTTGGCGGCCTCGGTCGCTTGGTCGAAGTCGCCTACTGCGCGCTCGGTGGCCCTTCGCACCGACTCCAGAAACTCCCGTCGGTTGATCTCGAAGCTACCACCCACCTCGCCGATCACCCGGTCGCTGTGCAGCTCGGCCCGCTGGTTGAGATAGGACATCACCGCTTGCCACTGCTTGTACTCGCGCTCGACCATCCAGTCGATCAGGTCGCCGATCTGTCGCTCGATTTGCACCGTTGTGTCGCCGATCACCTCGCGCTCGAACGCTTCCCGCACCTTAGCGCCGTTCATCAGGTCAAGGATGCGATTGAAGCGCAGGGTGTTGTCGATGAACGCTGCCCCACGGTCGCCCATCTGGTAAAGGATGTTGTCGATCTGGCTGAGCTGGTAGCGGAAGTCACGGCGCATGTCCGCGGTGAACGCTTGCAGATCGCCTTCCACGGCGTCGATGGTGGCAAAATCTTCGACCAACACGTCTAGCCGTGAGTGCGCAACGCTGGCATACTTCTCCCGCAGCTTGGCTGCTACGCCCAGTGGGTTGAGTAGCTTGAGCCGCAAGCGTTCTTGCTCGTTCAGGGTCTGAAAGATATAGCGTTCGAGCGGCTCGAACTGGCTGGCTGACCACAGTTCCAAGACCGAGGGTGTGTCTGCGGGCTGGCCGGCGGCCTGCCGGTCGGCCAGCTTGGCGCGCTGGGCCAGCTTGGCCGAAACGAGGAAGATCTCCGGTTTGACCCCTAACAGCTTGAAGGCGTTGTCGGCGACGAAAGCGGTGACGCGCGGCGCATCGCTTTCGTCCAAGATATCCAGCTTGTTGACGACGATCACCACCTTCTTGCCCCAGGCGCGGATGCGCTCGAGGAACAGCCGCTCGCTTTCCGAGAAGGGCCGGTCGGCGCTTGTCACGAAGAGCACCAGGTCCGCGCGCGGCACGAAATCCTCGGTGATCTCCTGGTGGCGGCGGATAACGGCGTTGGTGCCCGGCGTGTCGACCAAATTGAGCTCACGCAGCCAGTCCACGGAACTGGTGATGATCTCCACGTCGGCTTCGGCCAGCTGACGGCTTGTCTGCTCACCATGTCGCAGAATGTGCACGCGCGTGGTAGTTGGCGTGGCGCCCTCTTGCAACAAGCGCTCGCCGAGCAGGGCGTTGATGAAGGCCGACTTGCCGGCGTTGAACTCGCCCACGATGACCAGCAGAAACAACTCATCCAGCTGACGCCGCGCCTGATCCAGGCGGGCCAGGTCGTCACGGCTCGCCTCTAGGCGGACGAGCGCCAGTTCCAGCTCTTGCAGGAGGTTGCGTTCAGCCTGAAGCAGGGCTTCTTCCTGTTGGTTGAGCAAGCGCCTTAGCACAGGTTGTTTCTCCTTGGCCTACCAACGGCCTACCAGCCGCTGGCGGCGAACACGCGGTCCAGGATCGCCCTGCGCTCAGCCGGGGTGGCCCAGCGCGGTTGGGCGTAGTCTTCCAAGACCGTCGTGTACAGATGCGTACTGAGCAAGCGACCATCGTAGATCGTGTGGCGCGGAATGAGGCCCTCGCGAGTTTCCTGGCTCCACATCTGGTCGAAGAACAGGTTGCCCAGGCCATAGAGGATCAGTCGGCCGTTACGGAACTCGATGGCCTGGGGAACGTGGGACTGCACGCCCGTCACCACATCGGCGCCGGCGTCGCTGATCTGGCGAAAGCCGCTGTATTGGCTTTGAATCGGCCACGTGTCGTAGCTCTCTTCCCACTGCAGCTCGGAGAAGACCAGGTCAGCCTGCAGGTCACCGCTCGCTCGGGCGATGGCTGCTGCCATGGTGGCGTAGTCGTAGGGCGCCGAACCGGGCCGGTCGGCAGTGGCCCAAGCGAACTCAGGGCCAAACGAGTTGGCGCCGACAAAGGCCAGCCGGTTGCCGTTGTGCTCAACAATCAGCGGCTGCCACGCCTTCTCCAGGTTGGGCCCACCGCCATAGATCGGTAACCCTTGCTCCTCGTAGAACTGCATCGACTCTAGATTAGCCTGGGCCCCGAAGTCGTTCTGATGGTTGCCGGTCAGGCCTACGATGTCTACCCCGACGGCGCGCAGTGCTTCCAGATACTCCGGTTTCGAGCACAAGACGAGGTTGTTCAAACTGGCATCGACTTGACAGCCGACCATGAAGGGAACCTCGTTGCTGATGTGGGTGATGTCAGCCTGCGAGAGCTCTGGCCCGATC
This sequence comes from Anaerolineales bacterium, assembly GCA_034432445.1. Lineage (GTDB taxonomy): Bacteria > Chloroflexota > Anaerolineae > JAAEKA01 > JAAEKA01 > JANWYQ01. The sequence goes on from DAOUBX010000258.1 coordinate 13,730, forward strand.
ACGCGCGCCGGATAGTCGTAGCCTTTCTGCTCCATGCGCAAGGCGGTGGTCCGTGACATGGCCGTGACGCCTGTCATCACCAGCGTGGTGAGCTTGCTGGCGTCGCGGTTCGTGGGCGCAGCGTTCTGAGCGAGGAAGGTGCGCAACGACGCAGCAACTCGGTCAGCCGTGGGGCGGCTGGAGAGGTAAAGGCGCAGGACAAGTGGGTACTCTGCCGCGTTGAAGCGGTTGTTGGTCGGATCGTTGCCGTTGATGGTCAGCACTTTCAGTTCGGGGATCAGCTGGTCGAAGGCCACAATGCCGCGGCGCCCAGGGTCCTGCCACAGCGCATTGGCAACTGCCGTGATATCTGGAAGCACCTCCACCTGGGCCGGAACGCCCCACAGCAGGGTTAGGCCGGCGGCGGTGTCGGCGTCAACCAACAGGGGGCTTTGGCCTGCTCTGGGGCCGCCCAGCCATAGCCCCAACAGATCAGCAGCCGCAACTTCGTCCTCAACCGTGGCGAAGCGCGCCACCGGTACATACACGCGCTCCAGGAGCGGGGACTCAACTGGGTCTGTGGTTAACAGCAAATCGGCCTTGGCAGTATCTGTGATCACTTGGGCGCCCGGCCGTTGTTGGACCCACTTGGCGACCGTTGACGCCAGATCGCTGGGCAAGGGCCCTGTTGCGGCGAGGCGCACAGGCACAGGGGTGGCTGTTGCAATGAGGGATCGGGTCAAGGTCGGGCCAGGGTTGAATCCCTGTTCGCCCTCCGGTGAAGGGTAGCGAGCACTGGACGAGGCCGGGAATATAGCTTGCCAGGACCACCAAACTAGGGCCGAGCCGACCAGAATGAGCACGAGACTGAGCAACCAGAGAAGGGCGCGGCTGTGACGGAGAAGCCAGTTCATGGACATAGGGAGGCGGTTTCCCTTTCTGTACGCTGGATACTCAAAGAGCATCGGTTGCGCAATGCAGATGTGCCGAGGATTATAGTTGCATTTTCCCGGCACGCAAAACCCGCGGGGTTTGCCAGACCGGCCAAGATATGGTACACTAGCGTTGGTCGATGCCCCCATAGCTCAGAGGATAGAGCACCGGCCTCCGGAGCCGGGTGCGCTGGTTCGAGTCCAGCTGGGGGTACTGCGAAACAATAGGCGGCTGCTGTCGATACTCGAGACAGCAGCCGCCTTTCGTTGGGTAAAGGCGACTATTCAGCCCTAGGTTTCGGGCACTTAAGGCTGCGCTGGCCAGGGCGTCTGCAGAGCCGGCTCAAGCTGGGAACCGGTCGCAAGTGCCCGGCACCTGAATAGTTACGG
>DAOUBX010000259.1:0-21143 GCA_034432445.1 Anaerolineales bacterium
TGCACGCTCGGCGGCCTGCTGGTGGGCGTGCTGGTTAAGGTCTTCGGCGATCACACCGGCATCTTCGCCGAGATGGTGGCCACCATGAAAGCGCCCATCTTCTCGGCCCTGTTCGTGCTGTTGCTGGTGCAAAGCAGCGCCGGCCCGGTCATCGCTATCGCCGTGGTCGTCGGCTTGCTGGCCACCACACGGCTGTCTCTGGTAACGTCTCAACCCGCGCCAAGTTGATGTCGCTCCTGGCGCCACTTATGCCAACCATCGCGCCCATTCCAGTAGCACTCACGGGACACCCAAGATGAACCACTCATTGGATTTCAGACACTCTTCGCCGACCACGCTGCGGACTGCGGCGATCGCCGGCCTCACGGCTTTGCTGCTGCTCATCGCCGGCCTGGCGTTCGGCCCTGCGAGCCCCTCGGCTGCGCAAAATCAGCCGGCGCGCGTGCAGCGGATCAGCGAACGCTTGTCGGCCGGCCAGACCCACGCCTACCTGCTGAGCGACCTCCAGGCCGGCGACCGGCTCACCGTCGCCATGCAGGCCACCTCAGGCAACCTGGACCCCGCCATCGGGATCAAGGACAGTACGCTGCCGCTGGAGGAATTCGGACCCCGCTACAGCGCCGATATCCAGGCTGCCCTGGCAGCGGAAGAGGGCGGGGCAGCAGCCATCGAAGCGGTGCGCAATCAGTACTTTCTGGCCTGGGACGACGACAGCGGCGACGGCTATGCGGCCGCCCTGGACTTCATCGTGCCTAGCTCAGGGGACTACGTGCTGATCGCCGCCAGCTCGCTCTCCGTCCTTGGCCGGGCCACTTCGGGCGACTACACCTTGCTGCTCACGCTCAACGCGCCGGAGACGCCGGATGGCGCGGCCCAGCCGGCCGTGTCCGAGCCGGCCGGCGCGCCCATTGCGCAGCGCATCGCCTTTCCGTGGGGCGCGACGGCGTCGGTGGAAGAGACTGCGGGGACCCTGACGGCCGCTGCCCCGGTGGCCAGCCTGCGGCTGGTCGACCTCGACGCCGGCCAGACCTTCACGGCCTACGCCGAGGCCACCTCGGGGAACCTGATCCCGCGGCTGATCCTGCGCGACTTCGGCGGCAAACCCCTGGAAGCGGGCAATCTCAGCGGTCAGGAACGCCAGGCGGCGCTGCAATTCGCCGTCACAGAGCCTGCCGCGGGCTATACGCTGGAGGTGCAGGCCGGCGCGCTGCCGGACGGAACCGTCACCGAGGGCGACTTCAGGCTGCTGGTGGGGTTGAACGCGCCGGACGTGTTGACCGGACAGGCGCAGCCGCAGGGCGACCAGGTGCTGCAAGCGCCCATCGAGGTTCAGACCGGCCTCAAGATCCTGCGCATCAGCGCGGTGGACTCGCCCAACGAGAACTTCACCGTGGTGGGCAGCTTTCGCATGGACTGGCAGGACCCCCGGCTGGCCTTCAGCCCGGACTCCTGCAACTGCTCGGTGAAGCTGTACACCGACAAGGAGGTCGATCGCTTCCTGGCCGATGTGGGCAGCCGCTGGCCGGCCTTCACCTTCTTCAACCAACTGGGCAATCGCTGGATCCAGAACCGGGCGGCGGCGATCTGGCCCGACGGCAGCGCCCGCTATGCGGAAAGCTTCAACACCACCTTCCAGGCCGACTTCGACTTCCGGCAGTACCCCTTCGACACCCAGACCTTTCCGATCTTCCTGGACCTGTTGTATCCGACCACCGTGTACACCATGACCGAGCTGCCCGGCTACAGCGGAATCGATCCGGCGCATGGCGAGGATGAGTTCATCATCACCGACCTAACGACGACTGCGAGCACCGTGACGCCCAGCGCGGCGGATGACCCCGTGTCGCGCCTGACCTTCAGCTTCAGCGCGCCGCGCCATCTCAACTACTACACGCTCCAGGTCTTCCTGCCCATCATCCTGATCATCCTGATCTCCTGGTTCACCTTCTTCCTGCGCGACTACACCCGGCGCATCGAGGCGGCAGCCGCCAACATCCTGCTGTTCATCGCGTTCAGTTGGAGCCTGGCCAGCAACTACCCCCGTCTGGGCTACCTGACCTTCCTGGACGCAGTCATGTCCGTGACCTTTACCGTGAACGTCCTGGTGTTGCTCTACAACGTGGTCATGAAGCGGCTGGAGAACCAAGGCAAGGCCGAACGTGTGGAGCGCATCGACAACGTGCTGGACTGGGCTTATCCCCTGTCGTACGCAGCGCTGATCGGAGTGGTGGCGCTGCTGTTCTTCTAGCTGCCGCCCGTCCGCCAACAGGAGACACATGACCGAGACACCAACGAACTTAGTTCGCCAATCGCTCACCACGCCGCGCGCCGCGGCCATCGCTGGCATCCTCTTCTCACTGTTGATGATTACCAGCCTGGCGCTGATCCGCCTGGCCGTGCCGCAAGACCCGCAGGATGCCGGCGATTGGTTGGAAGGCGGCTGGCGCAGCGTCACGCTGGCTCTGAACCTGCTGCCCTTCGCCGGCATCGCCTTCCTCTGGTTCATCGGCGTGGTGCGCGACCGGCTGGGCGCGCGCGAGGATCGCTTCTTTGCCACGGTGTTCCTGGGCAGCGGCCTGCTCTTTCTGGCTATGCTGTTCGCCTCGGCCGCCGTGGCCGGCGGCATCCTGCGCATCTACGGGACCACGCCCAGGCTGCTGATCGAGTCGGGCATGTACACCTTCGGCCGCACCGTGACCTACGAGATCATGAACGTCTACGCCATGAAGATGGCCGGCGTGTTCATGATCTCCACCAGCACGCTGTCGCTGCGCACCGGGATTGTCCCGCGCTGGATGGCGTTTCTGGGTTTCGCCTTGGCGCTCTTCTTGCTCTTTAGCCTCGGCTTCTTCTACTGGGCGCCGCTGGTCTTTCCGCTGTGGGTGCTGCTGATCAGCCTACATATTCTGCTGGCAAACATGCGCCCTTTGCGTGTCTCGGATACGACAGGACCCGCGCAAGGCTAACTGGCCATCACCGCGCGATAGTGGTCACTATCATCCCGTCAACGCATCCGATAGGAGACCGATATGGCACAGCAAAAGCAGGAAATCAGTGAGCTCAAAGCGATCGGCTATGAGCTGTTCATCGGCGTGCTCTCAGTTCTTTCGATCATCAACCTCGTTTTGCTCCTGTTTGTCAAGAACGAGAGCCTGGAGTTCGTCATCCTCATCATGAACGCCATCATGATGCCCATCTTCCTGGCGGACTTCTTCTATCGACTTCTGACGGCTGAGAGCAAGTCGAACTATTTCCTGCGCAACTTCGGCTGGGCCGATCTGCTGTCCAGCCTGCCCTTTCCCAACGCCAAGGTCCTGCGCCTGTTCCGGCTCTGGCGCGTAGCCCGCCTGTTCATCCGCTTTGGCGCGCGCAACCTGCTCAATGAGTTCATCAGAAATCGCGCCGAAAACGCCCTGCTCACGGTGGTCTTTTTGGTCCTGTGCGTCTTGCAGTTCGGCGCGCTGGCTGTGCTGCGGGCGGAGCTGGCGGCCCCCGATGCCAACATCAAGACTGCCTCCGACGCCATCTGGTGGACCTTCGTCACCATCACCACGGTCGGCTACGGCGACCGTTTCCCAACTACCAACTGGGGCCGGATTATCGGTATCTTCGTCATGATCGCCGGCGTGGGCCTGTTCGGCACCCTCAGCGGTTTCCTGGCCAACCAGTTCCTCACGCCGCCGGCCCCCAAGGAGCCGGAGGCGCCGGCCGAGGCGCCGGCTGCCACCGATCCCAAGGCGCGCATCGCCGAGCTGAAGCAGATGTTGGCGGCGCAGGAGCAGGCCAACGCCGACCTGCGCGCCAAGCTGGAAGAGATCGACCAGCTTCTTTAGCGGCTAGCACGCGATCGAACCGGCGGAGTGTTGACAGGATTAACACATTGACAGGATTCCCTGGCGTTTACACCTAACCTACATCCAATCGGCCCTTGCGTCACCATCGTTTCAGCAGTATGCTCCAAAGCTGAGAGAACAGATGGTTGTCCAGACGGAAATCTGGCAAACACCCCAACTAAGGAGAAAAGCAAATGTCGGAGAACAAGAACGATCACGTTGTCATCGCCTTCTACGCCAGCGCAGAGGCCGCTGAGACGGCGGCCCAGTCCCTGCAGGACTGGGACAAGGCCAGCGCAGATGTCAAGCTCGGCGCAGTCGGCACCATGGCCGCCACGCCCGACGGCAAGATCAAGACCCACGTCGGGCGCAAGGCGGGCAAGGGCGCCAAGACCGGCGCCATCCTGGGCGTCGTCGCCGGCGTGCTCAGCGGCGGTGTGACGCTGATCGGTGGATTGATCGGCGGCGCAGTAGCTGGCGGCGCGCTGGGCAGCTTCTTCAAGAAATCCACCAACCTGACCGAAGCCGAGATCGAGAAGATCGGCGAGGAGTTGCGCAGCGGCAAGCATGCCGTGGTCGTCACCTGCGATGATTTCGAGGTGCAGGCCACCAAGGACTACCTGGAGATGGCCGGCGGCACCATCTGGACCTATGAAGTGTCGGCCGAGGCCATGGAAGCGGCCGCCAGCGCGGGAACTGCGGCCGAAAAAGCCATCGACCAGGCGGCGGCCATGGCCGGGCCGGCAGCAGGTATTCCGGGCGTGGCTGGCGCCAGCGCCACCGTCGCCCACATCGAGGACTAGGGTACACGCCGGAGTAAGTCTCTCGGCGCTTTGAAGTCGAGGCTTCCGCCGGGTCCCAGCGCCAAACTCGGCTGAAGCCTCGACTCCAGACTGAAGACCGTTTTCCGCCGAGGTGTACCCGGTAACGCGCAGCCCTCCCCTGTGCAGCAGCCGGTCATCACTCTGGACTCGCCCCGAAAATCAGCCGCCAGATTCACGATCTGGCGGCTGTCTTGTTCGACTGCGCAGTTGGGGACGTTAAATCCTTCACTTCAGTGTCAACAAAGTAACTGCGCATAGGTGCCCGGCACTTTCAAGTGCCGGGCACCTCAAGAATACTATGGCCCGTGAGTGTCTCGACGCCATGAGACCTGAAGGGTTTGCCCCAACGTGAGAGATACCCCTGTGCTGGCCTGAAGTTGTTGCCCGCGCCGTCTTGCGCTACAATGATGGGCGCGCCGCCCCTAGTGCTCGTCCCGTGATTGTTGGATGTCCCTGATGCGTTTTGTCAACACCGAAGGCCCGGTCAACTGCCGGGATCACCACGGCTTGCCCATCACTGTGTGGGGAATGAAGCTAAACGGATGCGGCAAACAATTCAAGCAGTGCCACGGAAGGAACTAGCTCCATGACATCCCAACCCGTCCTAAGCCCCGCCATGCGCATTCTCCTGCTGCTGGCCGGCGGCGCCGTTGTCCTGTGGGGCATGAGCCAATACGCCAGCTACGTCCTTTCCGTCACCTTCGCCGTGCTGATCGCCCTGGCCGCCGACCCGCTGGTCAACTGGCTGCGCGGCAAGGGCGTGCACCGCGGCGCGGTGCTGGCCATCGCGCTGGTGGTGGTCTATGTGGTTTTGGCGTTGCTAGGGCTGCTCATCGTCTACGGCGTAGCGCAGTTCCTACAGCAGTTGCCGACGTACACCGAGCAAGCGCAAGCACTGACGGCGCAATTGCAAGCGGCCTTGCAAAGCCTGGGGCTGGAGCGCGCCGGCTCGGCGGCTATCGCGGGCCAGGCCGACCTGTCCCAGCCGCTGAACTGGATCGGCGATCTGCTGGCGTCACTGGGTAGCGTTCTCGGCAATGCAGTCACGTTGATTCTGCTCACCACCTTCCTGTTCGTCGACGTCGTCCTCTGGCCGGGGCGCCTGGCCGAAACCGCCCGCCGCGGCCAGAGCTACGCCCGGCGACTGGCCGAGTTCATGGTCGATCTGCGCCAGTACATTGTCGTCATGGTGATCGTCGGCACGTGCATCGGCGCGCTGAACACGGTGATGTTCTACCTGTTCGGCGTGCCCAGCGCTGCGCTGTGGGGCGTGCTCTCCGGCATCCTCAACTTCATTCCCTTCATCGGCTTCTGGCTGGGCTTGATCCCGCCGCTCATCCTGACATTGCTGGAATTCGGCCCGCAGCGCGCGCTGGTGCTGGTGATTCTTTACGTGGCCATCAACGGCTTCGTGCAGAACGTGATCCAGCCGCGACTGGTGGTGACGAGGCTCAACCTGACGCCCTTCATGAACCTGGTGTCGGCCACCTTCTGGCCGCTGGTGCTGGGGCCGGCCGGCGCCATCGTCGGCGTGCCGCTCACCATGGCCGTGCGCGCGCTGATTCTCGACGTCGACCCCGCCACGCGCTGGCTGGCGGACCTGACCAGCAGCAAGCTGCCCGACCTGCCGCCTGCGGGTGAGCCTCCCACGCCTGACCAATAATGCCGCCGCTAACCACTCCTGTGTCGAGCACATTCCCGCCAATGACGCCTGACAAAGAAATCCCGCCCCAGAAACGCCAACTGGTTATCCACGCCAACTACGAGCTGTTCGCGCTAGCGCTGGCTGTGTTGCAGATGATCAACTCCGTGCTCTGGGTCCTCTTGCGTGACCACGAGGAGGGGCAGGTTATCGTTTTGATCTCAGTCGGCGTCAGCCTGTTTTTCATTGCGGACAGCATCTATCGTCTGGTGCGCGCGCCCAACCGCCGCATCTTCATGGTTCGCAACGCTGGCTGGCTGCTGTGGCTGGGCAGCCTGCCCCTGCCTTTCCTGGCCCTCTTGCGTCTGCTGTGGTACCGTCTGATGATCGGCCGGGTGCGCCGCAGCGATTTCGCCGACATGGCTGACATCGTAGTCACCAAGCGCGCCCAGAGCACCTTGCTGGCAGCTCTGCTGGCGGCCATCGTTGTGCTCGAGTCCGCGGCCATCCTCATCCTCGGCGCCGAGTCGGGGTCGCCCCGGGCTAACCTCCAGATCGCCGGCGACGCCGTCTGGTGGACCGTGGTAACCACGGCCACGGTCGGCTATGGCGACTACTACCCCGTAACCACAGCCGGCCGTGTGATCGGCGGCTTCGTGATGGTCGTTGGCGTAGGCCTGTTCAGCGTGTTGACCAGCTTTCTGGCGCAGTGGTTCGTGCGCGCCCGCAAGGCCAACGACGATCAGCCCGGCAACGGCTCCATCTCCAGCGAGGACGCCCAGGCGCTGCTGGCCAGGCTGGACGCGCTCAGTGCGCTGTTGGAGCAGCAGGGCGCTGCGCAGCAGGCCGACGCCGCCGACCTGCGCGCTAGGCTGGCAGCCATCGAGCAAAGGCTCGGGCCAGAGTAACGCCCCGACACGCCGCCGGCAGCGACGGCGGCGCTCACGCAGCAGGCTTTTCTGCTTCTCCGCCCTCTGCCTTGCCGCTCCGCCGGCGGCGCAATCCCCGGGCTTGTTGCTGCAACTGGGCGAAAAACTCCGTCTCTGTCACCTCGGCCACCTGGCGGGCGCGCTTGGCCTCGTCCACCTCGATCTTGAGCTGGGCGATCTGGGCCTGCAGCTCAGCCTCACGCGCCTCGACCTTCTGCGCGGTCTCGATGGCTACGGCCGCCTGCAAAGCGATGGTCTCCAGCAACTGCCGACTGTGCTCGTCGAACTGGCCGGCTTGTGTGCTCACCAACTGCATGGTGCCCACCAGCCGGTCGCCCACCAGCAGCGGCACGCCCACATAGCTGCGCACCGGGTTTTCCACCACCTCGCCGTAGATGGGCTTCACCCCTGCCTCCTGCGTGATGTCGGCCGACAGAAAGCTGCGCCGGCTTTGACCAACCCCGCCGGTGAAGCCCTGCCCCAGTGGATACTTGCGTTCGCGCCAGTCGATGCTGCCCTGCAGACCCTTCCAGCCCCGCACCCGCAGCGCGTTCTCCTCCGGCACATAGAGACAGATCTCCCCCTCCTCGAAGGGGATCATCTGCTGCACGCGATCCAAGATCGTGTTGAGGGTCTCGGTTGGATTGGCGCTGCTGGCGGTGATGGCCTGGGCGATCTGGTAGACCATGCCCAGCTCGGTGTTGCGCTGTGCGACCTCGTCGTACTGCACCTTGAGCTGCGCCGACATCTGGTTGAACGCGCCGGCCAGGTCGCCCAGCTCGTCGTTGGAGCGCAGCTCGATAGTCGCGCCCAGGTCGCCGCCGGCCAGCGTTTGCGCACCCTCCTGCAAGCGCCGCATAGGCCGGTTGAAGGTGAAGATCGCGGCCAGCAACGACAGCAGCACGCCCACGATGCCGCCGCCGATCAAGGTTGCGCCCACCCGCAGCCGCGTCTCCTGCTGCAACAGGGCCAGCCGCTCGCCGTAAATCACCGCCTCCACCAAACCGATGACCTCCGGCTGGCCGGCGGCGTTCGTGGCCACCAGCGGCGCCGCATAGCCGTAGTAAGCGCCGAACTCGTCGGTATACTCGACCTGCAGCGGCGGCTGTTCCGGGTCGTCGAACGCGGCCAGGTGCGCCTCTGTAGGGTAGAAGAAGGGGTAGCCCACGCCGGTGGCGTCGCTGTCCACCCAGTAGTACAGGCGATCGCCCTCGCGGCGGTAGATGCCGACCCAGTCGACCACGCCCGCATCGCGCACGCGCACCAGTTGCGCTTGCAGCGCGGCATACTGCGGCCCGATCTGATCGGCGGGGGTCTGGATGGCCTGCAACGCCGTGCGGTCGACCCGGTCGGCCGCGGCTGTGGCGATGGTCTGCAGGCGCAGGTCCAGCTCGGCGCGGCGGCGCTGGGCGCCCTCCTGATAGACCAAATAGCCGGAGGCCAGGGTGGTGAGCAGCAGCACTGCCAGCAGCGGCGTAATCACCTTGACAAAAATGGGGATGCGCAGGCTCATGAGGACACCTCGATCGTGCGGCGCAGCCGGCCATCAGGCTCGAAGACCCAGATCACGCCGTTCAGCGCATCGGCAGCCAGCAGCGCGCCGTCGGGGGCAAAGGCCAGCCCCATCACCTGCCAGGCGTCGACGTCGGGCGGCGCCAGTTCGGCCAGCGCCTGGCCCTCCGGGTCGAAGATCTGCACGCGTTGATTGGCCATGTCGCCCACGGCCAGGCGGCCGCTGGCCGCGTCCACTGCCAGGTATTGCGGATAGGCCAGCTCGCCCAGATTGCGGCCGTAGGTTCCAAAGCTGCGGCGATACAGGGCGCTGATCTCGCCTGCGGGTGTGGTGATCAGGTCGAACTGCTGGATGCGGCTGTTCCCCGCGTCGCTGGCGTAGAGCAGGCCGCGCGCCTCGTCGATAGCCACGTCGCGCAGGCCGATGAACTCCCCCGGCCCCGTGCCGGTTGCGCCCCACAACGTGGTCAGCAGCTTGCCCTGTGGATCGAAGACGCGCAGGTGGTTGGTGTTGTTGTAAACGGCGAAGATGCGGCCGGCGCTGTCCACACGCACACTGTAGCAGCCTTCGGCGCCGTCGTCAACCGGCGCAACGATCTCGCGCACCAGCCGACCGGTGGGCCGGAAAACCTTGATGCTCTCCCGGCCAATGCGATCTTCCTGGTCGCGCCAGATGTGACAGAGGTAGACGTTGCCGGCTGCGTCCAGCGCCGTGCCCCAGCCCTCGTAAATGTCGGCCGGCCGGTCGCCCAGCCTGCCGAACGCGTCCAGACGCCGGCCTTCCGGCGACAGGTGCACAACGCGATGGTTGGCCAGCGCCATGACGTAGATGCTGCCATCGGGCGCCAGCGCAAGGCCGTTGGGCCGCGGCGGCTGTTGATCGGCCACGGTACAGGCGCTAAGCACCAGCACCGACACCAAGCCAGCGGCAATCCACGAGCGCAGAGGAAACAAAAAACGCATGGCGACTCCTAAAGCGATGGCATGCCGGCCTATGTCTTGAGCCGGCTGATGTATGATAGCCAGAACCGCTGGGAATGCGAATTTGCGTCAAGAGACTGCCTCAAGGGATTTGCTCGCTCTTGTCGGCTTCAATATAATGTGGCCCGTGCGCGCAGCCGCGGTAGTCTTCTCCATGTCCACCTCGTTTAGCACGAATACCGGTCGGCGATAATCCCTCCTGGCTTGTACTTCAGGCTGCACCCTGGTGTTGACATCATCGTCCACTGAAGCCTGGATGCATTCTGCCTGCGAATTGCTGGCATGATTGCGCTAACCTGTACTAGAGCCTGTCTGCAGAGTCTCTCATTTCAGATGTGCTAGGAGGTCACCAAAATGCTCAAGAATAGTCCGTGGTGGTTGGCCTTGATCCAGGGCCTGGTAGCCCTGGGCATCGGCCTGTATATGCTGCTAGATCCGGGCAGCGCCAGCACGCTGGCCGTGCTGCTGGTGTCGATCTACCTGCTCGTCGCCGGCGTCATCCTCACGCTGCGCGGCTTGGCCGCGCGTCGGGCCCGCAAGGGCACCTTGCTGCTCGTCCGCGGCCTGGCTGGCCTGGTGATCGGCGCCGTGGTCCTGCTCTTCGGCGTGTTCGAGATCGGCACGGCTGAGACGGCGCGCGCCATCCTGGCCATCGGTCTGATCATCTTCGGCGCCATCGGCCTGTTCACCAGCCTCTTCAAGCGCAAGGGCAAGCCCTTTGGCTGGGGGCCGGTGCTGGTCAACGCGGCGCTGCTGGTCTGGGGTCTCCTGATCATTTTCAGCAACGTCAATTTGACGGGGGTCAGCGGTTGGATCTTGGTGATCATCGGCATCGCCGTGATTCTCTGGACTGTGTTGGGGCGCAAGGATGCTGAGCTGGCGGACAGCGAGGTAGTCTGAGCTGCCGGGCTTTGAACAGACCGACCTGGGCTTGGCGCTTGCGCTGGGCTCAGGTTGGCTTGTGTGCAACCTCTCTTCCAAGAGCTTGCGCAGAAGGCAGGTTTTGGCCTCAGCCTGGTGTGAATGCACTACATGGTCGGCTGGAGGCATTACCAGCGCAACGAGCTGGTCGCGGCCGAGGCGAGCTTTCGCAAGCTGGCCGACATTTCGGTCGTGGCGCATGCCACAGCGTTGGTGGAGGGGTATATGGAGCTGGCTCTGACCGCGCTAGCTCATGGGCATGCTGATGGCCGCACAGACTGCCATTGCTGTCCTGCGCCATCTTCAGGCTCGTCGTCTTGGCTTGACCTGAGCGCAAGTCTGGCTCTCTTACTCCCAAATTACTCCTTTTGGGAGTCTATCCATTAGGACGTGTTCGGCATAGAATGATCGTGCTACGCCGCCACAGACGCTGGACGCCCGACTCTGCGCACAAGAGGCTGCCTGCAACACCGACTTGTGCTGTCAATCGGTTCTTGCAGCCACCAAAGCTCGACTGCTGGGCCTCTAGCACCATCACGCTTTTGAAAGGAACACTGATGATGAAGACCCTCACAAGAATCAGCCTGCTGCTGGTTTTGGCTCTGCTGGTTGCGGCGTGCCAGCCGGCCGTTGCGCCGGCCCCCACCCAGCCGCCAGCCGTTGCGCCAGAACCGGCCGCGCCGACCACCACAGCGCCTGAAGCGCCGGTCGCAGCACCCGAAGCGCCGGTCCCGTTGCCGGCAGTTCCGGCTCCGGCCGTCGCTACAACCCCTACTCTGGCCGGCACCGCGTGGATCTTGAGCTCGCTGGAGGGCGAGCTGCCGTTGGATGACACCACCGTCACCCTGCAATTCGGCCAGGACGGCACCGTCTCCGGCACGGATGGCTGCAACCGCTTCAGCGGCAGCTATACTCAGGACGGCACGAGCCTCACCATTGCCCAGCCTCTGGCCTCGACCATGATGGCCTGCCCTGACCCGATCATGGCGCAGGCCGCAGCCTACCAGGCTGCCTTGGGCCGGGTGAACGGCTTCGCCGCCAGCTCACGCCAGCTGGTGCTGTTCGCCGACGGCGAGATCGTTGCCACCTTTGTGGCCGAGGCGCAGGACCTGGTCGGCACGGAGTGGGACGTGACCATGTTCAACAACGGCCGCGAGGCGGTCGTTGGCGTCCTTGAGGGCACGGAGATCACGCTCTTCTTCGGCGAGAACGGCGAGCTGAGCGGCAACGCCGGCTGCAACCAGTACATCGGCAGCTTCACCACCGATGGCGATACAGTGCAGATCGGCCAGCTCGGCTCGACCATGCGCTTCTGCGCCGAGCCGGAGGGGACGATGGATCAGGAGAGCCAGTTCCTGAACGCCCTGCAGAGCGCGGCCACCTTCACTGTCGAGGGCGACACGCTGGAAATGCGCACCGCCGGAGACGCCATTGCCGTGATGGCGACGAAGCGGGTGGAAGTGGACCTGCCGGCGCCGCCGCCTGAGCAGCCGGCCACGCCGACCGGCCGCGTCGTCGGGACGCAGGGCCTCAACGTGCGCTCCGGCCCCAGCACCGCCTTCCCTGTGATCGGCGTTGCCCGCCTGGGCGACGAAGGTGAGATTGTCGGCCGCAGCGCGGATGGTCGCTGGTGGGCCGTGGCCGTGCCCTCGGCGCCCAATGGCGTCGGCTGGGTGTCCGTCGACTTCGTAGCGGCCTCCAACGCCGAGAACGTGCCGGTGCTGCCTGCACCGCCGCTGCCGCCTACACCGACCCCGCGGCCGACGCCGGTGCCCCCACCGCCGACCCCCACGCGCGCACCACAGCCCACGCCCACACCCGGCGCCGAGATCGCCTTCTGGGCCGACCGCACGAACATCAACCAGGGTGAGTGTGTGACGCTCAACTGGTCCGTACAGAACGTCCAAGCTGTCTGGGTCTATCCCCTCGGCGCCCAGTACACCCAGTTCCCGCGCGTGGGCCAAGGCAGCGAGGTCGTTTGCCCGGCCACGACCACGACCTACGAGATGCGCGTGCGCCTGCGCGACGGCTCCACGCAGTTCCGCCAAATCACCATCAATGTCAACGTGCCGCCGCCTCCGCCGCCGCCTGCCAACCCGCTGAGCGGCACCCGCTGGGACGTGGTCAACTTCAACGACGGCAACGCCATCGTCACCCTGATCGCCGGTACCAGGATCACCATGGAGTTCGGCGCCAACGGCCAGATGACCGGCAGCGCCGGCTGCAACAACTACACCGCCGGCTACAGCGTTACCGGCAGCGTAATCTCCATCACCCCGCCCAGCGGCACGCAGCGCTTCTGCGAGTCGCCAGCCGGCGTGATGGACCAAGAAGCGCGCTTCCTGTCGACCTTGCCTCGGGCCGCCAACTTCAGCATCGACGGTAGCCGACTGGACATCACCTCGGCCAGCGGGCAGATCCTCGTCGTGGCGAACCGCGCGCCGTGATCGGTGATCGGTGAACGGTAACCGGTGATCGGTGATCGGTGAGCGGTAACCGGTGAACGGTGATCGGTGATCGGTAATCGGTGAACGGTGAACGGTGAACGGAGGAGTTCGCACGAATACGGGCGAGCTCCTCCGATGTTTGATGCAGCGAGCGATGGCATCTTCGGTGACGGCGAATGGTTCAGCTGACAAGTCGTGGTATCCGTTGCCGACGATGCCATTGGTGCTGACTACTCCTCTTCGAGCACGCCATGTCGATCAGCCGAGCGCCGCATCGCCGTGTCCACCGCCGTCCGCCGCCGCCGAAGGGTTGGCTGGAGGGTCTGATCGCGCGCTGGCTGGCGCCCATCGACGCGCTGACCGGCGCCATCTACAGCATCTTGATCGTGCTCACCTTCACCCTGGCGTTCACGGTCATCAAGCGCGGGCCAGGGTCGGGCCAGCCGATTCCCGAGGACTTCGGGACCGAACTTTTCTTCGCCGTTGCCGGCGCCGCCGTGGCCTGGGGGCTGATCGACGGTCTCATGCTGGCGCTGTTGGCAGCACTGGAGCGCGGCGAGAAGCACCGCTTTCTGCACGAGATCCAAGCCGCCGACGGCGACGAGGAGGCGATCGAGGTCATTGCTGAGGAGTTCGACTTTGTTCTGGAGCCGATCACCAGCTCTCAGAAGCGACACCTGCTCTACGGCAACATGCTGGAACACTTGCGCGACAGCGAGCCGCGGCCGGTGGGCTTTCAGCACTGGGATTGGGTGGAAGCGCTGGGGCTGGCTATCGTGGCTGTTGTGGCTGCGACGCCTTCCCTGATCCCGCTCTATTTCCTGCGGCATGAGCCGCTGGCGGCCTTGCGCGTCAGCAACGTCATCTCCTTCGTCATGCTCTTTCTGCTGGGCTACCGTTGGGGCTATTACACCGGCGCCAGCCGCTGGAAGACCGGCTTGCTGCTCGTGCTGTTCGCCGGTGCGCTGATGGCCATTGCTATCCCGCTGGGTGGGTAGCCCGTGTTCGTCGAAGGTTGGCCTTCGGGCAAGAGCGCGCATACCTCCAGGAGTAGAGGCTTTAGCCGACGCCCATCCCCGACCCGCCTGAAGGCTCCACTCCAATCGACCGAAGTCCCGCCCGTCATTGAGTGCAAGGAACTGCGCATGAAACAAGCACTCCGTTCAGTTTTCTTAGCCATGGCCCTCGTACCCTTGTTGGTCGCCTGCGTCATGGTGACGCCGGCGCCGGCCACCCCGGCAGCTCCCGCCGAGCCGCCCACGGCCGCCGCGCCTCCGAGGGCGCCGGAGGCTCTGCCCCCCTCTGCCTCCCCGGGGCAAGCTGTCGAATACAACTTGGGCGAGACGACCATCGTGCAGGAGCGCTTCCCAGAGGACAGCCGCTTTCGCAACATGCCCGTGCGGCTGAACGGCCTGATCGCCGCGCCCAGCGAGGGCGACGGTCCGTTCCCGGTGGTTGTGGTCATCCACGGCACGCATCCCGGCTGCCCGGAGGACGCCACGGGCGTGGACCGCTGGCCGTGCGATCCGGAGGTGGAACGGCGCAACTACAGCGGCTTTGCCTATCTGGCCAGCGCGTTGGCAGAGCAAGGCTACATCGTCCTTGTGCCCAACACCAACGCCGAGCACACCTTCGGCTTCGGCGAACCGGTGGCCGGCGAACGGCTGAAGCAGTTGCTGGATTTGCACTTGCAAGCCGTCGGGGAGGCTGCGGCCGGCGGCGCCAACGAGTTCGGCGTCGAGCTGGCCGGCCGGACTGACCTCAGCCGGCTGGCCCTCTTCGGCCACTCGCGCGGCGGCGAGGCAGCGCTGGCGCTGGCCAACCTCCCAGACGTGCAGGAAGCCAGCCAGGGCTACGGCCCGGTCGCCGGCGTCTTGCAAATCGCCGCCGCCACGACCGCGGTCGACCCCTGGAACGGCTCCGCCGTGCCGCTAGCCACGGTGCTCTCGGCCTGCGACGGCGACGTCGTCGCGCAGGATGGACAGTTCTTTTTCGAGGGCATCCGGCTGGCTGGCCAGGGCGCTTGGGCCACCTCCGCCTGGTTGGAGCGTGCCAACCACAACGGCTTCAACACCTTCCTGGGGGCCGACCCCTTTGGTTCTCCGGGCCGGCCGGACTGCGAGACGCTGCTCGATCCAGAGGCGCAGCGCGCCTGGCTGGTGGACTACGCCAGCGACTTTCTGACCACGCTGTTCTCCCAGGACGCCGCGGCCGTCGAAGCGGCCAAGGCGCGCATGGGGTTGGACGTGACCACGCCCGCGCCCGCCGAGCTGTACGGTCTGCCGGCGCGCGTGGCCTATCTGCCGCCCGGACCCGACCGGCAGTCCGTCATGATCCCAACCGACGCCGAGGAGCTGGCCACCAACCGGCTGGGTGGCGAGGTCGTGGCGGAAGGTGTGACCACCCACTTTTGTCCCAAAGGCTTCTACAGCGCGCAGATGCTGCCGGGCAGCGAGCCCTGTCGCCGCAACTACGTGACTGTGCCCGGCCAGCCCGCGCACGCGGTGGTGTGGTGGGAGCAGCCAGGCGCGGCCTGGCGCTTCGAACTGCCTGAAGGCGCAGGCGACCTCAGCGACTACAGCACGCTCAGCCTGCGCGCGGCCGTCGATCCGGCCTCTCCGCTGAACGCCGCCGGTCAGGCGCAGGCCTTCAGCGTGCAGTTGACCGACCGCGCCGGCAACCGCGCCGCGGTGCAGACTCGGCCCGACGAGCCGGCGCTGGGCTTCTCGCCGGGCGAAATGCGGGAAGTCACGGCCACAGAGACCGGCTTCTTCACCGGCCGCGTGCCGCTGACCACCATCCGCGTGCCGTTGAGCGCCTTCGCGGGCGTCGACCTGAGCGACATCGCCGAGATCGCGCTGCTCTTCGACCAGACGCCCAGCGGCGCGCTGTTCGTGGCTGACCTCGAGCTGGCGAGGCCGTAGGATCCTTACCCCTTCAGGGCTGTTTGAGGATTAACAAACTACTGGGATACCTTGGCTGACATGTGATCGAGCCGCTAGCGAAGGCCGCCAGGGGACACCTGCACTTGCGCGTAGGTGCAAGTGTCAATCCCACCGGCTACAAAACTGCGCCGGATCAATCCGGCTTGATTGTGCATGACCAAGCCCCGTTGACGGGGCGCTGTTGGCCAGCCGGGGGTCTTCAACCCCCGGCGGTTGCCGCCAGCACGGGCTTCGCATCTACTCAGGTGCCGGGCACTTGCAGCCTACGTGTAGACCAAATTGACCGGGCAAACATTGTTGTAGGCGGAGGTTCAAGTGCCCGGCACCTTTGGCTGAGTAGTTACCTTCGCATTTTCAATGGATAGCCAACGTGATTTACCAAACTTCCATAGTCCGGCGTTCCAGGAAGACTACCCATGCAATCCACATCTGATCTACGCACCCAAGCCCGCAAAGTTGGCTTCGACCCAGCCTACCTGGAGGCCTTCCAGGCCAAAATGTTCATCGAGGGGCCCAAGACGGCGCAGCGGCTGACCAACTTCTTCACGCTGCTGCTGTTGGCGACGGTGATCGCCACCTTTGGCGTGCTCTCGGACTCGACGGCGACGGTGATCGGCGCCATGATCGTGGCCCCGCTGATGGGCCCGATCATGGCCACGGCCGCGGCCATCGTCATGGGGTCGGCGCCGCGCGCCCTGCGCGCCCTGGCGTTGGTGGCCGCGGGCGTCGCTGCGACCGTCGCTCTCTCCTGGCTGTTGGGGCTGCTGATGCCCGAGGTGGCCATCGCGGTCGACTACAACAGCCAGATCACCTCGCGCGTGGCGCCGGGGCTGATGGCGCTGATCACGGCGCTGGCTTCGGGCGCAGCCGGCGCCTACATCATCATGCGCGAGGAGATCGCCGACTCCATGGGCGGGGTGGCCATTGCCATTTCCTTGGTTCCGCCGCTGTGCGTGGTGGGCATCGGCCTGTCGCAGGGCCGGTGGGATACGGCCGGCGGCGCGTTCTTGCTCTTCTTGACCAACTTCCTGGCTATCCTGCTGGCCGGCGGGTTGGTGTTCCTGCTCTCCGGCCTGGGGCGGCTGGCGATCAGCGACGACCTGGTGCGCACGCGGCGCAACGCGTTCATTCTGGTCATCGTGGCCACGCTGTTGGTGGCGATCCCCCTGAGCATCACCAGCTACCGGGCGGTGGTCAGCGCGTTGGAGAGCCGGGCGGCGAGCGACGCCACGGAGGAGTGGGTTGTCGACACGGGCTACCAGGTGGTGAGCGTCGACGTGCAAGAGGAGGGCGTCACCGTCACCATCGAAGGGCAGGGCCAGCCGCGGCCGTTGCGCCAATTGGCCAGTCAACTCGCGCAGAGGCTGGAGCGGCCCCTGTGGGTCAAGCTGCGCATCGTGCCCGCCCAGGTGGAGGCGTCGAATTAGCGCGGCTTTGCCAACATTGGGTCGCCGGGCGTTTCTGGGAGACTACAAAACATGTTGGATGCCCTGGTCGACATGTGATCGGATCGCCAGCGCGGGCCGCAGGGGGATGAATTCCCCCTGCTAGACAACAGCGCCGGATCAATCCGGCTTTGTGGCGGATCCTCGAGCCCCGTTGACGGGGCGCTGTTGGCCAGCCGGGGGTCTTCAACCCCCGGCGATAGCCGCCGGAACCGTGCCAGCTTTGTGCCTGCGCGGGCCACTCGTGGCCGATGAACTGCCAGCCGCGGCCGCGCTGCGCCGGCCAATAGCTCAGGAAGGCGTTGATCACGTACAGGTTGGCCCAGTTGCCCAGGGTGGAGATGTAGGCGATGGCCAGGTAGTAGATGTCCAGCGCTTTGTCGTAGCTTTGGTACGAGTCCAGCGGCAGGTTGGTGAACACCTGGAAGATGGTCTGGTCCACGCCGTCCAGCAGCAGGGCGGCCAGCACCGCGGGCAGCGGATAGAGCGGGATGAGCAGGGGGATCAGCAAGCGGCCGATGACAACGGCCTAGAAGACGATCATGTCTGAGGCGTCGGGCATGGTGGGATCCTCTGGTACAAGCGAAACGGGTTGTACGAAGCAGAAAAGAGGCGTACGCACGGCGTAACGCGCCGGATCGCCGCTATTCGTAGTGATACTTGCACGAAGCGACGAAAATGGCATCGTTGGTTACCTTGTAGACCAGGCGATGCTCCTCGGTGATTCTTCGTGACCAATACCCCTGGAGGTCATGTTTAGTGGTTCTGGCTTACCAAGTCCCGTGAAGGCGCTCCGCTGGATATCGCGAATCAGAGCCACAATCTTGGCATAGGTCTTCTTGTCGGTCGTAGCCCACTGCACGAAGTCCTCAAACGCGCCCAGCCTCGAAAACCACGCGTTTCATTGCAACATGTCCAGTGGCACATCGACAAGGTTCTGTCCAGCCTCGATGGTTCTGACAGCCTGCAAGAGCCTGATGCGATTCGCCTCCCCTGTCAGCAAATACTCAGTCTCGTCAATCTCGGTGACTGTAATCTCGACCTCTTTGTCCTTGAACAAAGCTCTTAAGGCTTCCACAAACCGGTCATCCAGATCATTCATGTTCATGCGATAAACGGTGTACATACGCCGTGAGCCTTCCAATCGTTGTCTTCAGGTTTCTGGAGGGTTGTGCGCAGACTCGTCAGGTACTTAAAGTATGCATCAGCCCTGCATCGACGCCAAACGCTGGGAAGAACTAATAACAACCAACTGTTGCCGTTGACCGCTTGCACCCCTTGTGTTACAATGCCAGCGTATTCCTACCCTCCGGTGTTCGATGAGCGAGTCTCGACATCTTTCCGCCACGGCCACACCCCCTGCGCCAGGCAACACAGTCGCCCAGCCGAGCGGGCTGTCGCCCTTGCTGGCCACCAAGCTGCACCGGCCGCGCCTGGCCGCGCCGCTGGTGCCGCGCCCGCGTTTGCTGGCGCGCCTGACGGCCGGCCTGGACCAGGGCTTGCTGCTGATCTCCGCGCCGGCTGGCTACGGCAAGAGCACGGTGGTCAACCAGTGGCTGGATACGGTCGAACTGCCGTGGGCCTGGATCAGTCTGGACGAACACGACAGCGACCCGGCCATCTTTCTGAGCTATGTGCTGGCTGCGCTGCGCTCGGTCTACCCGCAGGCCGGCTCTGTCCTCGAAACTGTGCTGCGCGCCCCAGCCCTGCCCGCCCCGCCTGTTCTGGCCAACGCCCTGCTGAGCGATCTGGCAGCGCTGCCGGGGCCGCTGCTGCTGGTGCTGGACGACTATCATGCCATCCAGTCGCTGGATGTCCACGCCGTGATGCAGCGGGTGGTACAGCATAAGCCGGCCCACGTCTACCTGGCGCTGACGACGCGCGCCGATCCGCCGCTGGCGCTGGAACGGCTGCGCGGACGGCGGCAACTGTGCGAGCTGCGCGGCGCTGACCTGCGCTTCACGGCCGAGGAAGCGACCCTCTTGCTAGGCCAGGAGCTGGGCGCACCCCCCGACGCAGAGACCGCGACGCTGTTGGAGCAGAGCACGGAAGGTTGGGCCGTGGGACTGCACCTGGCGGCGCTCACCTTGCGCGGCCAGGATAATCCCACGGCGTTTGCCCGTAAGATCGCACAGAGCGGCCACCAGTTGATGCTCGACTATCTGCTGGCCGAGGTGCTGCAAGGGCTGCCCGCCGATCGGCGCGCGGTGCTTCTGCAAACCTCGCTGCTCGACCGCTTCTGCGCGCCGTTGGTCGACGCCATCCAGGGCGAGAACGGGCCCATCCTGCCCGGCGCTGAGCTGGTGGCTGAGCTGCGCCGCACTAACTTGTTCCTGACGCCGCTGGACGACCAGGGGACCTGGTTCTGCTATCACCAACTGTTCCGGCAACTGCTGCGCAACCGGCTGCGCCAGGTCTACAGCGAGACCGAAATCCGCGCCATGCACGCCCGCGCCAGTGCCTGGTTTGCCAGGGAGGGCCTGCTGGACGAGGCGATTGCCCATGCCCTGCAAGCAGAGGATTCGTCGGAGGCCGCGCGTCTGGTGGAGTGCCACATCCACGAGACGCTGGATCGGGAGGATTGGCGCCAGCTTGAGCGCTGGATCGGATTGTTGCCGCCGGAGATGCGGGGCCGTCCGCGCCTGCTGCTGGCGCAGGCCTGGCTGAGCTTCATTCGCTATCAGTTCGCTGCCGTTGCGGCGCTGGTGGAAGCGACCGAGGCGGCGCTGGCCAGGGAGCCCGCGCCCAGCGCGCAGGCAACCGATGCGACGCTGTGGGGCGAGTTGGCGGCGTTGCGCGCGACGCTGGCCTATGCGTCCAACGATGCCGAGGGTATAGTGCGTTGGGCCGCCGAGGGGATGCGGCGCCTGCGGCCGGAGATGCAGTATGCCATGGGGTTGGCGATCTTCTTCTACATCACCGGTTTGCAGGCCACCGGCCAGGCTGGCGCAGCCATCGAGGTTGTCCGGCAGCAGATCGCCATCCATGGCCAGCGCCCGACGCTGGCGGTGCGCGTGTTATTGGCCTTGTGCAACATTCACTACGAGCTGGCCGACCTATCCTCTCTGCAGGACGCGGCTACGTTTCTCGGCGACATGGCGCAGCGCACCGGCTTGGGGTTGAGCGTGGCCTGGGCGGCCTACGCCCAAAGCTGGCTGCACTATCAACGCAATGATCTGGTGTCCGCCGAGCAGGGCTTTCGCACGCTGGAAAGCATCGTCAGCCATGGTCGCACGACCATCGACACCTTCACAGGGCTGGCGCTGACGCTGCTGGCTCAGGGCCGCGGCGACGAGGCGCTAGCCGCTGTCGCTGCGCTGCAGACGCGCCTGGTCGAGCGCGGGATGCTGGCGTTGGCTCCTCTGGCCGAGTCGCTCCAGCAGCGCGTGCTGCTGGCCAGCGATCCGGCGGCCGCGCTGGCCCGAGGCTACCGCGCGCCCGAGGCGCCAATCTCCATCGAGTTCTGGGAACAGCCTGCGCTGACCCAGGTGCGCACGCTGCTGGCCGGCGGCGCGGCCCACGACCTGGCGCAGGCGGAGACACTGCTGGCCGAGCGCCGCGCCCAGTCTGCGGCGCGCTACAGCCGGCGCAGCCTGATCGAGATCGACGCGTTGCAAGCGCTGGTTGCGCTGGCCCGGGGCGACGAGGCGGCTGCCCTGGCCGC
>DAOUBX010000260.1:0-31107 GCA_034432445.1 Anaerolineales bacterium
GGGCACTTAAGGCTGCGCTGGCCAGGGCGTCTGCAGAGCCGGCTCAAGCTGGGAACCGGTCGCAAGTGCCCGGCACCTGAATAGTTACGTCCGTTCGATCAGATATGCCGTTAGACCATGACAGAGGCTAACCACTCTCCCTAAGGCTTCGCGCGCGCACCCGCACCGGCTGGGGCGCCAGCATCTGGTCGCGCACGGCCTCCATCCGACGCGGCAAGTCACTGTCGGTTTCTAGCAGGTCCGTCACTTTGCGCACGCTGTGCATCACCGTGGCATGATCACGGCCGCCAAACAGCGCCCCGATGCGCGCAAAGGAAAGCTGCAAGTCCTCACGCAGCACATACATGGCAACCTGGCGCGCCAGCGCCACGTTCTTCTGGCGACCGGCGCCGATGACGTCCTCGACGGCCACGCCAAACTCGTGGGCAACAAGAGCGATCACGTCCTCCGGCTCAACCTGGGCTTTGCGCGGCGCCATGTCGGCCAGAATCGCTTCCACGGCAGCCGGGGTGAGCCGCGTGTCGCTCAGGCTGAAATGAGCGGTCACCTTGGTCAAGGCACCCTCCAGCTCGCGCACGTTGGTCGGCACGAGGTAGGCGATCTTCTCCAGCACCTCATTCGGCAGCGCCAAACCATGCGCCGTCGCTTTGGCCTGCAGGATAGCCACGCGCATTTCTAACGTAGGAGGCTGGATGTCTACCATCAGGCCCCACTCGAAGCGCGAGCGCAGGCGGTTCTCCAGCGTGGCGATGGCTTTCGGAGGCCGATCGCTGGCCAGGACGATCTGGCGCCCAGAGGCGTGCAGAGCGTCGAACGTGTGGAACAGCTCTTCCTGCGTGCTTGCTTTGCCGGCCAGGAACTGGATGTCATCCACCAACAACACGTCGCCGGTGCGATATTTGGCGCGAAACTGCTCCTGAGTGTTGGTGCGGATGGCCGTCACCAGCTCGTTAGTGAAGACTTCACAGGACACGTACACGGCTTTGTAGCCGTCCTGCCGCACGCGATGGCCAATCGCGTGCAACAAGTGCGTCTTGCCCAGCCCCACACCGCTGTAAATGAACAGGGGATTGTAGCGCCCCCCGGGCCCATCGGCCACCGCCATGGCCGCTGCGTGGGCAATGCGGTTGTTCGGGCCCACAATGAAGTTCTCGAACACGTAATCCGCGACCAGGGGTAGCCCGGCTGGACCCGACTCGGGTGAGACGGACGCCTTGGCCGCTTCCGTTGCAGGGCGATCGAACAGCGGCGCAGGACGGTCGACGCTGCGCACCGGCGCCGGCTGCACGGTGTACTTGACCTCCACAGCGCGGTTGACAATATGCTGAAGCGTCCGTTTAACGACGCGGTTGAGCCGAATCTCTAGCCAGTCCTTGACAAACCCGTTGGGCACGGCGATGATGAAAGTGCCGTCCTCATGGGCCAAGAACCGCGTGGGATGCAAGTACATCTCGTAGGTGTCGGCGGTTACTTGCAACTGTAACTCGCCCAAAGCGGCTTGCCAGGCTTTTTCGGGGTTGAGCAAGGACGCGCTGCTGCCTTGGGAGTGATGTGGGGAACTGTGCGTAGGCATTGGTGTCTTATCTCTGTCCAAGAGGGCGCGCGCCAGCAAGTGCGGCTAGCATTCCTAACCGCCGATGACAACCGACTTGTGTGGTTCTGCCAGGCTAAAATGATTCTTGTCGACTGGATCGTAGGCCGGATGGCAAGCGGGGTGCCTGCCAAGGACGACGACTTCTACGAAGGCTACCACCCGATAGCCTGTGGGCGCGAATGCTCGATGCAGGACACTATCAGGCACCGCGACCGTTACGATCTGAAGCGCATTGTAGCGCAAGTCGCCGGATCGTCAATTGAGTGTCAGAAAACACTTTGACCTTCAGGCCGAACATTATGTTTTGCCCGTCGATCAGAACGCTTGTCTTACGCGGTATCTAGTGCGCCACCGTTGCGCATAACACTAGAACAATCACAGGACTCGCCATAACCCCTTGCTTATGTTCAATCTTGGCCCCGCAGATGTTAACACAACTTTAAGGTAGGGTAAAGACTTGAAGACTCTGTGAATGCTACATATTGTATGCGCCAGAAGCCGTCACACTAGATATTGCGGACGAACCTGCGCGCGAGCCGCCAGAAATGCGGCAGGGTACCTGGCGACAACCGCGCAGAACAGCAGGGTCACAAGATCGACACGACATCAACTGCACAACGATACGGACGCCGGAGACCCCTTCTGCCTGCGCCTGCATCTCAACCTTTACCGCCCAGGAGGCGCTTGAGGCGTTCGATCAGCGATGGCTTGCCTACGCTACCATCCGCCTGCTCGCGGGGCTTGAAGCGCTGACCACATTGCGGGCAACGATCGGCGTCGGCCGGCAACTTAAAACCACAGTTGTAGCATTCCATGGTTCACTCCTCGTAACTACTCAGCCATAGGTGCCGGGCATTTGGATGCTGGTTTGCAAACGTGTCTGCGAAGCCAACGTAGGTCGCAAATCGCCTACAAATGCCCGGCACTTGAGCAGTTACCACTCCTCGACATCGTCTGTTGCGGTGCGCACGTCGATCACGTGCGCCTCTGTCACGCGCAGCAGCTCTTGCGGCGTGATCTGCAAGAGCGTCCGCTCGTCGCCGCCGCCGGCATAGACCACGGCTTCCCGGAGCACATTTTGGTCCACCAGGGTGAGCAGCGGTGCAGGGTAGCCGAACGGTGGCACACCGCCCGCCGGATAACCGGTGAGCGCCAACACGACCTCCGGTGGGGCCAAGCGGATACGCTTGCGTCCCACGCCGAACCGTGTCGCCAGTTTGCGGTAGTCGATCTGCGCCGTGCCGTTGGTGATCACCACCGCTGCATTCTGGGAGGCGCCGTCCTTGATCAGAAACAACACCGACTTGACGATCTGTTCCTCACGGCACCCCATGGCGCGCGCCGCTAAAGCGACGGTTGGCGTCTCATGCGCAGGTCGCACTAATTGCGCTGCAATGCGGTGCTCATTGACATAGCGCTCCAAGTCGGCGGGTGTGTACACAGCCAGCACCTTGTGCGATCAAGATGGACGGGACAGATGTCCCTTGAACAGACGCCATTGTAACCGAGAAACGCCATTCGGCCAAGGCCAACCACGTGTTGGGCGCCAATCCGCCAGTCTGTGAATCCATCGCATCTGTGGTAAACTAGCTCCGGTGCGTAGGAAATTGGGTGTTCAGGCTGTGGGTTTTTGGATGCCTCAGAACGACCAAACTCCCGCCTTCTATAGATTACCGGTTCAACGGGCATTTGCATCACGAGGTTCACCATGACCGAAGCTGCCGTTCATCCCCACAGCCTGGTGCTCTACAAAGGGCAGCCCGCCTTGGTTAAACGCGCCGCTGATAAGTTGGAGCTCCTTTTGCCGGACGGCAGCAGCACCAAAGTGCGCCTAAAGGACGTGGATCTGCTGCATCCCGGCCCCCTGCAAAGCCTCGATGAGTTGACCGCACCGCGCGGCGAGATTCAAACCGCCTGGGAATTGCTGGCCGGCCAAAGGACCACCCTGCGTGAGCTGGCCGAGTTGATCTACGATGTCTATACACCCGCCACGGCATGGGCAACGTGGCAATTAGTGGGGCAGGGATTGTATTTCCACGGAACTCCCAACGCAATTACCGTGCGTTCCGCCGCCGAGGTGGCTCAAGAAGAGGCTACGCGGGCGCGCCGCGCCGCCGAAGAACAAGCCTGGGCGGCGTGTTTGGCGCGGGTGCGGCAGAAGCGTTACCTGCCGGAGGATGAGCGCTTTCTGCGGGATGTCGAACAATTGGCCTTGAATCGCACAGATAAGAGCGCACTTCTGCGCGAGTTGGGCCGCGCGCAGACCGCAGAGAACGCCCATGCGCTGCTACTGGAGATCGGCTACTGGGATGTGACCTTCAACCCGCACCCGCGTCGTCTGGAAGTCGCTGTCAACGATCCCGACCTCCCCTTGCCTCCTTTGCCGGCCGAGGAGCGCCGCGATTTGACGCACCTGCCGGCCTTTGCCATCGACGACGAAGGCACCACAGACCCGGACGATGCCGTTGCTTGGGATGGGCAGAGGCTGTGGGTGCATGTGGCTGACGCAGCCGCCCTCGTCGCGCCGGACAGTCCGGCCGATTTGGCGGCCCGGGAGCGAGGCGCCAACCTCTACTTGCCTGAGGGCACTGTGTCGATGTTGCCGCTGCAGGCCACCGCTGTGTTGGGCCTGGGCCTGGCTGAGATATCGCCTGCGCTCTCTTTTGCCGTCACCTTAGACCCCTACGGCGAGATCGTCGGCGTAGAGATCATGCCGACGTGGGTGCGCGTCACCAGGCTCACCTACGCCGAGGCGGAAGCCCGACTGACCGAGGAACCTCTGCATACCCTCTATCGGCTGGCTCAGCAACGGCAGGCGCGGCGCCGGGCTAATGGGGCAATCACCCTGGATCTACCGGAGGTCAAGATACGCGTGGTCGATGGCCAGGTGCAGATCACACCGCTGCCGCCGTTGCGCAGCCGGGACCTGGTCGCCGAGGCAATGCTGGCAGCCGGCGAAGCCACAGCACGCTTCGCCAACGATCACCAGATCGCTCTTCCCTTTACCACCCAAGACCCACCCGATGCCCCGGCTGAGCCGCTGCCGGACGGCCTGGCAGGGATGTTTGCCCTGCGCAAAACGCTCAAACGCAGCCAGCAGAGCAGCGTGCCCACGCCGCACAGCGGCCTGGGGCTGGACGTCTACGTGCGCGCAACCAGCCCCTTGCGCCGCTACCTGGATCTTGTGGCACACCAGCAGCTGCGGGCGTTCTTGCGAGGCGGCCCCTTGCTCGACACAGCGGCCTTGCTGGAGCGGGTCGGCGCCGCCGAAGCCATCACCGGCAGCGTCGCCTATGCCGAACGTCTGTCACGGCAGCACTGGACGCTGGTCTATCTACTTCAACATCCCGGTTGGCGCGGCGAAGGGGTTGTGGTGGAGGCCAAAGGGCCGCGCGCTGTGATTCTTATCCCCGAGTTGGCTTGGGAAACCAGAGCCCACCTGCGCCGTGAGCTGCCGTTGAACAGCGTGGTGCAGCTCACGCTGACCGGCGTAGACTTGCCGACGCTGGACGCCTTTTTCCGCGTCGAGAGCTAATGGCCTAGCCGATGGGGCCGAACAGATCGTTCAACACCTTGCCCTTGGGGTTAGGCGGAGGATAGCCCTGCATGAACGTTTCGTAGCCCAGCAGTCGGCGCTGGAGGAAGCCAGGCAGACGTTGCCCAAAGGTCTGCTCGCCGCCTTGGCTTTTGTGACAGGCCGCGGCCCGGCTTTTGATGGCACGGTAAGGCCACACGTCGATGCGGGCGTGGATGGGCGTCTCCCAGCCGACGATCTGCACGAGGTCGATATCCTTGTTGCGGCCAAACTGGCGGGGATTGCGGCCGACCAAGGGCATCAGGCGCACCAGCCATTTCAGCCAGCCGGCGCTGAAGGCCGTAAAAAAGAGACGTTGCGGCTGCCAGGGTGCGCCGGCCTCGGGGTATTGGCCGGCGTCGCCGGCTGCGGCAAAAGCCTGCCGCGTGGCCTGGTGCAGCTTGATGTGATCGGGATGGCCATAGCCGCCGAACTCGTTGTCGCAGATGACCACCTGGGGCCGATGCCGGCGTATTGAGGCCACGATCTGTTCGACAACTCGCTCCATGGGCGCCTGAAAGAGGCTGGCCGGATGCTGGTTGTCGGGCGACCCGGCCATGCCGCTGTCGCGGTAGCCCAGCCAGTCGACACCCTTCAGCCCGAGGGTTTGCGCCGCACAGCAGAGCTCGGCTGCCCGTAGTTGCGCCGTGCTGGCGTAGCCTGCCAACATGGGGGCGTCCACGGTGCCGGCGTCGCCATCTGTAGCGCAGACTAGCCACACGTCCACTCCCTCAGCCGCATACTTGGCCAGGGTACCACCTGGGCCAAAGGATTCGTCGTCAGGATGGGCAAAAACAGCGAGCAACGTGCGGCGATCAGGGACAGCGTTCATGAGAGGTTTCCTAAAGAAGGATCACAGGGACACGGGGGAACAGCCGGATGCACCGCGCCAAGCGGGACGGGCGGCGTCATGGGTCAAGACGGCGTGTGGCCTACGCCTTCCCTCACCGGAGCAGAGCTTCCATGGCGAGGTAGTTGTCGGGATAGGCGCG
The DNA here is from genome assembly GCA_034432445.1 of Anaerolineales bacterium. GTDB lineage: Bacteria > Chloroflexota > Anaerolineae > JAAEKA01 > JAAEKA01 > JANWYQ01. The sequence continues at coordinate 6,161 of DAOUBX010000260.1, forward strand.
CAAGGCGTCGAGCATGACGGCCAGCGCCTCGTCGTCGGGCAGGCGCGCCAGCGCGCGGCGCACCCGCGCCATCAGCTCCATGGTAGTCGCATCCAGCAGCAAGCCCTCGCGGCGGGTGCCGGAACGCAGGATGTTGACCGCCGGATACAGCCCCAGCTGCGCCAGCCGGCGGTCGAGGTGCACCTCCATGTTGCCGGTGCCCTTGAACTCCTCGTAGACCACTTGATCGAGCCGGCTGCCGGTGTCGATCAGGCAGGTGGCGATGAGGGTGAGGCTGCCGCCGTCCTCGATCGCGCGCGCCGCGCCGAAGACCTGACGCAGCGGCGTCAAGGCCGCGGCGTCCATGCCGCCTGAAAGGGTCCGGCCGCCGCCGGGCGCAGCCAGGTTCTGCACGCGCGCCAGCCGGGTTAGGCTATCCAGCAAGACGACCACATGCCGGCCTTCCTCGGTCAAACGCCGCGCGTGCGCCATGGCCAGGTTGACGACGGCCGCCTGGTGATGGCTGGGCGCGTCGAGGTCGGCAACCAAGACCTGCCCCTCGACGGCGCGGCGCACCTCCGTGGCCTCCTCGGGGCGTTCTCCGACCAGCAACACAAGCAGCTCCAGCTCAGGATCGGCTGCGACAGCTTCGGCGATGTGGGCGAGAACAGTGCTCTTGCCCGCCTGCGGCGGGGCAACAATGAGCCCGCGCTGGCCGCGGCCGATGGGCGCAACGAGATCTAGCAGGCGGCCAGAAATAGCGCCGGGCCGATAGCCGAGCCGGATGATCCGGTCTGGGTGAACCGGAGTCAGCTCTTTGAAGTCGGGCCGCGCCGCCAGATTGGCAATGCCATGGCCGTTAACCCGCCACACCGTCTGCACCACCGCGCCGTAGTTGTCCTCGCTGGCCAGCGCGTCTACCCAATCGCCCAAGCGCAACCCCAGACGACGCACCAATGCAGTGGGCACGGTGGCCACCCCAGGCTCCGGCGTGGCGTTGGGCAGCAATCCGCCCCGGCCATGCTTATCCAAATCTAAAAAGCCCGCCACCGGAAACTGACCGTGCGCCGGCCGGGGTGGCACCGGCACGGGACCGGGCTCCCACCGCGGGCCAGCACGACGCGCTGCGGTCCGCCAACCAGTGATTTCGTATGCTGTGGTGGAATCTCCACTCCTTGAGCCAACCAAACCAAACACTCCGTGAGTAAGCTGGATGCATGAGGTAGTGCCATTGTACCACAGGTGGCGAGATTTGCGCAGTCGCCGCGTGCCCTTGCTGGTGGCCTGACGATGTATTTCACACCTGACCGGATTACGGCTATACTTAAGCAGCGCGCGGCTCACTGCATGAGCGCCTTAGACGCCTGCGTTTCCTGTAACTATTGAGGTGCCGGGCACTTACGACCGGTTTACAGCTTGAGCCGGCTCTGCAGACGCCCTGGCCAACGCAGCCTTAAGTGCCCGGCACCTAGGGCTGAATAGTTGCCGTTTCCTAAGACACCTGTCCCCAGCCTGTACTCGTGTCTGATCATCCCCCCTACAAACTAAGGAAGGCGTACCATGAAGGTTCTCTTTCTCACCCGCGAGTATCCGCCGCATGTCTACGGCGGCGCGGGGGTCCACGTCGAGTATCTATCCGAAGAGCTGTCCAAACTCATGGACGTCGAAGTACGCAGCTTTGGCGATCAAGACGCGGCCTTGAACGACCACCTGACCGTCAAGGGCTATCCCTTCGCCAAAGGTACCTTTGCCAGGGTGGACAAGAAGCTGAGCGGCGCGCTCGACACCCTGGAAACAAACTTGGCGACGCTGACCGACCCGGTCGACGCCGATGTGGTACACGTCCACACCTGGTACGCCCACTTCGGCGGCATCATGGCCAAAATCCTCTACGGCATCCCCCTCGTTCTAACCACGCACTCGCTGGAACCGCTGCGGCCTTGGAAGCGCGAGCAGCTCGGCCGCGGCTACGACATGTCGTCTTGGATCGAAAAGACCGCCATTGAAATGGCCGACGCTGTGATTGCCGTCTCGGAAGGTACCAGGGAGGATGTGTTGGCGCACTTTGACGTCGATCCGGCCAAGGTGCGCGTGATCTACAACGGCATCAACGTCGAGCAGTACAAACCGACCCCGGCAACCGATGCCCTGCTCAGGTACGGCGTGAACCCGGATAAGCCCTACGTGCTGTTCGTCGGCCGTATCACACGGCAGAAAGGCATCATCCACCTGGTCAACGCCGTGCAGTACATCAACCCGGATGTGCAGATTGTGCTCTGCGCCGGCGCGCCGGACACCAAGGAAATCGCCGCCGAAATGGAAGCGGCCGTCGCCAGGGTGCGCCAACAAGGCTTCGACAACGTGATTTGGATCCAGGAGATGCTGTCCAAGCCGGACGTGATCCAAATGTACAGCCATGCCACGGTGTTCTGCTGTCCGTCGATCTACGAGCCCTTCGGCATCATCAACCTGGAGGCCATGGCCTGCCAGACGGCCGTGGTTGCCAGCGCGGTCGGCGGCATCAAAGAAGTGGTCGTCGACGGCGAAACAGGCATTTTGGTGCCGGTCGAGCAGCTCAACGTGGCCCCCTTCGAGCCGGTCGACCCGGATAGATTCGCCCGTGACCTGGCTTCGGCCATCAACCGACTGCTAGACGATCCCGCTTTGTGCGCATCGATGGCCCGCGCCGGCCAGACGCGCGCGCGTGAGGTGTTCAGCTGGGCCAGCATCGCCGCACAAACCAAGGCGCTCTATGAGGCGGTGATCGGCAAGCAGTAAGCAGTGTTCAGTGATCGACCACCCCTCACCGCTTATCGGTCATCGGTCACCGATTACCCTTCCCAATGGAGTACCCATGGTTCCCCAAGACTATCCCCGTGTGATTATCGAAGCTGTCAAGCCCCAAATCGACTGCGGCCGCTTTCCTATCAAACGCGTGACGGACGAGAAAGTCGTCGTGACAGCCGACATCTACAAGGAAGGCCACGACGTGATCGCCGCTGTGGTCAAATACCGCCCTCAGGGCGCAATCGAGTGGCAAGAGGCCCCCATGCAATTCGTGGACAACGATCGCTGGCAGGGCGAGTTCACGGTCAGCGACATCGGACGCTACGAGTATACGATCGAGGGCTATGCCGAGCATTACCTCTCGTGGGTTGCCGAAATCACCAAGAAGAACTTGCCCGGCGCCAACTTGACCAGCGAGCTACTGGAGGGCGTGGCCGTCCTAGAGCGGTCGGTTGCGCTGGCCACAGGCGACGACCAGGCCCGCCTGGCGAGCATCGTGGCCAGCATGGAAGCCGCGATCGAAGCCGGAGAACAGGCGCGCGCCATTGAGCTAGGCACCAGCAGCATCGTCAAAAACTTGATGGCCAAGTACCCTGACCGCTCAGAAGGCTACGAGTACCAGCCTTATCTGGAGGTTGTGGTCACGCGGCCGCGCGCGCGCTTTGCCGCCTGGTACGAGTTCTTCCCGCGCTCCCAGGGGACAGTACCAGGCCAGCACGGTACCTTACAGGACAGCATTCGCCGTCTGCCCGACATCGCCGCCATGGGCTTCGACGTCGTCTATCTCCCGCCGATTCACCCCATCGGTCGCAGCTTTCGCAAGGGCAAGAACAACAGCCTGGTGGCCGAGCCGGATGACGTCGGCAGCCCCTGGGCCATCGGCAACGAGAACGGCGGCCATATGGCGCTCGAGCCGCAACTGGGTACCTGGGAGGATTGGGACCAGTTCGTGGCTGCCTGCCGCGCCCTTGACATCGAGATCGCTCTCGACTACGTGATGAACTGCTCGCCTGACCACCCTTACGTCACCGAACACCCCGAGTGGTTCTACCACCGCCCCGACGGCTCCATCAAGTACGCCGAAAACCCGCCGAAGAAGTACCAGGATGTTTATCCGCTCAACTTCGGCACGGAGGATCGGGCAGGGCTGTGGAACGAGATGCTCAAGATCTTCCTGTTCTGGATCGACAAGGGCGTAACGACTTTTCGCGTCGACAACCCGCACACCAAGCCGGTCGCCTTTTGGGAGTGGGTGATCGCCGAGGTGCACAAGCGCCATCCCGAGGTGATCTTCCTTGCGGAAGCTTTCACCCGGCCCAAGATGATGAAAATGCTGGCCAAGGCCGGCTTCACCCAGTCCTACACCTACTTCACCTGGCGCAACTCCAAGGACGAGCTGACGGATTATCTAACCGAGCTGACGGCGACGGAGATGAAGGAGTACTACACCGGCAACTTCTTCGCCAACACGCCCGACATCCTGCCGACGATTCTGCAAATCGGCGGCCGGCCGGCCTTCATGATGCGCGCTGTGCTGGCCGGTACGCTCTCCTCGGTTTACGGCATCTACAGCGGCTTCGAGCTGTGTGAGAACGAGGCCTTGCCGGGCAAGGAAGAGTATCTGGACTCGGAGAAATACGAGATCAAGGTACGCGATTGGGATGCACCAGGCAACATCAAGCCGCTGATCACCCGCATCAACCAGATTCGTCGCGAGAACCCGGCCCTGCAAGGGTACGACAACCTGCGTTTCATCCCCGTCGACAATCCCAGCATCATCGGTTACGTCAAGATGACCCCAGACCGCTCGAACATTGTGGTGGTCGTCGTCAATCTCGACCCCTTCCACGCGCAGGACTCGTTTGTCCATCTGCCCTTGGAGGAATTCGGCATCCGGCCGGACGAGCTGTTCCAGGTGCACGATCTGTTGCACGACGAGCGTTACCTGTGGCGGGGGTCGCGCAACTACGTCAGCCTGACGCCGGGCGTCAAGCCGGCCCACATCTTCCGCATCCGCCGCTGGACGCACTACGAGTCGGGATTCGACTATTTTGCGTGAGGTGACAGCGTCGATCTGGAACCCGCTGACCGGCTGCCGGCGCAGGCAGATCGAGCGATCGGCACGCGCATCTTGCGCTCGACCTCTCAGCGAGGCAGGGGTCTAGGTCATCGCCAGACAATTGACCCAACGCCCGCCGTCGTGCTACAATGGCGGCCATGGTTCAGCAGGTCTCAGACAAGCTGCGCGCGCGCTTGGAAAGCCTCCCAGTGTCGCCGGGCGTTTATCTGATGAAGGACGGCCGGGGTCGGATCATCTACGTGGGCAAGGCCATCAACCTGCGCGCCCGCGTGCGCTCCTATTTCCAAAACGCAGCCCAACACACCGCCAAAACCCGTCGCCTGGTCGCCGAGATCGACGACCTAGAGTGGATCATCGTGCCCACCGAGGTGGACGCGCTGGTGCTGGAAAACACGTTGATCAAGCGCTACCTACCGCGCTTCAACGTGATGCTCAAGGACGACAAGACCTACCCCTACATCAAAATCCACTGGCAAGACGACTTTCCCAAGGTAAGCGTCACGCGGCGTGTGGTGAAGGACGGCGCTGCCTACTACGGCCCTTATACCTCCGCTTTCAGCGTGCGGCAAACGCTGGACAACCTGCGCCGGGTCTTCCCCTACCTGACCTGCAACCGCGTGATCACCGGACAGGACGAGCGGGCCTGTCTGTACTACGACATCAAGTTGTGCGTGGCGCCGTGTATCGGCGTCGTCAAGCGCGACGAGTACCGCGAGATGATGCGCGGCCTGGCCGACTTCCTGGAGGGCAAAAGCGAGGAAGCTATCGGGGCGTTGGAGGCGCGCATGCGCAATGCCGCCAAAGCGCTGCAGTTCGAGCGCGCCGCCATGTATCGCGACCAGATCAAGCTGGCCCAGCGGCTGGTGGAACGACAACAGGTGGTGACGCCGGACCCCATCGACCAGGACGTAATCGCCTTCGCCCGCGACGAGAACGGCGACGAGACGTGCTTCCAGGTGTTCTTCGTGCGCCGCGGCCGGCTGATCGGACGAGAGAGCTTCATCCTGCCGCGCACAGCCGAGGAGGACGCCGCCGAGCTGTTGGCCATCTTCCTGGGGCAGTTCTACGACAGCGCCACCTCTGTGCCCCCTGAGATCCTCGTCCCGCTCGCGCCGGCTGACGCCACAGTCATCGTCGATTGGCTGAGCGGTAAGCGCCGCGCGCACGCTGGCGACACGGAGACGGTGGCCCTCGTGGAGCCTAGCGGTCAGACGGCTGCCGATGTGCTGCGCCTGGCAACCGACAACGCCTTCGAGATGTTGCGCACCCTGCGCGCCATGCGCCAGGCCGACAAGAGCAAGCAGGTGCTGGCCTTACAGGAGCTGCAACAGGCCCTGGGCCTAGACACGCCACCGGCGCGCATCGAATGTTTCGACATCTCCACGCTTCAAGGCACCAACACCGTGGGCAGCATGGTGGTCTTCGCCGAGGGCACCCCGCGCAAGAGCGACTACCGCCGCTTCAAGATTCGCGGCCGCGGGGGCCAGGGCGAGCCCGACGACTATGCCGCCATGCGCGAGATGCTGCGCCGTCGCTTTCGTCGCGCCGTGGAGCCGGAGCCCGAGGACCCCGGCGCCAAGGCCCGGCGCAGCGCAGCAGCCTGGACCGTACTGCCCGACCTGGTGATCGTGGACGGCGGCAAGGGCCAGCTCGGCGTCGCCGTGGACGTACTCAAGGAGTTCGACCTGCTGGGCGCGGTGGCGGTGGTGGGGCTGGCCAAGCAGCGCGAGGAGATCTTCGTGCCCGGCGTTTCGCAGCCGGTGTTGTTGCCCCGCGACTCGGAGGGGCTCTTCCTGGTGCAGCGCATTCGCGACGAGGCGCATCGCTTCGCTATCACATTTCATCGTGAGATGCGCCAGAAGGCCGGCGTTGCGTCGGAACTGGAGAAAGCGCCAGGCATCGGCCCCAAGCGCCGCCAGGCCCTGCTCAAGGCCTTCGGCTCGATCGACGGCATCCGCGCCGCCAGCGTGGACGAGTTGGCTGCCGTGCCCGGCATGAACCTCAAGGCTGCGCAGGCTTTGAAAGAACACCTGTGAACCGCGATCTTGTGACTATCGACGGCAGCTTCGGCGAAGGCGGCGGGCAGATCCTGCGCACAGCGTTGAGCCTGGCCAGCCTGCAAGGCCGGCCGCTGCGCATCGTCAACATTCGCGCCGGCCGCAAGCAGCCAGGTCTGCGGCCGCAGCACGTGCAAGCCGTCAAGGCCGCGGCAGCCATCTGCAACGCCAGCCTAGAAGGCGTGCACGAGCACAGCCGTGAGCTGCTGTTCACACCGCACACCGCCCCCCAGCCAGGCGCCTATCACTTCAGCATCGGCACGGCCGGCGCGGCTACGCTGGTGCTGCAGACGGTGCTTTTGCCGCTCAGCCATGCGCAGGGCCGATCCCAGGTCACCGTCACCGGCGGCACCCACGTGAGTTGGAGCCCGCCTAGCGATTACCTGGAACACGTTTACCTGCCTGCGCTGGCGCCGCTCGGCTACCATGCTCAAGTCACCCTCAGCAAGTGGGGCTTCTATCCCCGGGGCGGCGGCGAGATCACCCTGCACATCCAGCCGCACGCAGCCGCCGCCATCAGCCCACCGGCTTGGAGCCGGCCGCGCGGCGAACTGCAGGCAGTGCGCATTGTATCGGCTGCAGCCCAGGTCGGCAACCAGGTGACAGCGCGGCAGGCCAAGCAGGCCTACAACCGGCTGGTGGATACCGGCTTTGCCCCCCACTTGCTGCACACCCGCTTACTCAATCCGCTCTCGGTAGGCCCCGGCACCTGCCTTTTCCTTCTAGCCGAGTACGCCGATGGCCTCACAGCGGGGTTCACAGGCTATGGACGGCAGGGCTACCCGGCCGAGCGCGTGGCCGACGACGCCGTTGACGCCTTCTTGCAGCATCACCGCTCCGGCGCCAGCGTAGACCCTCATCTCGCCGACCAATTGGTGCTGCCCATGGCGCTGTCAGGCCGGGCGTTGGCGTTCCAGACCAGCGCTATCACGCAGCATCTGCTCACCAACCTCTGGGTAGTAGCGCAATTCATAGGCCAACGCTGTGAGGTGATTGGCCAGGAAGGACAACCAGGGACTGTTCGATGTATGAACTCACCTTTCTAGGCACGTCGGCGTCGGCGCCTACCATCCAGCGCGGTCTCTCGTCGGCCATTGTCGCCCACAAAGAATACCGCTTCATGATCGACTGCGGCGAGGGCACGCAGCGCCAACTGCTCAAGTCGGGCCTGGGCTTCAAGCGCCTGGATCGCATCTTGCTCACGCATGGTCATCTCGACCACATCCTTGGGTTGGGCGGGCTGATTTCCACCTTCGGCCGCTGGGAGATGATTCCCGATATCGACATTTACGCCGGCCATTGGGCCTTGCAGCGCGTGGCCGATCTGCTGGCCGTGGTCTTTGGCACGGTCGAGAACTTACCGATGAAGGTCAACCTGCGCGAGATCAAACCCGGCACGTTGCTGGACGACGGCAGCTTCGTGCTGAGCGCTTTCCCCGTCAGCCACCGCGGGCCGGGCTGCTTTGGCTTTTGCTTCGAGGAGAAGGCTCGCCGTCCTTTCCTGGCGGAGCGCGCCGAGGCGCTGGGCGTGCCGGCAGGGCCGATCCGGCGTGATCTCGTGCAGGGCCGGGCCGTCACGCTGCCTGACGGCCGCGTGGTACAGCCGGATGAGGTGCTAGGGCCAACCCAGGCAGGGGCCAAGTTGGTCTTTGTAGGCGACGTGGGCCGCACCGATGACCTGATTGCAGTCGCTCAAGGGGCCAACGCTCTGGTGATCGAAGCCACCTATCTAGAAGAGGAAGCAGACATGGCGCGGCGTTTCGGTCACCTGACGGCCGCCCAAGCCGCGCGGCTGGCGCGCGCGGCCGAAGTACACAGTCTGATCCTGCACCACGTCTCGCGCCGCTACTCGACGCGCCAAATCCTGGCCGAGGCGCGGCCGATCTTCGCCAGCACCGTGGTCGCCAACGACTTCGATCGCTTTCGCATTGCCAAGCAAGAGGGGGCCGTTTTGCTGCTCGACGCGGAGCTCGCGGACAGCGCTGCCGAACGCTAGGGCCCAATCGCACAGGGCTGGGGTGCCCAGCGCCAGCGCAGGCTTGTCCGCGTACGGGCGTTGCGCCCAAAGTGTCGGCCACCTGCCGCTAGAGTCCAACCGAACAAGGCGCTAGTGTACGCTAAGGTAATTTGCCGGGCGCCTCTCCCTATGGTATACTTGCTTCCACGAGCGCGCGCGGCGCGCTCGTATTGCGCACGCCACCGGCGCGTATCTGTCTCGAGTGTGCCCCATTGTCCACGGCGTGGGGTGAGAGGACAGGCAGCGCAGGGCGGACGACTAACACTCATCTGAGGAGGCAATAGTAGAAACCGTGGCCGTAGTATCCATGAAGGATCTGTTGGAAGCCGGCGTCCACTTTGGGCATCGCACCCAGCGCTGGCACCCCAAGATGAAGCCGTACCTCTTCACCGAGCGCAACGGCATTCACATCATCGACCTGCAGCAGACGATGAGCCAGCTTGAGCTGGCTTATCAGCGCACCCAGAACGTCGTGGCATCGGGCGGGACCGTGCTGTTCGTAGGCACCAAAAAGCAGGCACAGCAGACTGTCGCCGAATACGCCAAGCTCTGCTCCATGCCCTACGTGGACTACCGCTGGCTGGGCGGCACCTTGACGAACTTCCGCACAATCCGCCAACGCGTGGAGTTCCTGGCTACGCTGGAACAGCGCAAAGCTCGCGGTGACTTCGAACGACTGACGAAGAAGGAAGGACTGGACCAGGAGCGGCTGATCGAAAAACTGAACCGCCGCCTGGGTGGACTGCGTGACATGCGCCGGTTGCCCGACCTCGTCTTCATCACCGACGTCAAGCGCGAGACCATTGCCGTCCAGGAATGCAACAAGCTGGGCATCCCGATCGTCGCAATGGTGGACACCAACTGCGACCCGGACCCCATCGACGTGGTCATCCCGGCCAACGATGACGCCATTCGCGCCATCAAGTTGATCACCGGCGTGATTGCCGATGCTGTCAACGCCGGCCTGCGCATGCGCGAGGTCATTGTAGCCGACGAGGAAGATCACTTCCGCCGCGACGAAGAGATTCGCGAGCCCGAGGTCTTCTTGGGGCCTTCGACCTTGGCGAAGCTGCGCAGCAGCATGATGGCCGAGGAAGAAGAAGTGGATGAGGAAGACTACAAAGTAGAGGTTGACGAGGACTTCGAATTCGAAATCGAGGATGACGATTTCGACGACAGGGAGTGATCGCTCCTCCTGCTATACCGCAACTTCAGAGCACCGGGCGCCACCCCGGTGCTCTTAAACTCTCGACCAAAACATAGATCTCACTGGAAGGAGATTATCAAATTGGCTATCTCAGCAGAAATGGTAAAGCAACTGCGCGAGACCACCGGCGCAGGCGTGCTCGATTGTAAGAAAGCCCTGGAGCAGACGAACGGCGACTTTGAAAAGGCAGCGGCTCTGTTGCAAGAGAAAGGGCTGGCCGCGGCGGCCAAGAAAGCCACCCGCGAGGCCAACGAGGGGCTGATCGGCTCCTACGTCCACACCGGCGCCAAGGTTGCCGCCCTGGTTGAGGTCAACTGCGAGACCGACTTCGTGGCCCGCACTGAGCAGTTTCAGGCGCTGGTCAAGGACTTGGCCATGCACGTGGTCGCTGCCCGACCGCGCTATGTCCGGCGCGAGGAGATTCCGGCTGCGGAGCTGGAAAAGGAACGCGCCGAGTTCTTGGCGCAGGTCGCGGACTCGGGCAAACCGGCAGAAGTTTTGGCCAAGATCGTCGATGGCAAGCTGGAGAAGTTCTACCAGGAAAACTGCCTGATGGAGCAGCCTTTCATCAAGGACCCTAACGCCACCATTGCCGACGTCATCACCCAGGCCATCGCCAAACTCGGTGAGAACATCGTTGTGCGCCGCTTTGCGCGGCTGGAAATCGGCGGCTGATCAAGCGCGGCTTCTCGAACAGGCAAATGTGGTGTAGCAAAACCCACCGGCCCTGCTCGACCAACCAACTGTGTAAGTCCTAGACTATTCAGCGATATAGGTGCCGGGTGCTTGCGTCTGCTTTGGCAAGCGCCTTCGCAGAGCCGACTTAAGCTGCAGATCGGGCGCAAGCGCCCGGCGCCTGAATAGTCACACCAGCACCTTCGTGCTGTTTTTCGCCCCGTCTGTTCCCAACAGCGAAGCCAGGTGATCCATGGCAGAACTCAAGTATCGGCGCATTCTTCTCAAAATCGGCGGCGAGGCCTTGGCCGGGCCGCATGGCTACGGCATTGACCCTGCACGCGCGGCGCAAGTCGCTCTCAAGGTGCGAGAGGTCAAAGAGCATGGCGTGCAGATCGCCCTTGTTCTGGGCGCCGGCAACATCTGGCGCGGCAAGGATGGGCTGGCGCACGGCATGGAGCGCGCTACGGCCGACCACATGGGCATGCTGGCCACCGTGATGAACGCCCTGGCGCTGCAAGACGCGCTGGAGCGCGTTGGGGTCACCACACGGGTGCAAACAGCCATTGAGATGCGCGCCCTGGCCGAACCCTACATCCGCCTGCGGGCCATTCGGCACCTGGACAAGGACCGTGTGGTCATCATCGGCGGCGGCACCGGCAATCCCTACTTCACGACCGACACAGCTGCAGCGCTGCGCGCCATGGAAATCAACGCCGAGGCGCTGATCAAGGCAACCAAAGTCGACGCCGTCTACGACGTTGACCCGATGACCAACCCGCAGGCGCGGCGTTTCGAGTTCCTGTCCTACATCGATGCCCTCAACTTGCGCGTGGGCGTGATGGACTCCACGGCCATTACCCTGTGCATGGAGAACAACCTTCCCATCTACGTCGTCGATCTGTGGCAGTCAGGTGTGCTGGAAGATGTTGTCATGGGGCGGCAGGTGGGTACCGTGATCGCACAGCGTGCAGTGTAGAGTAGTCCTTGAGGTTGTGTGGATAGCCGCATGGCCCGGGGACCGCGCCTAGGAACCAAGCGGAGTGAGCCATGATAGACGACATTCTGTTGGATGCTGAAGACCGCATGGATAAGTCGATCGATGCGCTGCAGGCCGACTTGCGCACGATCCGCACCGGCCGCGCCACGCCAGCTTTGGTGGAACACATCCCCGTGACCTATTACGGCATGCCCACGCCCTTGCAGCAACTCGCCGTTATCGGCGTCCCTGAGCCGCGGCTGATCACGATCCGCCCCTTCAGCGCTGGCGACATCGGCGAAATCCAGAAGGCCATCTTGAAGTCCGACCTGGGGATCACCCCCACCAACGATGGCAAAATCATTCGTCTGGTTCTCCCGCCACTCACGGAAGAGAGACGGCGGGACCTAGTGAAACTGGTGCATAAGCGTCTAGAAGAAGCCAAAGTATCGGTGCGCAACATTCGCCGCGACGCCAACAAGCTCCTGGAGGCTGCCGAAAAAGACAAGGAGATCTCCGAAGACGATCTGCATGCAGCGCGCGAGGAGATTCAGGAGCTCTTGGATCGCTACATCGAGCGCATCGACAAAATCGGCCAGGCGAAGGAAGCCGAGATCATGGAGGTCTAGGTTCAACGGCATGGCCTCTGAGCACACAACGAACGGCACGCGCCCTGCGCTCGACCTGTCGAACGTGCGGGTGCCCCACCACATCGGCGTCATTATGGATGGCAACGGCCGATGGGCGCAACAGCGCGGTTTGCCACGCGCCATGGGTCACCGCGCCGGCACCAAGAACATCCGCCGCGTTCTAGAGGCGTGTGTCGAGTATGGCGTCAAGGTCTTGACGATCTACGCCTTCTCCACCGAGAACTGGGGACGCCCGCCCGCCGAGGTGCGCGGCTTGATGCATCTCTTGAGCCAAACCATCCGCGATGAGTTGGACGAGCTCAACGCCAAAGGTGTGCAAATTCGCCACAGCGGCAGCCTGGTCGGCATTTCGGAGCAACTCAAAGGTCAGATTAAGCACGCGCTGGAGGTTACCAAGCACAACGACCGCATCATTCTTAACGTAGCCTTCAACTACGGCGGTCGCGCCGAGATCATCGATGCTGTGCAACGCATCATCCAAGATGGCTTGCCGGCCGAAGCGATCACGGAAGAGGTGTTCAGCCATTATCTCTACACCGACGGCCTGCCGGACCCCGATTTGATCATTCGCACGGGCGGCGAGTATCGGCTGAGCAACTTCCTGATCTGGCAGGCAGCCTACGCCGAGTACTATGCGACCCCGACCTATTGGCCCGATTTCGACGAGAACGAGCTGCTCAAGGCGCTGCTCACCTACAGCGAGCGCGACCGCCGCTTTGGACGTGTCAAGGTGACCTAGGCGTGCTCCGAACCCGCATCATCAGCGCAGCAGTTCTCCTCATGCTGGTGGCCATTCCGACGGCTCTCGGCGGTCTGCCTTTCGTTCTCTTGGTCGGGCTCATCGGCGGGCTGGCAGCTTGGGAGTTTGTCACTCTTCTGCGGCAGAACGGATACCATCCGTCTCTGCCGCTTTGCATTTTTTTGACCTTGCTGTTTGTTGTGCAGGCCAACTGGCCGGCCGTCTTTCCCCTGCCCATGGTTCTTGCGGCGGCGGTGGCTGGCTCTTTGCTGGCGGCGCTCTGGTATCACCGTCCACAACCCGTTACCGATTGGGCCTTAGGATTGGGCGGTGCGCTCTATTTGGGTGTCATGCTTGGCCATTTCGTCTCCTTGCGCAACCTGGATCAGGGCTTGGCCTGGCTGCTGACGGCGGCTCTGTCCATCTTTGCCACCGACTCGGGCGCCTACTTTGCCGGCCGCGCCTTTGGCCGCCATCGCTGGTGGCCGCGTCACAGCCCCAAGAAGACGTGGGAGGGGTATCTCGCCGGCGCGGCTGTCGGCAGCCTTGCCGCTGCACTGCTCAGCGTATGGCTCTTGAACTTGTCCCCCCTCGAAGGTGCGCTGTTGGGACTGCTGATCGGCCTGGTGGCGCCGCTCGGCGATCTGGCCGAATCCATGATCAAGCGCCAGGCGGGCGCCAAGGACTCCAGCCAGCTCATTCCCGGCCACGGCGGTGTTCTCGACCGCATCGATAGCCTGCTGATTGGCCTGCCCATTGCCTATTATTGGGCGACCCTCTTGCCACACTGGCCCGCTTAGCACCGATCTGTGTACGTGCCCTCGCACGTTGCACCTTCTGTCGATCGATCTGCCCCTTACAGCGAATTTCAGCAACAGGAGGTTAACATGGCTGTTACGACGGCTCGTCCAATGGTCAATGACCGCCGCGAGATATTCGGCTGGTCGATGTACGACTGGGCCAACTCCGCCTTTTCCACGACCGTGGTCACGGTGTTCTTGGGACCGTATCTGACAGCCATCACCCAAGCAGCGGCCGACGCTAATGGCCTGGTCTATCTGCTGGGAGTGCCGATCCGCTATGATTCGTTTTTCACCTATTGTATTTCCGCCTCGGTGCTCCTGCAGGTAACATTTCTCCCCATCCTCGGCGCCTTGGCCGACTACTCGCAGTTGCGCAAACAGATGATGCAGCTGTTCTGCATCGTCGGGTCTTCGGCGACCATTGCTCTGTTTTTCATCACGCCCGGTCTACACTGGCTAGGCGGTCTGCTCTTCATCCTGGCCAACGTTGCCTTTGGCGCCAGCATCGTCTTCTACAACTCCTATCTGCCCAACATCGCCAGCGAAGATCAGCGCGATCGCGTTTCTTCTTTCGGCTGGGCGATGGGCTATCTGGGCGGCGGCCTGTTGTTGCTGCTGAACCTTGTCCTATTTCTTCTGGCCGACACAATCGGCCTGACGGAGGCGATGGTGGCCCGTATCAGCCTGGCCTCGGCAGGCTTCTGGTGGCTGGGCTTCTCTTTCATCACCTTCGCCACACTGCGCTCCCGCTACGCCGTGCGCCCGCTGCCGCCAGGGGAAAACTATCTGTCCATTGGCTTCAAACAACTAGCGCACCTTATCGAGGTCCCGACGCCGGTCATCACCACCTTGATGCTGCTGCCTCTGGCGATCCCCATCCTCTTCGTGCTGCGCGTGCCGATCCTCCTGGCGCTGTTGCCGGCTGCCGGCCCCATCGTCGTTTTGATCTTGTTCATTGCCCGTAAGTCGCGCACCTTGCCCGAAGCCATGAAGTTCCTGGTGGCATACTTGCTCTACAACGACGGCATTCAGACGGTCATTGCTGTGTCGGCGATCTTTGCGGTGCAGGAGCTGGGCATCTCCTCGACCAACCTAATCCTCGTGGTACTGATGATCCAATTCGTGGCCTTCATCGGCGCGCTGGCCTTTGGCCGGCTGGCCGGCCGCCTGGGAGCCAAGCGCACCATTCTGGTGAGCCTCGTGATTTGGAGCGCAGTCGTGATCTACGCCTGGGGTGGGTTACAAAGCACAGCTCAGGTCTTTGGCATGGAGCAACGCCAGCTCGAGTTCTGGCTGCTGGCTTTCGTCATCGCCTTGGTCCTGGGCGGCAGCCAGGCCCTCAGCCGCAGCTTGTTTGCCCAGATGATCCCCGCCGAACAGGAAGCGGAATTCTACAGCTTCTACGAGATCAGCGAACGCGGTACCTCGTGGCTGGGCACCTTCACCTTCGGCCTGGTCAACCAGATGTTCGGCAGCTTGCGGATGGGCATCCTATCGGTGATCTTCTTCTTTCTGGCAGGGCTCATCTTGTTGCCCCTGGTCAACGTGCCGCGTGCCATTGCCCAGGCCAAACGCAATCACACCGGCGCACCGGAGGAGCTGGCGCACCTGACAGGCTAAGGTGCCTGCGCCCTCTTTCGTCTGCGCCTGGGTCTTGGGCGCAACTATTCTGGCGTCGGGCGCACTTGCGACCGGTTGGCAGCTTAAGTCGGCTCTGCGAACACCTTTGCCAACACAGACGCAAGTACCCGGCACCTATGGCTGAATAGTTACTCCTGTGCTATAATCAGTACACCGTTGCAGTCGATTGCCATCTCAATGAGGAGGTAGGAATCTATGGCTCAGAAGCCCGATCGCAACCTGGCGCTTGACCTGGTGCGAGTCACGGAAGCTGCTGCTTTGGCGGCATCGCGCTGGATGGGCCGCGGCGACAAGAACGCTGCCGACCAAGCCGCTGTGGATGCCATGCGCTTGATCTTAAACACCGTAGATATGCAAGGCGTGATCGTCATCGGCGAAGGTGAAAAAGACGAGGCGCCCATGCTCTTCAACGGCGAACAGCTCGGCACCGGCTACGGTCCGCCCCTAGACATCGCTGTCGATCCCATCGACGGCACCACGTTGACGGCTACCGGCGGGCCTGGTGCGCTGTCGGTCGTGGCCATGGCCGAACGCGGCACCATGTATGCCCCCGGCAGTCTGGTGTATATGGACAAGATCGCTGTCGGCCCCGCCGCGCGTGACGTGATCGACATCAACCAATCTGTGACCTACAACCTTCACGCTGTGGCGCACGCCGTTGGCAAGCAAGTCGACGATCTGACCGTGATGATCCTGGACCGGCCGCGACATGCGCAACTCATCAGCCAGGTGCGCAAAGTGGGTGCCCGTATCCGGCTGATACGCGACGGCGACGTGGCCGGCGCCATTGCTGCGGCAACCCCACAGACCGGCATCGACATCTTGATGGGCATTGGCGGGTCGCCGGAAGCTGTCATCGCCGCCTGCGCCCTGAAATGCTTGGGCGGGGGCATGCAGTGCAAGCTTTGGCCGCGCGATGAAAGCGAGCGCCAATACGCCCTTGAGCACGGCCACGACCTGGAGCGCGTGTTCACCATCAATGATTTGGTGCGAGGGGAAGATGTCTTCTTCGCCGCCACCGGCATCACCGACGGTGAACTCTTGGACGGCGTGCGCTTCGAGAGCGGCGGCGCACGCACCTCCTCGGTGGTCATGCGTTCCAAGTCCGGCACCATCCGTAACATTGTGTCGCACCATCGTTGGGACAAGTTGATGCGTATCAGCCAGATTGGGTACGCCAAGACAAACCTCTAGGAGCAAGACCTCGGGCGGCTAAGCCGACCGTCCTGGCACAAGCGCGTGTCTACGTTGCCAGAATCTGACCTTTCTGCCCACCTGGCTGTTTCTGGCCTCCAAAGTTTGCGCGGAAGACCTTGTTCACACCCTCCAACACTTGCCTTCCTGTACAAGAGGTCTCAGAGAAGTGACTACATCTCGTCAAATCATTGCCACGCCGGCAGCGCCGGCGGCCATCGGCCCCTACAGCCAAGCAGTGCGCGTTGGCGATCTGGTTTTTACCGCCGGACAGATCGGTCTGGACCCAACTTCGGGTCAGCTGGTCGAAGGCCTTGAAGCGCAGACGCGCCAGGCGCTGGCCAACTTGCGCGCTGTTTTGGCCGCGGCCGGGACTACCATGGACCAGGTCGTCAAAACGACGATTTTCCTGGCTGACATGAATGACTTCGGCCGTGTCAATGCGATCTACGGCGAGGCGTTTACCGTTGCCCCGCCGGCGCGCTCCACCATCCAGGCGGCCGGTTTGCCGCGCGGCGCGCTGGTGGAGATCGAAGTGATTGCCACCTGCACTTCGTGAAGCGGTCAAAGCGAACTGCCAAACCTTACGACGGCTTGCCAAACGATTGCTCGGCAAGCCGTCGTGCTTTATGCGCGTATCCGCTGGCATTTAAGTTGCGGAAACGCTGGACGGTCGCCGCAGCCGCATTGAGCTGCTTGCCAATTACACCCATCTTCGCTATAATAGAGCCACTTTATAGGAGGAGAAGCCTTAAGTCGCATGGATAATTTGGATGTTTTGAAGCAGCCCGAAGAGCAGGTCGAGGAGATCGTCAGCGAGATCGCCCAGGACGCTGCCTTGGATGCTGCGGGAGCAGAGCTCCCTGTTGCCGAAGTAGTGGCCGATAGTGCGCCGACAGCCGAGGTTGTCGAGGACGCCGCCTCTGCTGCGGTTGTTGTGCAAGAAGTCGTTAGTGAGTCCACTCCTGAACCGCCGGTGGCAGCTGATGCCGAGCAAGCTGCGGAAGCAGTTTCGGCCGCCTCCGCCGCTACAATGGCCCAGTATGTGGACGACTTCGAGTTCAAGCCTCTCAAGACCGGTGACATTCGCGATGGCGTCATCGTGAGCATCTCGCCGAACGAGATTCTGGTAGATGTAGGCGCCAAGTCTGAAGGCTTCGTGCACACTCGCGAGCTGGAACGCCTGGGCAAAGAGTACCTCGAACACCTCAAAGTGGGCGATCCGGTCGTCGTCTACGTCCTACGTCCCGAGGACAAGGATGGCAACATCGTCCTCTCCCTAAGCCGTGCCCAGCAGGAGCGCGATTGGCGTGAAGCCGAGCGTCTGCTGGAGAACAACGAGAGCTTCGAGAGCACGATCATCGGCTACAACCGTGGCGGTGTCATTTGCCGCTTGGGCAAGGTGCGCGGGTTCATCCCGGCCTCGCAGATGGTCACCAAGCCCGAAGGCCCCGTGGACGAAAACGACGAGAACCGCTGGGCCAGCCTGGTCGGCAAGCGCGTGTGGCTGAAGGTGGTTGAGCTCGACCGGCGGCGCAATCGTCTGATCCTCTCCGAGCGCTTGGCGATGCGCGAGATGCGCCGCAAGAAGAAGGACGAGCTGCTCAGCGATCTCAAGAAGGGCGATGTGCGCAAGGGCCGCGTCAGCAGTGTCGCCAAGTTCGGTGCCTTTGTCGATCTAGGCGGGGCGGACGGCCTGATTCACTTGTCAGAGCTGTCCTGGTCACGGGTCAACCATCCCAGCGAGATCCTCAAAGTCGGCGACGAGGTCGAGGTCTACGTGCTGAACGTCGATCGCGAGCGCAAGCGCATCGGGCTCAGTCTGCGACGGCTGGAGCCAGAGCCATGGTCCGTGGTGCATGAGCGCTATGCGGTGGGCCAGATCGTCGAAGGGGTGATTACCAAGTTGGCCAGTTTTGGCGCTTTCGCCCGCGTGGACGGCACCTTGGAAGGGCTGATCCACATCTCTGAGCTGGCCAACCACCGTGTGACGCATCCCAAAGAGGTCGTCAAAGAAGGTGATCAGCTTGCTCTGCGCATTATCCGCATCGACCCGGCCCGGCGTCGCATGGGGCTCAGTCTCAAGCGCGTGGCCGAAGAAGAGTACGCTGAGCTCGACTGGCGTGAAGGCGACGAGCCGGACTTGGACTGGGTTGAAGACACCGACTGATCTTTCTGGCTAAGTTCACGCGGCGCTGGCACCAACCGGCGCCGCGTTTTGTTAGCGTAGCGAGCAAAGAGGCTGACACGCGGTTGCGTTGCGGCCTTTTTGTTTTACGGGCGAACCAGCCCCAGCTAGGTGTTTGGAACTGCGCCTACTACGCACTTTGTCATGGGCTATGATATAATCCGTGTGACACTACTCGAGAACGACCATCAGATCAATCTGGTTAAAGGAAGGTTGTCATGTCCGACAAGCTAGACCGCTTTTCGAAACGCGCGCGTAAAGTTCTGACCATGGCGCAGGAAGAAGCGCAGCGCCTGAACCACAACTATATCGGTACCGAGCACCTCCTTTTGGGCTTGGTGAAAGAAGAACATGGGGTGGCTGCTAAGGTGTTGCGCGAGCTCGGCGTTGATCCTGCCCAGGTGATTCGGGCGATCGAGAAAGCGGTTGGACGTGAGCCGCGGCCGCCCTACGGCAAACCCACCCTTGCCCCGCGCACTAAGCGCGTGATCGAGCTCTCGGTGGAAGAAGCGCGCCTCATGGGACACCAATACATCGGCACAGAGCACTTACTCTTGGGCCTGGTGCGCGAAGGCGAAGGGATTGCGGTCAACGTGCTGCGCAGCTTGGGTGTAAGCCTCGACAAAGTGCGTACCCAAACCGCGCGCAGCTTGCTGGAAAGCGAGCAAACCACCAAGGAGCGCAAGCAACAAGAGAGCAAGACGCCGCTCATCGATCAACTGGGCCTGGACCTGACCGCCCAGGCCGAGCAAGGGCTGTTAGACCCGGTGATCGGCCGGCAAAAAGAGATCGAACGCGTCATTCAAATCCTCTCGCGACGCACCAAGAACAACCCAGCGCTGATCGGCGAGCCGGGCGTGGGCAAAACAGCGATTGTCGAGGGCCTGGCGCAGCGCATCGTCGCCGGCGACGCTCCCGAATCCTTGCTCGACAAGCGCGTGCTCATGCTGGATGTCGGTTCGTTGGTCGCCGGCACGATGTACCGCGGTCAATTCGAGGAACGCCTGAAGAAGGTCATCGAGGAGATCAAGAACAGCGGCAGCATCCTGTTCATCGACGAGGTGCACATGTTGGTGGGAGCTGGCGCGGCCGGCAGCTCGGTTGACGCGGCCAACATTTTGAAGCCGGCGCTGGCGCGCGGCGAGGTTCAGTGCATAGGCGCCACCACGCTCGATGAATACCGCCGCTACATCGAGGGGGATGCCTCGCTCGAACGCCGTTTCCAGCCGGTGTTGGTGGAAGAGCCCACGATCGAGGAAACCGTGGAGATTCTGCGTGGCGTCCGGCCCGTGTACGAAGAGCACCATAAGCTGCGCATTACCGATGAGGCGCTGGAAGCCGCTGCACAGCTTTCTGCTCGCTATGTCCCCGACCGTTACCTGCCGGACAAAGCTATCGACTTGATCGATGAAGCGGCCAGCCGCGTGCGCATGTACAAGTCGCCAGAAGCCACGAGCCTGCGTGAAGCCTTTGTGAGCTTGAAGGCGCTACAAAAGGAAAAAGAGGAGGCGCTCAGCGGCGAACGCTACGACGAAGCCATCGACCTGCGCTATCGCGAGGTCGAG
Organism: Anaerolineales bacterium; assembly: GCA_034432445.1. Taxonomy (GTDB): domain Bacteria; phylum Chloroflexota; class Anaerolineae; order JAAEKA01; family JAAEKA01; genus JANWYQ01. Next base: position 26,722 of record DAOUBX010000260.1, read on the forward strand.
CTGCGCCATCGCATGGAGCAGATGCGCTCTGGATGGGAGTCGCTGGCCAGCAAGCCGCAGGTCACCTCGGACGATGTGGCCGAGGTGGTAGCCATGTGGACTGGTGTGCCTGTCCAGCGCATCGCAGGCGAGGAGAGCGAACGCCTCTTGCAGATGGAGCAAGCCTTGCATGAGCGCGTGGTGGGCCAGGATGAAGCGATCAAGGCGATTGCCAAAGCAGTCCGTCGTGCGCGCGCCGGCCTGAAGGACCCCAAACGCCCGATTGGCACATTCATCTTCCTAGGTCCCACAGGCGTTGGTAAGACCGAACTGGCGAAGACCCTAGCCGAGTTCTTGTTCGGCAGCGAAGAAGCGCTGATCAAGCTCGACATGAGCGAGTTCATGGAACGCCACAACGTCAGTCGGCTGGTAGGCGCCCCGCCTGGCTACGTAGGCTATGAAGAAGGCGGACAACTGACCGAGGCAGTACGCCGGCGGCCGTACTGTGTTGTGCTGTTCGACGAGATGGAAAAAGCGCACCCCGAGGCCCACAACATGCTGCTTCAGATCATGGAAGATGGCCATCTGAGCGATGCCAAAGGCCGACGGGTAGACTTTCGCAATGCCATCTTGATCATGACTTCCAACGTCGGGGCCAAGCTCATCAAGCGAGCTTCGACGTTGGGCTTTGCCTTTACCAAGGACGACGTTGCCAAGCGCGAGCAAGAGTACGAGGGGATGAAGGAACGCGTCGTCGATGCGCTTAAGCAGACCTTCCGGCCGGAGTTCATCAATCGTCTCGACGGGATCATGGTTTTCCGCCACTTGACCAAGGAAGAGCTGACTACCATCGTCGATTTGGAGCTCAAGCGCGTGCACAGCCGGCTGGCCGAACACGACGTTGCGCTTGAGTTGACCCATGAGGCGAAACTGTTCTTGGCCGAGGAGGGCTACGACCCGGAGTACGGCGCTCGCCCGTTGCGACGCGTGATTCAGAACTTGGTAGAGGATCGACTGAGTGAAGGGCTGTTGGCCGGTGAGTTCAAGCCGGGCGACACGGTGCTGGCCGATATGCAAGCCAGCGCAGACAAGAAGCAGCAACTCACCTTCACCGTCATCAAATCTGCGCCGCCGCCGTCACCGGAAATCGACGAAACCGCCGACGAGCTGTTACAGTTGGCGTTGGCATGACGATGTTGCAGACCCCGATGGGAGCACGTTGAGCAAGATGGCCGGCTATGACAAGCCGGCCATCTTTTTGCTGACGATTGCGCGGGAGCGGCATGGGAATCGTAAGCCAACACGCTGGCACAATCAGGTAACCTCTGGTATAATCGGGTCATGAGTTGGGCTGTTTCGAGCGGTCAGACGTTCGCGTCGCAACACAACCCGCAGAGTGTGGAGTAACATCGTGAATTCCCGTTTTACCCGGAATGGATTTGTCTACTTGTTGATTCTGGTGGCAGCTGCTGCGCTGTTCTTCAGCTTGTTCCCCCAGAACGAGCGCGTCGAGACCGTGGACATCAGCACAGTCGCCCAATGGATCCAAGAAGACAAGGTTCAAAGTGTCCAGATTGAAGGGCAGAATATTACTGTCCAGCTCAAGGATGGCAAGACCTATGGCTCGCGCAAAAGCGCCAATGTTGCCTTTACCGACTTGATGTTGGGGTTGGGCGTGGCAGCAGAGAAGCTGTCGCCAACAGCGCTAGAGGTCACTGTCAATCCACCGGAGGAGCTAGGCAATTGGCTGGCTTTTCTAGGAGGCATCCTGCCACTGATCTTCATCGGCGCGCTGTTCTTCTTCTTGCTGCGACAGGCACAAGGCACCAACAACCAGGCGATGTCCTTCGGCAAGAGCCGCGCGCGCATGTTCACCGGCGACAAGCCCACCGTCACCTTCAATGACGTGGCCGGCGCTGATGAAGCCAAGGAAGAGTTGCGAGAGGTTGTCGAGTTCCTGAAGGAGCCTCAGAAATTTGCCGCGCTGGGCGCGCGTATTCCCAAGGGTGTGTTGCTGGTGGGTCCTCCCGGCACGGGCAAGACCTTGATGGCGAAGGCAGTCTCAGGTGAAGCCGGTGTGCCCTTCTTCTCGATCTCCGGTTCGGAGTTCGTCGAGATGTTTGTCGGTGTAGGCGCCAGCCGTGTGCGCGACCTGTTCGACCAGGCCAAGCGCAATTCGCCGTGCATCGTGTTTGTGGACGAGATCGACGCCGTGGGTCGGCAGCGTGGGGCGGGGCTGGGCGGCAGCCACGACGAGCGCGAGCAGACGTTGAACCAGATCCTGGTGGAGATGGACGGTTTCGACACCGACACGAACGTGATTGTCATCGCCGCCACCAACCGACCTGACATTCTTGACCCGGCTCTCTTGCGACCAGGACGGTTCGATCGGCGCGTGGTGATGGATCAGCCGGACATCAAGGGCCGCCGCGCGATTCTGGACATTCACGTGCGCGGCAAGCCGTTGGCCGAGGGTGTCGACCTGGACGCCATCGCGCGCGGTACCCCTGGCTTCGTTGGCGCCGACATCGAGAACATGGTCAATGAGGCCGCTATCCTGGCTGCTCGCCGCAACCGCCGTAACATCAGCCAGACGGAGCTGACCGAGGCCATCGAACGTGTAGCCCTGGGCGGCCCAGAGCGGCGGAGCCGAGTGCTGTCAGCTGCCGAGAAGCGCATTATAGCGCATCACGAGGCTGGCCACGCCGTCATGCGCAAGCTCATGCCGAATGCCGACCCCGTGTACAAAATCAGCATTATCCCGCGCGGCACGGCTGCCGGCTATGTCCTTTCTTTCCCGGAAGAAGACCGTGGCCTGGTGACGCGCGAATGGTTCATGGACTTCATCACGGTGGCCCTCGGCGGTCGCGTGGCGGAAGAACTGATCTTCGGCGAGATCACCACCGGCGCGCGCGATGACCTGGACAAAGTCACCCAAATCGCACGGCAGATGGTCACGCGCTACGGCATGAGCGAAAAGCTGGGGCCGCAGGTGTATGGCCGCAAGGAGGAGTTGGTCTTCCTGGGCCGTGAGCTGTCTGAGCAGCGCGACTACAGCGAGGCTATCGCCAAGGAGATTGACCGCGAGGTCAAGGCTATCGTGGAAGAAGCCTATGCAACGGCCCGCACCCAAATGGCTGCTCACATCGACAAGTTGAAACTCGTGGCCGAACGGCTCATCGAGATGGAAACCCTGACGGCCGAGGAGTTCAACGCCTTATGGGAGCAGGGCCCCTCTGCACTAACTCCGGCGCCGCCTAGCCCCTCGCCGGCTGCTCCCCCGGTACCCGATCGCCGCCGCGACGAAGTCCGTGGCGGATCCCAGCCCGCTGCGCCGCCTAGCCCGGCGCCCTCGCCAGCCTAATCTTCATCGAATAGTACAACAGAGCCGAGGTAATGCGACACCTCGGCTCTGTTGCACTTTCGGCGATCGCCGGGCGTTGTCCGGCCTGCGCATCCCTCGACCGCCTCAGTGAGTGACCCAATATGTGGCTTGCACCGTTGTTCTCCAACACCTGGGTTCAGGACATCGTTGCCCTCTTCATTACCTTTGTCGTGGCGCTGACCTGGCTGCGGCTCAACGATGCGCTTGCTCGCCGCCGAGTTTTCTCGCGTGATCTCTCGCGCAAGCTGATTCACATCGGAACAGGGCTGCTGTTCATCCTCTGCTGGATGCTTTACAGCGGCGAAGCGCAGAGCCGTTGGCTGGCTGCGTTGGTGCCCGGGCTCATCACGTTGCAGTTTGCGCTCATCGGCGCAGGGGTCATCAAGGACGATGGCGCCGTTCAGGCCATGTCACGTACCGGCGACCGCCGCGAGCTGCTCTACGGTCCGCTGCAATACGGCGTGATCTTTGTGCTGACGACGCTGCTGTTTTGGCTGGACACGCCGGTGGGTATCGTGGTGTTGACGATTCTGTGCGCAGGTGACGGCATGGCCGACATCGTGGGACGGCGATTTGGCCGCGCCCGCTTGCCAATCAACCCGCGCAAATCGTGGGCCGGCAGCGTGGCGATGGCAGTCGCAGGATTTGTGACAGCGTGGGGCTACGTGGCGCTCTTCACGCAGTGGGGTGTGTTCAGCACAAGCCTCACCGCAGCGATCATACCCCTGGCCCTGATCTCCCTGACTGCTACGCTCATCGAAGCCGTATCCGGCGCCGACATGGACAACGTGACGATCACGGTGGCTGCCCTCGGCATGGCTTGGCTGCTGACGGATGCCATCGGACTGTGGGATGTGCCATTCCTGGGGTGAAATCAGCGTCGTCCGCGACGCCTGCTCCTGCCGCCAGCCAACGCATCGATGAAGGCAAAACGCAACTATTCAGCCCTAGGTGCCGGGCACTTAAGGCTGCGCTGGCCAGGGCGTCTGCAGAGCCGGCTCAAGCTGGAAACCGGTCGCAAG
>DAOUBX010000261.1:0-25602 GCA_034432445.1 Anaerolineales bacterium
GGGCACTTAAGGCTGCGCTGGCCAGGGCGTCTGCAGAGCCGGCTCAAGCTGGAAACCGGTCGCAAGTGCCCGGCACCTGAATAGTTACAAACGCGAAATCTTCCAGATCAGAGCACTAGCTGTGCTTGGGGGCGGCCGGTTGTGTGGCCGCGCCGGCTAGTGTCCGGGAGACTGCACCTCGATCTGTGGAAAGTGCAGCGTCCACGTGACCGGCGTCGGATCGCCGACAACGACACTCACCGGCAGAGTGTATGCGCTCCAAATATCGTTGGGCTGAAAGGCTGGCACCTCATCGTGCGCGGCGGTGAAGGTGCGCACCCGCACGTTGTAGACACCCGGCGCTAAGCCTTCCATGGTATAGGTTGACGTATGTTTGTCGGCAGTGACACCGTGCACGGTGAACGGGCTGCCTTGCCGCGCATAGCTGATCTCGTAGTAGCCGCTGTCAGCGACGTACAGGATGGGTGTCCATGTCAATGCAACCGTTCCCGTGGGGTCGGCGGCGGCTTGCAGATCGGTGGGTGCCACCGTTTGGGTGCTCGCCCAAGAGGGGTCGAGAGCCGTCAAGCAGGAAGGAGCTGCGCTCAGCGCGTTGAAGCTCACATCAAAGTCGAACAGGTTCTTGAGCTCGCAGAGCGCCTCGGGAATCGCGCCCTCGAGCTGGTTGCTAGTTACCCACAGCTCTTGCAGCATGGACAAAGCCCCTAGCTCGCTCGGCAGGGGGCCGCTCAGTCGATTGCGCGACAGAGCCAGCAGCCGCAAGCTGGCCAGATTGCCTAACTCAGGCGGAATCGTTCCCTCCAGCCGATTGCGATCCAACCAAAGACTTTCCAGGCGCGTCAACTGACCCAGCGCCGCCGGCATGGCGCCGTCCAGTTGGTTCTGCGAGAGGTTGAGCACGCGCAGCTCGGTCAGGTCTCCCAGCGTCGAGGGAATGGAGCCGCTGAGCTGATTGCCGCCCAAGCGTAGATCGCGCAGTTGGCTCAGACGGCCGAGCTCCGCCGGGATGGCGCCGCTTAGGGTGTTGGTGGTCAATCCCAACTGCTCCAGCTGCGCCAGATTGCCTAACTCGGCCGGGATCGTGCCGGTCAGCCGGTTGTTGCCCAACAGCAGGATGCGCAGGTCGGCCAGATTGCCCAACTCAGCCGGGATTGTCCCGGTCAGTTGGTTGTTGGCCAGGTCCAACGTCTGCAAGTTGCTAAGCGCGCCCAGCGCAGGTGGGATGGGGCCGCGCAACTCGTTGCCTGCCAGCTTCAGCACGCGTAGCTCGGTCAAGTTGGCCAGTGAGGCAGGCAATGGGCCGACCAAGCCATCCAAGTTGTTCGTAGAGCGATCGAGGCTCACGACGTGACCCCCAGCGCAGGCTACTCCGCGCCAGGGGGTTGTACAAGGCGTCGACGTAACCAGCCAACTCCCCTGAATGGGCCACTGGGGGCCGTTGGTGGCCTGGTAAAGGTCCACCAGGGCCTGGCATTCGGCAAAAGGTATTTCCTCGACATCAGCGCAAGCAAACGTTGGGGCTTGAGGGGCAGAGGCTGTCGTCTGGGCCAGCGCAGCCCAGGCGGTGAGGCTGCTCAGGGTCAAGAGCGCGAGTACGATCAAGCGTCTGTGTAAAGAGGTCACAGGCACAGCACCTTTCTGGCGAGATGGTTGGGGTGTATAGGCGCGGCAAGCCTAACTTGAGCTATACAACAGCCGACCACAGGTAGGACAGAAGACATGTTCCTCGCCTTGTGAGGCGGCATGCACCTGCTGGATAACGCCGGTCGGCAGCACCATGCCACACCCCTGGCACGTATCGCGCTGCAAGAGCACGACAGCGCGACCTCCCTTTCGACTGCGTAGGTTGCGGTAAAGTTCCCGGTCGGCTGCTGAGATGGCTGCCCATTGCTGTTGCAGGCGGGTGCTCAACGCTTGCGCCTCGGCGCGGTCGCGCTCGCGTTCGGCCAGCAGCGTCGCTTGCTGGGCTTGCCAGGCGGTCTCGATCTTCGTCAGGTGTGCCTGCGCTGCCTGCCAGGTTGATTGGCAACGCTCGATCTCCACCATAGCCTCCAGCACGGAGTCCTCGAGCGCGCTGTGATGGCGGCGCATGGCGGCGACGTTAGCTTCCATCGCGGCCAGTTCCTTCGGGTTGCGCACGCGGCCGCTCATGAGATCGGCTTCTGCTGCGCGGATGCGTCTTTCCAGGTCGCGGCTCTCGTTTTCGAGGTTGCGGTGCTGCTGGCGCCAGCGAGTCAACTCAGCCTCAGCCGCAGCAGCAGCTTGGCGAGCGGCCTCTAGCTCTGCATTGGCGCCGAGTTGGCGCTCGATGTCGGCCAGGCGGCGCCGCAGCGCTTCGATGGCTAGATCGGTCACTTGGACAGACCATAGGTCGGCGACGGTGCTCATGGGCAAGCCTCCCTGAGGGGAATAGGTCGGCGCGTTTCGAACCGGTTCGTGCGTGGCGCACGGCCGAACGCCACATGCCGCGGGAGTATAGCGCAAGAGCAGCGACCACGCAAGGCCATCGAGGCGGCCAGACATCTTCGCGGTCCAGGACGCCGCTGATTTCGATCAGCTGCGCTGCTGTGTTACAATAGTTGCGCGCCGGATCGCTGGCGCCTACCCATGCAGGAGAGTTCCAGCACCATGACCAAACCGCCTGTCCGCCCTCGTGAGCTTGGGCAGAGCTTCATTGAGTACGCCTTGATCCTAATTCTGATTGCCATCGTCGTGTTGGCGATCTTCTTGATCATGGGCGAGGAAATCCGCACGTTTGTCAACGACCTGCTGCAAACCTGGTTTCCGGCCATGGCAGGACTGACAGCGCTACCGTTGCCTTGAGCGCCTCCCGGCGCGCAGGCGCCAGTCAGTCCGTGGTCAGCGCTGTCCGAGCTGTCTCGGCGAGGGCGTGCGATGCCGTTATCCCCGTCACTGGCAGCCGTCTCACACATACCAGGGCCGCCTGCACTGCCGGTGCGCCTAGGCAGCCGACTGGTGGACGCGCTGTTCCCGCCGCGCTGTGCAGCGTGCCGGCGGGTAGGCGCAATGTTATGCCCTGCTTGTCTGGAGCGCGTCCAACCGGTGCCCACGCCGGTGTGCCGGCGTTGCGGCGCGCCCGTCCGTGGAGCGACCACCTGCGTTCACTGCCAGACAGGGAGCTTCCATGTCAGTGCCATTCGCGCAGCAGGTGTCTACGGCCATCCGCTCAGCACTGCCATTCAGCAATTCAAGTACAACGGCCAACGCGGGCTCTATCAACCGCTGGGCCGCATGTTGGCTCAATACTGGCTAGCGCGCGACGTTAGCGCGGACATAGTCGTTCCTGTGCCACTGCACGCTCAACGGCTGCGTGAGCGGGGCTACAACCAGGCGCGGCTGCTGGCGCTTGAGTTCTGTCGCCGCACGCGGCTGCCGCTGCTGGATGGCGATATTCTGCGCCGCGAGCGTGAGACGCAGCGGCAAGTGTTGCTCGGCGTGACTGAGCGCCGGCAGAACGTGGCGGGCGCCTTTGCTTGGCACGGGCCTGCGCTCGGTGGCGTCAAGGTCTTGCTGATCGACGACGTGGCGACAACGGGATCAACGTTGGAAGCCTGCGGCGAGGCGCTGATTGCAGCCGGCGCGGCCAAGGTGTGGGCGCTCACGGTGGCGCGCGCGGCGCATGCGCCATGGGCGGCGCGCTGATGCCCGCGCGCAAAGGGATTGACATTCAGACAAAGCGCGCTTAAAATTCGGTTAACCTTACCGCTGCCGAGACGTTGGGGGCCTGTTGTGCGGAGCAGGATCAATCGGCAGTGCCGCGAGGGACTCGTTGACTGGAAAGGAGCCAGTTGCTTATGCAGCTTACCGTCAAAGGCCGCAATATCGAAGTCACCGATCGGTTACGGAGTTACGTCGACAAGAAAATTGGCAGGCTGGAGCGCTTTCTGCCGGACACAGCCGAGGCACGCGTGGAGCTTGCCGAGGAAGCCAGCCAGAAGGCCAACCAGCGCCAGGTGGCGCAGGTGACCGTGCGCAGCAACGGCACTCTGCTGCGGGCCGAGGAGCGCAGCAACGATATCTACGCCGCTATCGATGCCGTTACCGACAAGTTGCATCGCCAGATTCGCCGCTATAAAGGCAAGCGGCGCCGCAAGATGGAGCGCGCCCAAGCGGCGGCAGTGGCAGCCGAGGAATTCGAGCTCACCGATCTGGTTGAGCAACTGGAAGGTGCGGAAGAAGAAGAGGAGGGTTTCTTCGAGGGCCGCATCGTGCGCACCAAGCGCTTTACGATGGCGCCGATGGCGGCGGAAGAGGCTATCGAGCAGATGGAGCTGCTGGGTCACGATTTCTTCGTGTTCTTCAACGTTGCTGAGGACGCGGTCAACGTGTTGTACCGCCGGTCGGACGGCAACTACGGCTTGTTGCAGCCAGAGCTGGCGTGATCTGATCTTGCCGCAGTAGCGCTGGCGTCCCAAGGGCCAGGGAGGCAGTCCCTGGCCCTTGCGCGCAGGAGAGACCGAAGGGCGACCTCTTTGTGGCCCTTGTGATACCCAGAGGAGTGACAAGCGTTGAAACGAATCCTGCTCGTCTGCACCGGCAACGTCTGCCGGTCACCGATGGCCATGGGGCTATTGCGTCAACGGTTGGCCGAAGATGGCTTGGCAGACCGCGTGGCTGTGAGCTCAGCCGGCATTTGGGGACTGGACGGTGAGCCGGCCAGCGGGCCAGGCGTCGAGGTGTTGGCCGAACGCGGCGTGGATATCAGCGATCATCGCGCCCACACCATCGACGCCCAGGACATCGCGCAAGCCGATCTGGTCTTGGTCATGGAGGAGGCACACCGCCGATCGCTGTTCTACAGCTACCCCAACATGTTGAGCAAGGTCTTCCTGCTGAGCGAGATGGCGGGGGAATACGGCGATGTGCGCGATCCATATCGCCGGCCCAAAGAGGAGTACGCGCGCTGCGCCGATGAGCTGACACGCTTGATCGACAAGGGCTATGTGAACATCCTGCGACGGGCGGGGGTGTTGCCGAAGAAATGAGTCGATCAGCCGCCAGCACGCAAGCGGCAGGAGCCTAGGCTTCGGCCGGGCTCACCCCCGATCGCTTCTGGCGCGCCAACACCCAATATGGATAGAACCCGTAGTAATAGGCGAGCAGCAGGCAGAGCTTGAGTCCGTGTAGTCCGTCGCGGTAGCCGCTTAGCGTGACATAACGGCGACGGAACTCGCGCAGGGGCTGGAGGATGAAGTTGTGGGGGCGTGGGCGGACGCCGCGTTCGGCGAGGATTTGGGCTTCGAGCGCAGCGTAGCGGCGCTGTTTGGCGTGAAACTGTGCCCAGGTGTTGTAGTTGTAGTGGATCAGAGGGTTGGTCAGGTATCCGGCTGGGCCGTCCAGCAACACCACTTCGTGCACAGGACGACTCGGGTCATAGCGCGCTTGCCCCACGCGCAGCAGGCGCATCTGGTAGTCGGGGTAGAAGCCGCCATGGCGCACCTGGCGGCCAACGATGAAGTTATGGCGCGGCACAGCCCACCCAACCTCGGGCCGGTCAGCGATCACGCGGCGGATTTCCTCTGCCAACTCAGGCGTGGCCCGTTCGTCGGCGTCCACAAAGAACACCCATGTTGCGCCCATGTCGATAGCGGTCTGGAGGGCTGCGTTGCGCTGGTCCGCCCAGCCGGTGAAGGCGCGCTGGACGACGACTGCGCCGGCTGCCTTGGCCAGAGCGGCCGTGTCATCGTTGCTGTAAGAGTCGGACACCAACACCTGGTCCGCCCATGCTACGCTGGCGATGCAGTCCTGGATGTGGCGCGCTTCGTTCTTGGTCAGGATGACGGCGAATAGAGACATGAGTGGGTGGGGAGAGAGGGTGGCTGGAGGTTGTGTAGAGTGCCAGAGCGATAGGTTTGGTATGCTGGTAGAACGGTAGACCGGCCGGCCGGCAGGGGACGCGTCGATTGATCGACCGGCTAGAGTCGGTGCTGTGCCAATAAGGTCACTTCACGGTAGGCGGCTAAGCGTTGATCAAGATCGGGTGGGGCGAGGCGACGGGCGCGACGCGCTTCGGCGCGCATGCCGAGCCGGATCAGCCAGCCGGCTTGGCGGTTGAAGGTCGGGCTGTGATAACGTTGGAAGTAGCGCAGACGACTGCGCCACAGAGCGACCAGCATGGGGCCGCGGAATTGGCTTGCGCTGGCGCCGCCGACGTGGACGACGTGCGCCGTGGGCACGCAGAAGATCGCCCAGCCGGCAGCGGTCAACCGTCGTTGCCAATCCATCTCCTCGCAATACATGAAATAGCCTTCGTCCAGCAGTCCGATCTGTTGGATAGCCGCCGTGCGCACCATCAGCGCAGCGCCCAACACGAAATCCACCGGGAAGGGGCGGCCCGCCTGATACTGTCGCCGGCTGTAGCGGCCGTTGAGGCGTGAGTTCAACAGGGGCTGGTTGAGCCGGCCAGGCGGCGGAAACAGGTCGAACGCGATCTGCGCCAGGGACGGGAAGCGAAAGGCGCCGTGTTGAAAGTGGCCGTCTGGGTAGACGAGCTGCGCGCCACAGCCGCCGGCGTGGGGGGTATCGTCTAGGAAGGCCACCATGCGCGCCAACGCGTCGCCCTGCACGACGGTGTCGGGGTTGAGGAGCAGGATGTAGCGGGGCGGAACGTCATCTGCAACGGGTGATGCGTGCTGGAAGATGGGGGCGTGTTCGTTGGCTGGCTGGGGCGTACGCCGGGTGACTTCTTCTGGCTGTGCGGCCCTTGTCTCTGCGGCGAGGCCCATCAGACGCAGCGCCAGGTTGTTGCCGCCGGCGAAGCCCAGGTTTTCGGCGCTGGCGACCAGGCGTACGCGCGGAAACTCGGTCTGCACCATAGCCGCGCTGCCATCGGCGGACGCGTTGTCCACCACCCATACCGCGCTGCGCAGGTGCGGCGAGGCGACCAGGCTCTGCTCAACTGATGTCAGGCAGTTGCGCAGCAGATCGCGCACGTTGTAGCTGACGATGATGATCGCTAAATCCATAGCGGCGACCGTTGGTGCGGAGGGCCTTTTCCTTCCGTCCCCACCTCTCCTGCCTTGCCTTTCTTTCTCCCGCACCCTGCTGTCACGGCTCTCCCACCACTACGCTGATCCGATCCACATAGTTGTTCGGCACATCGACGAACTCGTGGATCAAGCCGCCCCACCAGAAGTTGGTGCCGATCGGCGGCGCTTCATCGAATTCAATGCAGCCGTAGGTCAGGCCGCGCTGGCCGGGCAGCAAATACCACTGCTCTTGGCCATCGATGATGCGCCGTTCCAGGTCCTCAGGGCGACCGATGGCGAAGCGGAAGGGGAAGTCGATCCCCGTGGTGTCGTAGTTGATGCCAAAGCGAAAGACACCGGCTTGTTGGCGAAAGCTGGGATCATTCTCCTTCAGCGCCAACGTGTTGTTGTTTTCCGTGAACTTGTAGGTCGTGCCCGGCCAGGGGCCGGCTGTGCGGATGCTAACGGCGCCCTCGTTCTGGATCGTTGCCGTGAAGCACAGCGTGCCACCCAGGGGCACGCTCACCACGCGGTTCACTTCCCCCGCCCAGTCGATCTCGCCCTGGAGGATGTCGGCGCGCGGCTTGCCGCCGTCTTCGATGGTGAGGGTCGAAGAGACGACCACGTGGTTGCCGGCCAGATCGCGCGCCTCGCCGAAGATGGTGTAGAGACCATCAGGCGGTGGCACCGCGCCCTGGTCTACACCCCCCTCGTAGCGGTACTCGTGATAGCCGGCCTGGCCTGGCCGGATCACCCGCTCTCGCTCGGCAATAGGATACTTGACCGTAGGCTCGGCCGGATCAACAAGGTAGACCTGGACGGTGTCCACGTCCTTGGGCAAGTAGTAGCTGATGGACACCCAGTCATCGCGCAGACCATCTTGGTTGGGGCGGAACTGCTGCGGCACCACAGTGAAATTGCGCAGTTCAGGCAGCAGGGTGTCCCCGTCTTGCAGCGTGATGGTTCCGGACTCGACGGCTGTGTTGCCCTGCTTGTCCACGGCCTCGACCGTCCAGCGATACTGGCCGTCGGGCAAAACGCGGCCGCGTACCTGTTGGGGACCGTACCCGTTGTCGATGATCAAAGGCTCGTTGATCACGCCGCCCCAAGCCACACCGTATTTGCCAGGAGAGCGCAGTTGATCTTGTCGGAAGTAGTGGCGATTGCCCGCCTCGTCCTCAAAGTAGATCGACACTTCGGCGCTGCGTCCCAATCGGTAGCGGATGTTGGCAGCGTCGGTCACGCCGTCGGCGTTGGGGCTAATCGCGTCTGGGGTGACACTGACATCGTAAAGCAAAGGCCGCAAGCTGCAGCCGGCGCCCACGACCAACACGAGTGCAAGCACCAGCAGCAGGGCGGGTTGAACAGGGAAACGCAAGAACAGATGCCTCCGGATGCACGGATGGGCGCTGGCCAAAGTGGCCGCAGTGCGCCGCTTGGTAACGGCTCGATATTGCCGTCAACGGTTGCAGTCTACCAGAAGCCAGAAGGTTCGTCAAGGCGCCGCAGCTACGGGGTGGAGCTCTGGCTTGCAACCGAGCAGGTACCCCAATTGACAAAAGCGGATGGCGCAAGTATGATCTGCTGCGGTCGGCACGAGAGTGCCCCCAATGTTCTCGCCTTTCGGGAGTAAGTCTTGTGTTGCGTTCTTTGTGGCGGCGCTGGCTGACGCTGGCGCACAAAATCGGGACGTTCCAGTCTCGCGTCTTGCTGACACTTTTCTACTTTGTGTTTCTGGCCCCCTTTGGGCTGGCAATGCGCCTCCTGGCTGATCCCTTGCACATGAAGGTGAAGTCATGGCCGGCGGCCGGAGGGTGGGTTGCGCGCACGACGCGCGACACGGACTTAACGGCAGCCCGTCGGCAATCTTAACCAGGAGCCACGACCCAGTGTACATCTTGGGCATTTCTTGTTTCTATCATGACTCCGCAGCGGCGCTGCTGCACGATGGCATGCTCGTGGCAGCGGCGCAGGAAGAACGCTTCTCGCGGCGCAAGCACGACTACGGTTTCCCGGCGCGGGCGATCGAGTTTTGCCTGCGCCAGGCGCAGATCACGGCCGACGACCTGGACTACGTGGTCTTCTACGAGAAGCCGCTGCCGAAGTTCGAGCGCATCCTGCTGTCCTCCCTCAGCACCTTCCCGCGGTCGTGGAAAGTCTTCCGTGAGGCCATGATCGCCTGGCTCAACGAGAAGCTGTGGGTCAAGGGCTTGCTCATGGACAAGCTATCGGTCGACTCGAGCAAGGTGCTGTTCGTCGAACACCACCTTAGCCATGCTGCCAGCGCGCTCTTTGCTTCGCCTTTTGAGGAAGCAGCCGTGTTGACCATCGACGGCGTGGGCGAATGGACGACCACTGCCCTGGGCCGTGGCGTCGCTTCGTGGCAAGATGGCGGTCGCAACCGCATCGATCTGACCAGCGAGATGCGCTTTCCACATTCGCTCGGCCTGCTTTACTCGGCCTTCACGGCGTGGCTGGGTTTTCGGGTCAACAACGGCGAGTACAAGGTCATGGGCATGGCGCCCTATGGCCGGCCGCGCTACCTGGACAAGCTGGAAAAGGTCATCACCGTGGATGATGATGGCAGCTTCCGGCTGAACATGGACTATTTTAGCTACCACTACTCGCCGGAGACCACTTACAACCAACGCTTTGTCGACCTGTTCGGCACGCCGCGCGTCGATGAATCGGACTTCTTCTGCGAAACCACCGGCCACGACTTGACCGGGCGGGAGGCGGAGGCCCAACGCAACCAGTACTACGCCGACGTGGCGGCCAGCGTCCAGCGCTTGACTGAAGAGACCCTGCTCAAGATGGTCAATCATCTGCACCGTACGACCGGCCTGGACCACCTGGTGATGGCGGGCGGTGTGGCGCTGAACTCGGTCGCCAACGGCCGCATCATGCGCGAGACGCCCTTCAAACAGGTCTATATCCAACCGGCAGCCGGCGACGATGGCGGCGCTCTGGGCGCTGCGCTGTACGTCTATCACGTGCTGCTAGGCCAGCCACGGCGCTTTGTGATGGAGCACGCCTATTACGGTGAAAGTTACAGCGATGACGAGTGCCGCGCGTTTCTACAAGCGCAGGGCGTGCCGTTTGAAGTCGTGGAGGATGAAAACCGCCTGGCCGACATTGTGAGCGATGCGATTGTGCAGGGCAAGGTGGTCGGCTTGTTCCAGGGGCGTTTCGAGTGGGGCCCGCGTGCGCTGGGCAACCGCTCGATCCTGGCCGACCCGCGGCGCGCTGAGATGAAACAGATCGTCAACACGAAGATCAAGTTCCGCGAGCCCTTCCGGCCTTTTGCGCCGGTGATCCTCGAAGAGCGGGCGACCGAGTTCTTCGACTTGGGTGCGGCCGAAGGCCAGTACCCGCTGCGCTTCATGTTGATGGTCAGTCCCGTGCATGAGGACAAGCAGGCAGAAATCGCCGCTGTTTCACACATGGGCACCGGTCGTCTGCAGACCGTTCGCCGTGAGTGGAACCCGCGCTATTACGACATCGTGGCTGCCTTTGGACAGAAAACGGGCACGCCGGTTGTGCTCAACACCTCGTTCAACCTGCGCGGTGAGCCCATCGTCACCACGCCGGCCAATGCCTTGCACACCTTCAACGCCAGCGAAATCGACATGTTGGTGCTAGAGAAGTACATCGTGCGCAAATAGCCGAAAGCGCTTGTGGCTGGGGCCTAAAGCCCGAGCAGCGGATCATCAGACTTGCTGGAGCGTGATGAAGTATGAAACCATTGAAGAGTATGGGTGCTCGTCTGGGCGTACTGGGAGAGTTATTTGGTTTTCTTTGGGAGCGCAAGCTATGGTGGCTGATCCCTATGGTCGTTGTGCTCATGGCCTTGGGATTGCTGTTGGTCTTTGCCCAGGCGACCGGTCTGGCGCCTTTTGTCTACACGTTGTTCTAGACAAGGTGTGCTCAACTTTTGCTCATCTGCCGAGCCTTGTGCTACAATGCACGCAGCCTAACGGCCAAGCACTGCTCATCGCTTCACGCCAGTTGCTCCTCTTGGCCCCAGCACTGCGCATGACGCTGGAACCGAATCCTCCAGGCTGTGTACGGGCTGCCGACGCACTCCCGAGGATTGTGGTGCAGACCGGAGCGGCTCCTGACGTTGTAGCAGTTCCTCCGGATTGTGTGCGGGCTGCTGACGCAATCCAGAGGATGGCGGTACTCGTGAAGCGTCCGTCCCAACGCAAAACCTAGAAACCAGTGGATAGGTAACTGCAACGCCGCAGCGCATTCATTCAAAGAGTCTCGTCTGCCAATTCACAAACCGCAGGTTGGCAAGAGACTTTTTGACTTTTTAGGGCGTGTGGTATAATCGCGGCGTTTGTGCTGGTTTCCGCAAAATTGGCCGTCTGACCCTGCATCGGTCGCAATTTTCCCCCTCGGAGGACGTGCATGGAGCTTGCCAATTTCCAGTTCATCCTCATTCTCGCTATCGTTGGTTTTGTTTTTCCCTTTGTCGGCGTCTTTGTGGCCTGGCTGCTGCGTCCCAAGAAACCCAACAAGCTCAAGACAACCACCTATGAATGTGGTATGGAGACTTATGGCGATGCATGGAGTCAGTTCAAGGCGCAATACTACCTCTACGCCTTGATTTTCGTCATCTTCGACGTCGAGGCGATCTTCCTCTTCCCCTGGGCAGTTGCCTATAACAAACTGGATATTTTCTCCCTGATCGTGGTCGGCACCTTCGTGGTGATCCTCCTGGAGAGCCTGATCTACGCCTGGCGCACACGCGCGTTGGAGTGGTCTTAACGTCCAGACTAGCCTTCCGTGCGGCTCGCCTAGAGAACGCCACGACGCCGGTTGAGCAAGCCCAGGCAAGCCCTAGGCGCGATCCCTCCACTGCTCCCGCCGCACGCCACGCGCCCGATGGAGTGTAGCTGATGCAAACTTTGCTGGAATTGATCCGTGATCCTGCACAGATTGGACCTTGGTTCCACAACTTGCTGGTCAGTTCGGGAATGTCAGAAGGCCTGGCCAACCTGATCGGCGATATCCTGGGGGTACTGCTGCTTCTCGGCGTCGTTCTCACTTCGGCGATCTTCCTGATCTGGTTGGAGCGCAAGATCGCCGCTCGTTTGCAAGATCGGATTGGGCCGAACCGCGCAGGCCCCTACGGGCTCTTGCAGACCATGGCTGACATTGTCAAGCTGCTGACGAAGGAAGACATCACGCCGGCGGGGGTCGATCGCGTTTCATACAACATCGCCCCTGCGCTTTCTGTCATGCAGATCATCATGGTAGCAGCGATCATCCCCTTCGGCCCGGCGATCATCGGCGCAGACCTCAATGTTGGTGTGCTCTACTTCGTCGCTTTGGGCGGGCTGGCATCGATGGGCGCGCTGATGGCCGGTTGGAGCTCGAACAACAAATATGCCTTGTTAGGCGGTTTTCGCGTCGTTGCGCAGCTGCTCAGCTACGAAATCCCTATCTTGCTGGCCATGCTCGCAGTGGTGTTGTGGGCCAACACCATGAGCATGAACAGCCTTGTAGAAGCCCAAACAGTCACCTACCTCGGCTTTCTGCCCGGTTACTACGTCTTCGTGATGCCGCTGGCCTTCCTGATCTTCTTCATCGCAGCCCTGGCCGAAGGCGAGCGGGCACCCTTTGACTTGTTGGAGGCCGAAAGCGAGATCGTCGCCGGTTTCAACATCGAATACAGCGGTCTCAAGTTTGCCTGGTTCTTTTTGCAGTTCTTTGTCAACAGCCTGCTGCTTAGCGCTATCATTGCCACGCTGTTCCTCGGCGGTTGGCACGGCCCCTTTGTTGATCAGATCCCGTTGCTGGGTGTGTTCTATTTCTTCATCAAGACGACCATCGTGTTGTTTGCCCTCATGTGGGTGCGCGCAACCTACCCGCGGCTGCGCATCGATCAGATGATGGCCTTTTGCTGGAAGGTGCTGGTGCCCCTGGCGCTGGTCGTTGTGTTCCTGGCCGCAATCATCGTCAAGCTGCCGATCGACCCCAGCTGGCGGGCCTTGTTGATGAGCGCCAGCAACGTCGTGGCGTTGCTCGTTGCGCTGGGCATCATTGGCCGCACGCTGCGCCAACGGGTTCAGCGCCGTCACGCTGCGCTGGCAGGCAATCCCTCTTCTTCCTAAGCCAGGTTGCCCGCTGGCGTTCTGGCGCTTGACCCAAGCTCCGGCGTTTTGTCATCGGCTCGCTGGCTTGGGTTGTGTCTCCTGCATAATGACACCTTCAGGAGTTCTTATGCCCATCACCCCTTCGCAGATCGTGTTCCTGGTCATCGGCCTGGCCACAGTGTTGTGTGGTCTCATGGTCGTAACAAGCCGCAACTTGTTCCACGCAGCGCTCTGGCTGGTGGGGTCGTTTTTCGGCGTTGCCGCAATCTACGCTACGCTGGCGGCGGAGTTCTTGGCCGTGGCGCAGGTCTTGATCTACATCGGCGCCATCTCGACCTTGATCGTGTTTGCCATTATGCTCAGTCGTGGCATGATGCTGGGCCGCATTGTCATGCGCAACTACCAGTGGGTGATTTCGGCCGTGGTAGCCCTGCTAATCTTCGCCCTTCTGGTTGTGTTCTTGCTGCAGATCAACTGGCCGGTGGTCGAGCAAGCTATGCCGGCCAACACGATTGCCCTCATCGGCCAGGAGCTGGTGACCACCTACTTGATACCCTTTGAGGTTGTCGGCTTGCTACTGTCGGTGGCCCTGATCGGCGCCATCCTGGTGGCTCGGGAGCGCTAACCCATGATCCCACTCAACTGGTACTTGATCCTTGCAGCGGCCCTGTTCTGTCTTGGCCTCTACGGCGTTCTATCCCGACGCAACGCCATCGCGGTGCTCATGGGTGTCGAACTGATGTTGAACGCTGTCAACATCAACTTGGTTGCCTTCAACCGGTTCGTCACTCCTGCGCTGGTCGTCGGCCAGGTATTTGCGATCTTTGTGCTGGCCGTGGCCGCCGCCGAAGCAGCCGTTGGCCTCGCGCTGATCATCGCTATCTACCGAACGCGCGATTCGGTCAACCTGGAAGATGCCGACCTCATGAAGGGCTAACCCTGCGGCATGCCGAAGATCATCCTGAAAGGCACCGTTGAAGAACAGGCAGCGCAGCTTTATGACCTGGCTGTGGAAGCGCTGGGCGAAGGTCGATACACTGCGGCCTATCGGTACCTGCGTGAGATCGAGCGAGCCTTGCCCGGCTTCCGTGATGTGCCTGAGCTGTTGGCGCAGGCTGCCCGTGGAAAAAAGGAACAGCGCTCCCTGTTGATCGGCAGCATGGTCGGCGGTAGCTTAATGATCGTCTTGGCACGTGTCTTGGGCGCTCAAAGCGAACTGATTCTTCTCGCCGCCGGTGCTTTTGGTCTGTTGGCAGGCTTTTTCGTTGTTCTAACGCTCTCACAGCGCGCCGGCAATGCCGGAAAGCGACCGTCCAAAGACTGAACGGCGCACTTCCAACCTTTAGCCGAGGTGGCTGAATGGAAATACTCATACCCCTCATTCCTGTTCTGCCCTTCCTGGCGTTCTTGGGCATTACGCTCTTCACCAAACACAACAAGCGACTGAGTGCCATGCTTGCTATTGCGCTCATGGCTGCTAGTTGGATCGTTTCGTGGATCGTCATGTTTCGGGCGTTTGCAACCGAACACTTCGAAGAGCATCCGTTCCACGTCCCGCTCTTCGCCATCCCCACCGGAGGCAGCGCTCTGGAGTTGGGTTTCACAGTCGACTCGCTCACGGCCGCCATGCTTTTCATGGTGCCCTTTGTGTGCCTGATGATCTTCTGGTACTCCTGGGGCTACATGGGCATTGGCAACCCGCAGGGCGCGCATGACAAGCGCGGTTGGCCGACCGAGTCGGGCCATGTCGATCCGATGGCCAGCCGCTTTTTCGCCTACATCGCCCTCTTCGCCACAGGCATGCTAGGGCTGGTGTTGGCGGATAACCTAGTGCTGCTCTTTGTGTTCTGGGAGATCATGGGCCTTTGTTCGTACCTGCTCATCGGCTTCTGGTTTGCTCGCAAGTACGACGATCCCAAGCGCATCACGCCCAAGCAGGCCGGCCTGAAGGCTTTCCTCACGACCCGCATCGGCGACACCGTCATGCTTGTTGGCATGATGCTGCTCTACGCAGGCGCGGCCGTGCTCACGAACAATGAGGCCGGCCTGACCTTTAGCAAGCTGTTCCAACCAGAAGTGTTGGAGGGCCTGCAAGCCTGGTCGGTGCCCGTCTTCGGCTCGCTGGCTACCTTGACCGCCATCCTGATCTTCTGGGGATCGATCGGCAAATCCTCCCAGTTCCCGCTGCACGTCTGGTTGCCCGACGCCATGGAAGGCCCGACGCCGGTCAGTGCGCTGATCCATGCCGCCACCATGGTGTCTGCTGGTGTGTACCTGATCATCCGCATGTTCCCGCTGATGTTGGCCGGCATGACGCCCGCCTTGACCTTCATCGGCTTCATCGGCGCGTTCACAGCCTTGTTCGCCGCCATCATCGCCGTAGCCCAAACCGATATCAAGCGCGTACTGGCCTATTCGACCATCTCGCAGCTAGGCTACATGTTTGCCGCCCTGGGCATTGGCGCCTACGTCGCTGCGACCTTCCACTTGCTTACCCACGCTTTCTTCAAGGCGTTGCTCTTCCTCAGCTCTGGTTCGGTCATCCATGGCATGGAGCACGGCGAGCACCACGTACACCACGAGGGGCATCACGAGGTCCACGGCTTCGATCCCAACGACATGCGCTACATGGGCGGTCTGCGCAAGAAGCAGCGTTGGACCTTTCTGGCCTTTCTGGCCGGCGGCCTGGCGTTGTCTGGCTTTCCGATTATCACCGCTGGCTTCTGGAGCAAGGACGAGATCCTGGCCGAAGCTTGGTATGGCTTGACCCACGTTGGCGCGGGCCAGGGGCTGGCGTTGCTGGTGTTCATCTTACTGGCCCTGGCAGCTTTCCTCACAGCCTTCTACACCTGGCGACAGATCAGCATGACCTTCCTCGGTCAGCCGCGCACCGAGTCCGCAGCGCACGCACATGAGAGCAGCCGCAGCATGGTGGCGCCGCTGCTGATTCTGGCTGTATTTGCCATCTTTGGCGGGTTTGTTGGGGTGCACAAGGACTTCCCCATCCTTGGTTCTTTGCTGGGCAGCAACCCCTTCCACCACTGGATTGGCCACTTCGCCGAAAGATTGGAGATCAAGGCCGAAACTCATCCTCTCAACTGGACCCCCGTGCTGATCTCCGTTGTGCTGGCGCTGGGCGGCCTAGGCCTCAGCCATCTCATCTACGGCCGGGCCGGCAAAGGCTGGCAAACCCATGATCAGCTCGACCCGGTGGAGGTTGGCATGCAGCGCATTGGCCTCGGTTGGCTTTACCAGGCCATGCGGCGCAAGTTCTACTTCGACGAGCTGTACGGGGCTACGATCTTGGCCTTCTCCAAATGGTTGGCCCAGGCTGCGGCGCTGTTCGACCGCACGGTCGTGGATGGCATCGTCAACGGCGTGGGTCGCTTAGGCGTCGGTGTCAGCAACCTCTCCCGCGCCTTCGACACCTATGTGATCGACGGTCTGGTCAACGCCACGGCCTCTGTGGCCAGTTGGACCGGCGGCTTGCTGCGGCTGATCCAGAATGGCCGGGTGCAGACTTACCTGCTGGTGGCGTTGCTGACTGTGTTCATGCTGTTGGCATTGGTTATGGTATATCTCTAGTCCCTTCAGTCAAAGCGTCCTTCGGGCTTTTGCCCACGCCGATTGGCGCATCGTCGCCGATCCGGCACTGAGCCCGTCCTGGCTTGACTACTCCGAGGAGACGATTACATGGACTCTTGGATCCTCACCCTCATCACCTTCATCCCCTTGCTGGCCGCGGTCGTCGTGCTCTTCATGAAAAAAGAGCAAGAAACGCTGATCAAACGTTTCTCGCTGTGGATCAGCTTTGTGCCGCTCATTCTGTCCATCTGGCTGTTGGTCGACTACTACACGCGGTACCTGGCTACCGGCGTCGGCGGCATGGCCTATGAGCTGAAGATCCCTTGGATTCCCCAGCTCAACACCAGTTACCACGTAGGCGCCGATGGCTTGAGCGCACCGTTGATCTTTCTCACGACGCTGCTGTCCACGTTGTCGTTCTACTACTCCGGCCGCGTGATTAAGAAGCGGGTGAAGGATTTCTTCTTCTTATTCCTGCTGCTCGAGATGGGTATGCTAGGCGTCTTCATCTCCTTGGACTTCGTGCTCTTCTACGTGTTCTGGGAGATCGGCCTGGTGCCCATGTATTTCCTGATCGGCATCTGGGGCCAGCCCAAAGACCGTCCGCTCTATTCGGCCATCAAGTTCTTCCTCTACACCCTGGTAGGTTCGGTGGCGATGTTGCTGGCCATCCTGGCCATCTACTTCGAGCTGAATACCTTCGACATCCTGGAGGCCGCGCAGCTCCAGCCCTTTGCCGCCAACTTGACCATCGCCAGCCTGGCCTTCTGGGCGTTCATGCTGGCCTTCATGATCAAGGTGCCCAGCTTCCCCTTCCACACCTGGCTGCCCGACGCCCACACCGCAGCGCCTACGGCCGGCTCGGTGATCCTGGCGGGCGTGCTGCTGAAGCTCGGCGCCTACGGTATCTTGCGCATCGTGTTGCCGGTGTTCCCGACCGCTTTCCAGCAGTGGGCGATGGTCATCGTCGCCTTGGGCGTCATCGGCATCGTCTATGGCGCCTTTGTCTGTGTAGCTCAGACCGACTTGAAACGGTTGATCGCCTATTCCTCTGTCAGCCACATGGGCTATGTGATGTTGGGCATCGGCGCAGCCGCGGCCGGCATGGCCAACATCACGCGCTACGCTGACAGCATGGCCATGGCGATCAACGGCGCCACGCTGCAGATGTTCAACCATGGCATCATCACCGGTGGCTTGTTCTTCCTCGTTGGCATCATCTACGAGCGGGCACACACCCGTGACCTTGCCAAGTTCGGCGGCTTGAGCGCCAAGACGCCCTACTTCTACGCCATCATGATGGTCACAGCCTTCGCCTCGTTGGGTCTGCCCAGCCTGGCCGGCTTCTGGGCCGAGTTCTTCACCTTCCGAGGCGCTTTCGACATCGTGGCCGTCTGGGCCGCCATCGGCGTGATCGGCATCGTAATGACCGCCGCTTACATTCTGTGGCGCATCATCCAGAGCGTTTTCCTGGGCGAGTACGATCCGGCCAAGATCGACCACTGGACCGACCTGGCAGATGGTGTGGACAAGCATGAACCCACCGACATGCTGCGCTTCGAGAAGGTCACCATGTGGCCGCTGGTGGCGTTCATGGTGTTCCTGGGCGTGTATCCGGTGCCGTTGCTGGCTTTCTTCAACACGGCAGCCGTCCAACTTATCCAAAAGCTTTGATCAGCATCCGCTGTGGCGTGGCGGACTAGCAAGGTCCAGCAGTCAAGCGGCCCTCTGGTTGTTCAACGCACCAAAACAGAGCGTAGCCTGCGTCATGACTGATCTGGGCCACCACGGTAGGAGGCTAGGTTGACTACGTTTCAGATGCTTCTGCCTGAACTTATTCTGCTGATAGCAGCAGCCGTTGTGTTGACGGCGGAGCTGGTCACCCACCGGCAAGTCAAGGACCGCTGGTTGATTGGTGTAACGATCGCCGGCTTCCTAGCGGCGGCCGTTGCGGCATTCTCGCTGTCGGGAGCCAAGCAACCGCTGTTCACCACCCAAGCCATCGATGGATTTGCCGTGTTCCTCAAGACCCTGGTGCTGGCCGGCATGGTGTTGGTGGTGCTGGTGGCCGTGGAGTATATGCGCGGCTATGGCCGGTTCCAGGGCGAGTTCTACGCCATGTTGCTGGCGGTCGGCATGGCCATCTCGCTGGCCGTGAGCGCCAACGATCTGCTCATGGTCTACCTGAGCATGGAGTTCCTGTCGATCACGTCGTACATTCTGGCGGCCTATCTGCGCGGCAACCGTCTTTCCATTGAGGCAGGCGTCAAGTACTTCGTCTACGGCGCAGTGGCTTCCGGCGTCATGCTCTACGGCATCTCGCTCATCTACGGCATGACCGGCAGCACCAACCTGGTGGCCGTTGCCGAGGCGTTCGCACGCCAACCGATGGACGGCAGCCTGCGTTGGTTGGGCTATGCGGCTGTGGTGTTGCTGCTGGTCGGCTTTGGCTTCAAGGCCAGCTTGGTGCCCTTCGCCCAGTGGGTGCCAGACACCTACGAGGGTGCGCCGACTCCCATCACGGCCTTTCTGTCCACCGCTTCCAAGGCCGCCGGCTTTGCCCTGCTGATCCGCGTGATGCTCGTGGCGTTGCCTCGCTTTTCCTTCGATTGGTTGACCATTCTGGCCGGCTTGAGCATGGTCACCATGACCTTTGGCAACCTGGTGGCCCTCAAGCAAAGTAACGTCAAGCGCCTGCTGGCGTATTCCTCCATCGCCCAGGCCGGCTATATCCTGATCGGCCTGGTGGCCGTGCCCCAGAGCCAGCTGACTATCCTGCCGTTTGCCAACTTCACGTTCAACGGCATCAACGGGGTGCTTATCTACCTCTTCGGCTATCTGTTCACCAACCTGGGCGCGTTTGCTGTGGTGATCGCCATCGAGAACGCGACTGGCTCGACCGAACTGAAGGACTATGGCGGCCTCAGCCATCGCGCGCCTCTCCTAGCCCTTCTGTTGACCTTGTTCTTGCTATCGTTGGCAGGCATCCCGCCGACTTTGGGCTTCTGGGCCAAGTATTACGTCTTTGCCGCTGCGGTCCAGATCGAGTTCCTTGTGCTGGTTCTGGTTGCGCTCGTCAACAGCGCCATCGCCGCGGCTTACTACTTAAACGTCGTGCGCGTGATGTACTTCCAACCGGCCGAGAGCGAAGAACCGATCAAGGCGTCGCCCGCGCTCAACGTGGCGCTGACCGTCACCGCCGTTATGGTGCTTGTGGCTGGTCTGGTGCCGGCCGCCATCATCACCTGGGTCGACAACTCGGTGAGCTTCCTCGGGCGTCTCTGATTTCGCACTTCCTAAGACCGGTCACAAGAAGGGCGCTCTAGGCGCTCTTCTTGTATTTCCGCCCGTGGCGACTTTGGGTATCAATGCGGCTCATCGTATAATGTCGACAAAACGCAACCGTGTAGATGCCAGGCTCATGCTTAGAAACACAAAAGATGTTACCAAAACAAGCGTTCGTCGATTGGCGTGCCAAAGCATTGGTTGGCCTGCTGACTTGTCTTGTGGCTTTCGTCTTGGCAAATAGTGTGACGGCGCCTTCTGTGAGCTCGCAGAGTGGCTCTCCAATCCAGGATGAAGTGGTCCGAGACGCAAAGGACACCGCCTCCCAACCTCAGCTGGACATTGGGCTGGCGAAGGGAGACCAGCCGGATCTTCTCGATCTTGTTCCGCCTGAGACCGCTGAAATCACGTGGCGGGTGACGTATAGCATCTGGCAAGGCGCTGTTAGCTCGATCAGCGATTGGGCCGAAACGCCGCCCGCTCATGGTCGGATTGATGTAGAGATTAACGCCGCCAAGATTCGCGCCGTAGCTCCGCGGCTGCTCGAGCTCATGGTGGCGGCTGCGATCGCACATCAGGCCAGCGACTTCAAGGACCGGCCGTTTGGCACCGATGCGGTCGAGGGTTTTTGGGTCGACCACGTAGACCCTGATGCCTCCATAGGGATCGCCCAGTTACGGTCGAGCGAAGTTGTCGAGTGGTTGCCGGAGCTTGCCGGTTGTGATCTGATGGACCCGTACAACGCCATTATGATCATGACGGCCAAGATCGCCGTGGCCGATCGCTACATGCGCGATGTCTACGGCGACCTGCCGATCACAGATCGCTATATGCTGCTGGCGCTGGTTCAGAATACCTCCGATCGCACCGCGATGCAGCAGACCATAGACTATTTTGTTCACGATGCCGGCCGCGATTGGGAAACGATGCTGCAGAGTGAGCTTGGGCAGCAGCGGGACTGGCGCGAGCAGCTGCGGCTGATCTTGTTGCAAGTCGATTGGTTGATCGAGCAAAATTGGCAAGCGCCGCCGGGTGTAGACCTGGAATACTGGCGACGAGTTGCCTTTGATTCCTGAGAGGAGTGCTGCCTTGCGATTAAAACAGTGGTTGCGCGACTGGTGGGTGGAACTTGCCTTGCTGGCCTTGTCTCTGCTCGGAGCCTTCTTGCTAGTGGAGCGCATGAGTATTCGCGTCGCGTTGTCGCAGGGAATCTCGCGATTTGCATCGGTTCTGGGCGATGTCTTGACGCGCTTCGCCCGGGCGATCATTCCCGGTTCCGTGTCCGACATAGTGGGCTTGTTGTTGGTGGGAGGGGTGCTTGTTTTGGCGGTCTGGCGGCTGCGTTGGCGCCTCAAACACTCTCCCCGATTCACCAGCCGCGTTTGTCCGCGCTGCGGCCGGTCGCTGATGCGGGTTCATCGCAAGTATTTTGACCGTGTCTTCAGCACCATCATTGTCCCCGTACATCGCTACAAGTGCAGCGGCGACCAATGCAACTGGCAAGGCTTGCGCGTGGACACCGGCCAACACCGTCACAGCGCGCATTCTACCTCTGGCGCCAGTCAAAGAGAGGAGTGATAAGCCATGTATGCGCATGATCGAGCTGCTTACCATGGTGACCGGCGTATGCTTGCGGCTGCACAGCAATGGCGCGTCTCTTAGCTGACCTGATCGCTGCCCTGCCGCAGGCAGCGACCGACCGCCCGTTGCCCGCCACCGCGGTCACACTGGTCACCGCCGACTCGCGCCAGGTGACGACGGGCGCGCTGTTCGTGGCCGTGCGCGGCGCAACGGTGGACGGCCATAGCTTCATTCGTGACGCTATTAGCCGTGGCGCCGTCGGCGTGGTGGGTACCGATGTCGTCCCTGACTTAGCTGTCCCTTACGTGCGCGTGCCCGAGGCACGGATGGCGTTGGCGCTGCTAGCAGCCGCACTGCACCATTTTCCCAGCCGCCAGCTCAGCCTCATTGGCGTGACCGGGACGGACGGCAAGACGACCACCTGCAACCTCATTTATCGGATGCTGCGTGCCGCAGGTCGCCCGGCCGGCATGATCTCGACGATTGGGGCCCACATCGGCGACGCCGATCTGGACACCGGCCTACACGTGACCACCCCCGACGCGCCTGACGTACAACGTTATCTGGCGCAGATGGTAGCGGCTGGTTGTCAAGCAGCTATTCTGGAGACCACGTCCCATGGACTGCACCAAGGTCGTGTAGCAGCCTGCGATTTCGATGTGGCTGTCGTGACCAACGTCACGCACGAGCACCTGGATTATCACGGCACCTGGGACGCCTATCTGGCGGCCAAGGCGTTGCTTTTCCACAGCCTGGCTACTGCGGTGCGCAAAGCGGGCCAGCCGAAGGTGGCTGTGCTCAACGCCGACGACGCCTCCTACCCCCACCTGCGGGACATTTGGGCCGAGCAACGCTTAAGCTACAGCCTCGTGTCCACGGCAGCAGATCTCTTCGCCGATCAGATCGACTACCGACCAGACCGTACGACTTTTGTGGCGCACACACCGGCCGGCAAGCAACACTTGGCAACGCAATTGGTCGGCCCCTTCAACGTGTACAACAGCTTGGCGGCTGTGGGGGCCGGTCTGGCCGTGGGGCTGTCGCTGGATGCCATGGCGCAGGGCTTGGCCAGCTTGACCGGCGTCGATGGGCGCATGGAGCGCATCGATCGCGGGCAGGACTTTCTGGCCATCGTCGATTTCGCACACACACCGGTCTCCCTGGCGCGTGCGCTCGAGGCCGTACGCCCCATGACGGCCGGCCGGGTGATTGCCGTCTTTGGCAGCGCGGGCTTGCGTGATGTCCAGAAACGCGGCCTGATGGCCGAGACTGCCGTCCGGCTGGCCGATTTCGCCATCCTGACGGCGGAAGACCCCCGCACAGAGCCGCTTGACCTGATCCTGACGCAAATGGAAGAAGGCGCGCTGCGCGCTGGTGGCCGGCGCGAGCAAGACTACACCATCGTCCCCGATCGCACCGCAGCCATTGAGCGCGCCGTGGCTCTGGCCGCACCCGGCGACGTGGTGCTTGTAGCCGGCAAAGGACACGAGCGGTCGATGTGCTTCGGCGTTGTCGAGCATGAATGGCGCGACCAGACTGTCGTCGGCTGGGCCATCGACAAGCGTTTGGGCAAGACCTCTGCACCTCCCCCCTTCTTTTTACCCACTGCTGCTTAGCGGCCGCCGGTGCTCGAGCAACCGTGCTCGGATCTCCTCACGCCGGAAATCCTACGACACCCGGCGATATTTGCCGTTTGGCAGAGAGATGAGGCCATTGCCGGGCTGAGCAACGAAAGCTTGAATGCGGCGGCGCGCCGCCGCAGCTAACTCGCCGTCGCTGGCCAGGGGATTGTGCAGCAAGCGTTGCGCCAGGCGCCGTGCGAACGCAGGCGACTGCTGGCGCATGGCCTTGATGACCGCCAAGTCGTCGAAGTCACCTTGCAAAGGGCCTATGAACAGCGCCAAGGCTTCGTTGCTCAGCCTGCCGTTCAGGAAATCGGTCAGGGGCATCTGGTCAGGAATCTGCACCCGGTCGATGATATCCTGCAGCGCGGTCAACGCTGCAAGCTCTTGCAAAGTGCGTTCCATCTCGGCTTGCGTTTGATTGAGCTGGCCGTGCAGATAGGGTGGCGCGCTGCCAGCCATTTCCAGAATCTGTTGGCGGTAATAGGCAGCGTTAAAGCGGGCGCTGGTTAGCAGGCTCTGCTTGCTGCCTATGGCGTTAGCGATGGAAGCCGGCGTCTCGAAGGAGTGTTGGCGGAGCAGGTTTTCCTCCTCAGCAGTCAGGTCGGCGACGATGGTCGGTGTTGTGGGAATGACTGCCTCAGTCCCCTGCACGGGCTGCTCTGCCAGGTCGAAGATGCGACCATCGGCGGTGTGGAGGAACAGCACCGGTGTGGCGAAGCTGCGATGCCCCTCGAACTCCCCGGACAGCGCCGCGCGCGCGCTGGTCACAGCCAGGTCCACCAGCCCGGCGGTTGTGTCGCTTGTGAGCGCTCGGTAGAAGGCCTGGGCAAAAGCGAGCGCAGCCTTGTCGAGGATCTTGTATTGCATGGCGACTACTGCGGCAAAGCCGTTCTGAATCAACGCTGGCGCCACCCCCAACAGCGAGCGCATCCCGTAGACTTTCGGCGCGCTGACGCCGCCCTCACACGCGTTGAGCACCGCCAGGCGCATCGGTCGGGGACGGTTCTGCGCCTGGGTATAGCGCTTGAGCAGGCGGGCCAGGGTTCCGCCGCTAATCCACTGTTCGCTGCCCCCCTCGTCGTTGAAGCGCAGGTTGCCGCGGCCACCCTCGGTGTCGCCGTGGCCGGAGAAATGCAGGATGTCGAAGCCCTCAGCGTCGTCCTGCAGAGTCTGGCGCAAGCGTTCCAGGGTGATCGTTTCTCCAGGTCCGCCCAAGACTTCCAAAGCAACGCGCTGACCGAGTAGGCCCGCTTGCTGTAGCGCCTGGCGCACCAGGTCGATCTCCCCCTGCACATCGAGGTCGGTCACGGCCGGCACGACCATCAGCATGCGCAGCGGCAAGCGCGCGTGCAGGCTCTGCACGGCACCGAAGGTGGCGTAGTCGCTGAGAAAGCGCACAAAGGGCGTGTTCTCGTCGACGGCAAACAGCCGGTTGCGCTGGCTATCATACAGAAACTCCCAGGGCAACGAGAGGAGGCTGAGGTCGTTGCTGCTGAGGCGCAGGCGCAGGAGCATGTGCTTACCCTCGGCATCCTGCAGCGCGCTGCGCAGAAAGTCGCCTAGACGGCCGCCAAAAAGGGCCTGATACAGCGCCTGACCGAGCTCCTCCGCTTTGTCCAGGTTGGCGCTGCTGGCTGCGACTCCGCGCGCCGCCCACTCCAGCAGATCGGCCAGCGGTTGTGCTTTGGGATCGATTGCCAATTGGTCACTCGCCTGGCCCAGCGGCGCATAGGCGGCAATCGCCGGGTAGACTGCGCCGGCCTTCTCGCCGATCGTGATGTCGAAGTTGTTGCTCATGCTTCATCCTACTCTGCGCGCTATCATTGCGCCATGTGCTCAGAACGGACTGGCCAGCGCCAGTCGTTCGGCGGCCCAGGTCCACCACAGCGTCGCCAATCCGCCAAGCGCCAAATAGGGGCCATACGCCATCGTGGCGGTTCGCTTGTACACGCCGCGGCGACGCTGCCAGAGCAGCAAGGCCAGCGCCGCTAGGCTACCGGTGCTCAGCGCCAGCACCAGGGCCGGCGCTGCCAGCGGCCAACGGCAAACCACACCGACTAGGACGCCCAGCTTGACATCGCCCAGGCCAAAGGCACCCTCTGCGCCGGCGCCCGGCCAGCGACGTCCCAGCAGATAAACCGGCCCCCAGATGGCCAGGGCAGTCAGTCCGCCCAGCATGGCCAGCGCAGCGGTCTGCGGCTCATCTAGCACTGCCCATACCACGGCCAACACCGCGCCGCCCACGGACAGCCAATCAGGAATACGTCTTTGGTGCACATCCAGAGCGGCGGCCGCCAGCAGCACAACGCTCCACAGCACTTGCCACATCAAAGCCTCTTTTGACGTAACTATTCAGCCCTAGGTGCCGGGCACTTAAGGCTGCGCTGGCCAGGGCGTCTGCAGAGCCGGCTCAAGCTGGAAACCGGTCGCAAG